>JANXTL010000019.1 GCA_025352375.1 Acetobacteraceae bacterium | reverse complement strand
ATGGCCCGGCTGACGCGATCCAAAAACGGCTGAAGCAATTGCAGCAGTTTATCGCTGAGCAGGCCTAGAGCGCGATCGCCCGAGGTTGACTTCAACCTCGGGCGTGAATCACCCTCTCAAACAAAGGCTTAGAGCGTGATCCAACGCCGAGATCGCATGCAACCTCAAACGATCATGGTCTACGCCGCTGCCTCGGCCGGCGGGTAGCGCCGCAGCAGGAAGAGCATCAGCGCCATCGCCGGCAACGCGCCGAGCAGGCTCAGGACGTAGAACCAGGACCATCCGGTAGCCGAGGCTACGGCACCGGACCACGGGCCGATCGTATGAATGGCGAAGGCTGGCACCGAGGACAGCAGCGCGTACTGCGTCGCGGTGAACCGACGGGAGCACAGTCCCGACAGGTAGGTCAGGAACGCGGCGTCGGCCATGCCCTGGGCAAAGGCCTCGGTCGTCACCGTGCCATATAGCATGGGCGTCAGGCCGGCCGATTGCGCCAGCACGACATACATCGCCATCGCCAGGGTCTGCGTCCAACCCGTGGCAATGAGCGCTCGGCCGACACCGATGCGGGCGACCAGCCACGCGCCCACGGTGTATCCCGCCAACGTGCCGCCCAAGGAGAACCACGCATTGTTGGAGATGATCGGCAAACTGAAACCAAGGGCACGATAGAACGGCCCGGTCATCAGCCCCGCGAACGCTTCGCCCAGTTTGAATAGCGCCACGAACGCGAGGATCGCGATGGCGCCGGGGCGGGTCAGGAATTCCAGAAGCGGATCCACCACCGCGGCCTTCAGCCGGTCTACGACACCGGTCTCGGATGTGGCGCCGGTCGGCAGAGCTTCCGGCTCCGGCGCCAGCAGGGTGACGATCGGACCGATCGCCATCAACACCGCGACGCCGAATAGACTGATGTGCCATCCAATGTTGCCGGCCAACCGGAGAACCCCGAGGGTCACGACCAGCATGGCGATGCGGTAGCCCCAGACATACGCGGCCAGCGCCCCGCCCTGCTGGCGTTCCGGGAATAGCTCGATCCGCCAGGCGTCGATCGCGATATCCTGGCTGGCCGAGCAGAACGCCACCATCCCCGCGGCGGCTATGGACCAACCCGGCGCCGAGGCCGGGTTCGACAGCGCGAGGAGCACTGTCGACGCGATCAGTGCCGGCTGGATAATCGCCAGCCAGCCGCGACGCCGTCCGAGCCGACGGAAAGGGGAGGGTGGCGTCCGATCGAGCACGGGCGCCCAGAGGAATTTGAGCGAATAGGCCAGCCCGATATAGGTCGTAAGCCCGATAATCGTCAGCGATACGCTGGCCTCGGTCAGCCAGAGCTTGAAAATATACCCCGACAGCAGCAGCGGCAGCCCGGCGGTGAACCCATAGGCCGCCATGAACCAGATACGTCGATCCCGCAGCATCTAGTCCGGTACATTCGCATCGCCGCGGCCCAGGGCCCGTTGCATGGAGACAACATCGACCCAACGGCCGAATTTAACGCCCACGGCGCGCAGCGTACCGACCATATGAAACCCAAGGCTGGCATGCACGCCGATCGAGCCGACATTCTCGGAATCACCGATCACCGCGATCATCTGGCGCATGCCTCGTGCGGTCGCATGTTCGATCAGGGCGGAGACCAGCGTTTTGCCAACCCCTTGCCCACGCACGTCATCACGGACGTAGATGCTGTCCTCCACGCAATACCGGTAGGCGGAGCGATCGCGGAACTGGGTATAGTAGGCGTATCCCAGCACCCCCGTCGCGTCGGTGGCGACCAGCCAGCTCCAGCCATGTTCCGCCACTTCGCGGAATTTGTCCGTCATCTCTTCGGCGGTCGGCGGTTGCTCGTCGAAGGTGCCGGTGCCGGTCGTCACATGGTGGGCGTAGATCGCCTGGATGGCCGGCATATCCGCCTCGGTGGCGTCGCGAATGTCCATTGTCGATTCCCCGTGGGCCGATTCCCCAACTGTCCGCCGCAGAATGCTAGGCTTGGTATCAGACGGGCAACCCCAGTATAGCGGCGGCGTCGCACGCCAATGCGAGCAATGCACGATCCTGCCCTTGTCCCGCGACCAGCGACAACCCGACCGGGGCGCCGTTTACGGTGGCGACCGGCAATGTGACCTCGGGCAATCCGCAGAAACCAGCGATCGCCGTCACGCCCATGGTGGCCTGGCGCACCGCATCCTGTTCTGTCAGACTCGCGGTGAGCAGCGGTGCCGGGCAGGGACTCGTCGGGTAGACCAGAACTGCCCCGCCTGAAAGGATGGGACGAATGCGGGCTTGGAGAGCACGGCGGAACCCGCGGCCGAGTGCCGCTTCGGCCGGGTCCGTGGCCCGAGCGGCGGCAAAACGTTCGCCGACACCCGGTCCGAAAGTCGGATTTATAGCTGCCACCCAGGCGCCCAGAGCTGCCCAGGCTTCCTCGGCCTGAACAACGCGGAAATGCTGGAACAGAGTCGCGAGGCCTTCCGGCACCAGACGGATCCCAACAGCTCGCCCACGCAGTTGCTCTAGCTTTTCGAGGGCCGGGCGAAGGGTGTCTGCGACCTCGGGTTGTGCGTTGACCCAGGCTTCCTCAACCCGCAGGAGGGGGCCGTCGGCGCCCTGCCGATTTGTTGGGAGCAGTACATCGCCGACACCGGTCAACAATGACGCCGACCGAGCGAACCAGCCGGGTGTATCGAGGCTCGGCGCCAGTGGGCAGGCGCCTGCGAGGCTGATGGCCCCGGCACTGGGGCGGATGCCGAAAATGCCGCAGTAGCTCGCCGGTATGCGCACGGACCCGCCCGTATCGGAACCCAGCGCGAAATCGACCAAACCGGCCGCCACGGCTGCCGCGGAACCACAACTGGAGCCACCGGGAAAGCGATCGGGCGCGGCGGGGTTGAGCGGCGTGCCGTGCCAAACATTCTCCCCCGTCAGGCCGTAGGCTAGTTCGACCGTCTTGGTCTTCCCGGCCAGATGGGCGCCGGCCTGAAGCAGCGTCAACACTGCTGGCGCGGTGGCCGACGCGGCTGGATGGGTGCGCGCCCAATCGGGATTGCCATAGGTCGTGATGCAACCGGCGACATCATAAAGATCTTTTACGGCGAACGTCAGGCCAGACAGACGGCCGGTAGCCAAAGGCGCACGTTCGAACCGGGCACCCGGAAGGAAAGCGCCCACGGTGTCAGCGATAGCCATGATCTGTTTGTCCTTGCATCGGGCCTGTGTCATAAGGTAAAATTGCCAACGCGGTTAGGGCCAGGGTTGCCCGATCCGATTGCACGTTAAAGCACAAATGCGCGATAGATAGTCTCAAAAAACAAATAATTGGTTATTTTTATGGAAAATCTTAGCAACGCGGCGTTGTGATTTGGTTGGCATAGCCCGTGATGGCCAAAAACCTCCATGAACGATATCATCGGTTGCGGTCGGGCTGGGGGTAGCTCATGTGATGGGCGCCGCCATAGCGAGCCCCGCGGCTTGTCAATCGAGGTGGATCGGGCATTTTTCCCGGTGCCTCTAAAAGGGTCTGCTTGTGGACATTTCTGACGGACATACCTCCGGCCAGCCTTGGCTTGGTAGACAGCCCGGCGCTCCGGTCCCCCAATCGGGTGGGGGTGGGGCCGACGCTCAGGCGGGCATGTCGATGGGGGCCGAGACACCGCGATCGGGACCGATTCATCCTCGTTTGCTGGCAATGATGATGGCCGGGCGGTACTACGGCCTTGAGCTGGACCCGGCCGAATATCGCGGCGAGGGCGGCGATCGGGTGCCGACCGCCGCGGCACTTTCGACGTGGGCGCAGGGCGCCGGCATGTGGTCTCGTGCCGTACGGCTCCGGTGGCGTCATCTCATGGGCTTCCATGAAACCGGCCCGGTCGTCCTGTTGTTCACGGACGGTACGGCCGGACTGCTGACCGGCGCCAGTGCCGAACATAAAATTGTCATGGTGCGCGATCCTCGCGCCCCGGAAGCGGACCCGCCGGTGCAGGTCGATGAGATGCGTCTGGCCGAGGTATGGAACGGGGAGGCCATCCTGCTGCGCGCTCAGCGCGGTCATGCCGACGCAGAGCCGCCGTTTTCCCTACGCTGGTTGTTCGGCCTGGTGGCGCTGGAAGGGAAGGGGCTTCGCGACCTGTTCATCGGGTCCGTCGCGCTAAGCTTTCTGACGATCTTTCCGGCACTGATCGTTATGACGGTGATCGATAAGGTCCTGACCCATCACAGCTATTCGACGTTGATGCTCGTCTCGATCATCCTCGCGATCATGATCTTGTACGAAACGCTGCTTGGTCACGCCCGCCGGTTGATCATTTTAGTGATCGGTGTTCGCATCGATGCCAAGATTAACCTGCATGTATTCAATCGCCTGATTCGTCTTCCGCTCGATTATTTCGAACGGCATCCGGCCGGCGAAACAATGTACAAAATCACCTCGGTCCATACGGTTCGCCAGTTCATTACCGGCAAACTCATGGCCACGCTTCTCGACTTGATCACTTTGGCGGTGCTCGCGCCGTTCCTGTTTTGGCTGAACGCGACATTGGCCTGGATCGTCGTGGTTTGTGCAGCGCTGATCATGTTGATCATTCTTGCCTACCTGCGTCCGATCCGGGTCATTTACGGGCGAGTGCTGGTCGCTGAAACAAACAAATCAGCGGCACTGGGGGAGACGATTTTCGGAATCAAGACCGTCAAATCCCTGGCGCTCGAACCGCAGCGAAAGTCTCTGTGGGACGAACGGGTCGCGGAAGCCGGTAAATGGCGACTGGCGATGGGCAGGCTTTCGAATTGGCCTCAGACCTTGGTGACCCCGATCGAACGGTTCATGTGGGTCGGTATCGTTATGATCGGCGCTTATATGTCCTTAGCGGACGAGACCGGCATCGCGGTAGGCGGTCTGTTCGCGTTTATGATGTTATCTCAACGTGTTAGCGCTCCGCTGGTCAGCCTCGCTCGCTTGATTGAGGAGTGGGAAGAAGTCGGCGGTGCCATGGGGCAGGCCGCTGACGTTCTCAATCAGCCTCTCGAAATCGACAATGCCGGTACCGGTGTGCGGCCTAAGTTCGCTGGCGCCGTGGCGTTCGAGGATGTCACCTTTACGTACCCCGGGACCAAATTGCCGGCGCTCAACAAGATCACATTTGAAATTCCGGCTGGGACCATGCTTGGCCTGGTCGGGCGTTCCGGATCCGGCAAGTCGACAGTCACCCGTCTGCTGCAAGGCATCAATCGGGAATATAGCGGTTTTGTGAAAATCGATGGCGCCGATCTGCGCGCCATCAACCTGCGTCACCTCCGGTCCAGTTTCGGTGTCGTGCTACAGGAGAACTTCCTGTTCCGTGGGTCCATTCGCGACAATATCCTGGCCGGCCGGCCAGGCCTGACGATGGAAGATGCAATTCGGGCCGCTCGGCTCGCCGGTGCGGAGGAATTCATTGAACGGATGCCCGCCGGCTACGAAACCTACATCGAAGAAGGTTCTCCGAACCTGTCTGGCGGACAACGGCAGCGATTGGCTATCGCGCGGGCCGTTATCACGGATCCCAGAATCCTCATTCTCGATGAGGCAACCAGTGCCCTAGATCCCGAGAGCGAGGCCTTGGTCAACGCCAATCTGCTGCGGATCGCACGCGGCCGTACGATGTTGATTGTGTCGCATCGCCTGTCCTCGCTCGTCGACTGCGATCTGATCATGGTGTTGGACAAGGCCCAACTGCTCGATATCGCACCCCATGACGTTCTGCTGGAGCGGTGTTCGGTCTACCGCCAGCTTTGGGCGCAGCAAAACCGCCATCTCGATAAGCCAGGTGCCCGTAATGCAGCTTCTTCCTAGCCCGGCGTCGAAAGGGCGAACGACCGCGGTTGCTGAGGCATCCGACCCGACTCTTCCGATCATTTTGGAATTCCAGTCGCCGTCCACCGCGATCATCAATACCCCCATACCGCGGGGCGCGCGGAACATTAGCTGGTCAATCGGCTCGATGGTGATTCTGTGTATCGTGGCGGCGTTTTTGGTCAAAGTCGACCGGGTTGTCGCGACACCGGGGCGCGTGGTTGCCCAGTCCGCGACGTTGGTTGTTCAGCCCTTGGAAACCTCAATCGTCCGCACGATCGAGGTGCATGAGGGCGAGTCGGTACACACCGGTCAGGTATTGGCCCGGCTCGATCCGACGTTCGCAGCGGCCGATCTTGGCGCATTAGCCGCGCAGGTATCGACGTTACAGGCACAAGTATCTCGCTTACAGGCGGAATTGGATCATCGCCCGTTCACCTATTCTGGATTGGACCCCAACCTCGCATTGCAGGCGGCGATCTTCGCCCAACGCCAATCCGAGTTCGGCTACAAGATCGCGAATTACCGAGAGAAACTCGATAGCCTGGAAGCGACGATCCGCAAGGCTAAGTCGGACGTTGGCTTTTATCGCGATCGTTTAGCTTACGCCAAGACGGTCGAGCAGATGCGTAAGGAACTCGAGCATTTGAACGTCGGCAGCAAGATCAATACGCTCGCCGCGATGGATGCCCGCGCCGAAATCCAACGCACCGGCGACGCAGCCGAACAGGCGGTGATCGGTTCCCAACGCGACCTCGCGGCTTTGAAGGCGGAGCGCGACGGTTATGAGCAGTCCTGGCATGCGGATATCGCGGAGAAATTGTCGGACGCCACCGGTAAATTATCCGACGCGCG
Source organism: Acetobacteraceae bacterium (assembly GCA_025352375.1). Classification (GTDB taxonomy): domain Bacteria; phylum Pseudomonadota; class Alphaproteobacteria; order Acetobacterales; family Acetobacteraceae; genus Rhodopila. The sequence continues at coordinate 39,139 of JANXTL010000019.1, read as the reverse complement.
CGAATCCCTGAATAAGGCACAGCTGCGCCGCCAATTGGTGGAACTGCGCGCCGACCGCGACGCGACGGTGTTGAGCATCGGCAAGATGTCGATCGGATCGGTCGTGACCGCCGGTCAGCAGATGTTCAGTCTCGTGCCAACTGACGCGCCCCTGGAGGTCGAGATCAATATCCCCGGAACGGAGAATGGTTTCGTGCATCTAGGCGACCCGGTCGCGGTCAAATTCGATACCTTTCCCTATACGCAGTACGGCATGGCGCACGGGATCGTGCGGATCATCAGCGCCGATAGCTTTACACAGCAGGACGAGCAGCGGAATCCGACCGGTGCTTTACCGGTTCAGACGGGACCGGGCGCGGCGGGCATCTGGTATCGGGCACGGGTAACCCTCGATCGGGTCGATCTTCACGATGTTCCCAAAGGCTTCCGACTGATCCCTGGCATGTCCGTCACAGCGGACATCCTGGTGGGCAAACGCTCCATCATGAAATACCTGGTCGGACGCTACGCACCGTTGGCGGAAGAGGGCATGCGGGAACCTTGATGACCTGCCGATCCACAGTTGGGCCGATACGCAATGGCGCTGTTTGATGGTCTGATCGCGCATCTGTCGGCAGCCGGGGCACTTCGCCACGGTTTGCGACTGCTGGATGGCGGCGACGCGAAACGGGCATTCCCCCACCTGGCACGCGCGGCGCAGGGTGGCGTTAAGGAAGCCGAATATCGTGTAGGCCGCTGCTACCTGGAGGGCGCAGGGGTCCCTCACAGTCGCGGCAATGGCGTTCGGTGGCTGGAACGAGCCGCGAACCAAGGACACGTCGAAGCCCAGGTCGTGTTAGCGACCATGTTGCTACACGGGTTGGCGGACGGTTTCACGTCCGGTGATACGGCCCCCAGTATGTCGTTGTTCGGCGGGCAAGCCCAAACCGCACCGGATTTTCCCAACGCCGCCAAATGGGCGCGCCGGTCGGCCGAAGGTGGGTCAGCCGAAGGCCAAGCACTGTTAGCCTATGTTCTCAGCGCCGGGCCGGAAGACCTTCGTAATGTCGCGGAGGCTGACCGCTGGTACAAGCAGTCGTCTGAAGGCAAATGCGCGCAAGGTCACCTGGGTTACGCTCTTGCGTTAGCACGCAACGCTTCCGCCTCCGAGGTGCAGGAGGAGGTGGTTCTCCATCTGCGCCTCGCCGCCGATCAAGGGTTGGCAACCGCACTCTATCTTTATGCCATGCTCATCGATCGGGGTGTCGGTGTCCCGCAAAATAGCGTTCTCGCCACCGAACTATATCGCGAGGCTGCTCTAAAAGGTCATCGTAGTGCGCAGGCGCGATGGGGACTTGCGTTGGTGAAGGGATTGGGGGTCCCAGAGAATCTGCACGAGGGTGAATCCTGGCTCCGACGGGCGGCGCTTGCCGGTGACGCGGAAGCCGCGGCCGTGGTCGGCGATCTCTATGCGACGGGTGGCGCGTTACCGCCGAATTACGCCGAGGCCGCGATGTGGTTCCGCCGTGCAGCCGAAGCGGGTCATCGTGGTGCGTCCCGTGCGCTGGCGATGCTTTACATGACCGGAGCAGGCGTTCCGCGCGATCAGGCCGAAGCAACGAATTGGCTGCGCGTGTCGGCTGAGGGCGGCGATCGGCACGCCAACGTGGACCTCGGCAATCTGTTGCTCAAAGGTGAAGGCGATGAGCAGGATTCCACGCGCACCCGAGCATGGTTCGAGCAGGCTGCCGCGGCGGGCGACCCGGTGGCGGCATTCAACTTCGGCGTTTGCCTGGCAGAAGGCCTGGGAATCGAAAAGGACGAACGTAAAGCCGCCGAATGGCTTCGAAAGGCTGCCGATACAGTTGTGAACGCGCAATACTGGCTCGGCCGAATGTATGTCGAGGGTAGAGGCGTCGAACAGAATCTGGAGGAAGGACGGGCTTGGCTATCCAAGGCCGCGAGTGTCGGCATGACCGACGCTTCGACACTTCTGGGGGACTTGATGCTGACCGGACGCGGCGGTCCAAAAGATCATATCGGTGCGCTTGAGCTTTTTCAGAACGCCGCCGATCGTGGGCACATCGGGGCGATGTTCGCGGTGGGTGCCATGTACGGGGGGGGCCATGAAGTCCCGACCGACCGCGTGACGGCCCAGAAATGGTTTCGAGCGGCGGCTGAACTCGGACATCCGCATGCACAGATGATGTTAGGTCGTTATATTTCGCGCAATCTGGCAGGCGAATTGGATATCGAACAGGCTCGCGAATGGTTCGAACGCGCGGCCGAACAGGGGCTCGAGGAGGCTCGGGCCGATCTGGCGGCGCTGCCGGTGGAAGCTGGCACCTGAACGCCGAGGAATCCCACGCATCGAATTTGGCGGCCGACGCCGAACCTAAAGCCGCGACACTGGCCCGTGCGGCCCGTGACCAAGGCCTTGCCGCTGCCGCGGAAGGCGACCGGCGTTCGGCGATCCGCTGGCTGGAACGGGCACATCGGCTCGTTCCGTCCGATTTACGGATCGCGCAAACCTTGGCTACAGCCTGCTTGGGTTCCGACAATAGTCGTGCTGCTGGTCTGTTTCAGGAAATTCTGACATCGGGCGATCTGAGGGAGGCATGGTGGGGTCTGGCCGGCGCACGAATGCTCATGGGCGATCCTGCCAGCGCGGCCGATGCAGTCGGTGCCGCCCTGCGTCGCTACGCCCCCCCGCCGGGAACCGAACCCATAGCGAACGCGGTCGTGCGGGCATTGGGCTTGCCTGGGTGGTGCGGCTTGCTTGGAACCGGGCGGCCGTTGGTGCGTCCCAACACAACCTCCGATCTCGAAGTCAACATCGACGGACGCACCGTCTCGCTCAGCGATGCCCGGGTGGATTGGACCCAGGCGCGGTCGCTCATGATCGGCGCGCACGGGATCCCGCTGCTCGGGAGCCCGATCAACGTCACGGCGATCGGTCGAACCGTGGGATATGTGGATGTCGCCGGTGGCGGCCTTCGCGGCTGGGCCGCGCATCCGGGCGATCCGGAAACCAAGCCAGAACTGAAGGTTCTGGATGTCTCGGGCCACGTTGTAAGGCGCATTATATGTAAGGCTGCGGAAGTGGCGGTCCCGGGCAACAATGGGTGGCTGCGTCCCCGGGAATTCCGTGTATCGGCGGCGCAACTCGATGGGGCGGCCGGGCCGTTCCGCATCGTAGGCCGCGATAGTGCCGATTTACTGGGCGGCCCGCTGACCCCTGGCTTGCTGGATAGGATCGCAACCCGGCGTGGCGCACGGTCGGTTAGCCCGCTGTCAGCTGCTTACGCGGCAGCACCGCGTCCGGTCGCCGTGGTGGTGCCGGCCGTCGGCGAGGCAGCCTCGACGATAGCCTGCCTTGAAAGCGTGTTGGCAAGCGATCTCGGAGACAGTCTGTTGCTTGTGGTCGACGATACGTTGCCAGAAGGAGCACTGGCGGAGGCGTTCGGTCATTTAATACAGGTTGAAGTGCTGCGCCATGACCGTCGGTTGGGATGGGCAGCCGGTGTGAATTCCGGGATCGCGGCTTGCGCGGATCGCGACGTTGTGCTGCTGAACAACGATGCGGTGGTACCCCCTGGTTGGTTGAAGCGCTTGATAACGGCAGCTTATTCCAAGCCGGACATCGGAACCGTTACCCCCTTTTCCAACGATGCTGCGTTTGTATCCTATCCGATGCCACGCACCACGGGTGCCGGGTGGGATCGAGCGCAGACAATTCAATTGGATCGCCTGGCCCAGCGGGCAAACGCGACCGTTTCAACCGAGATCCCTGTCGGCGTCGCGGGCTGTCTTTTCGTCAAACGCGCCTGTCTGGATGGAGTCGGAATATTCAACGCCGATATCTTCGTTGGCGGCCACGGCGCCGAGACTGATTTTTGTCTCCGGGCACGGGTTCTCGGCTGGCGCCACGTGGCTTTGCCCGGTCTTTTTGTTGGCCGCGGCGGTCAAGTCGATCGGGGCCCGCCCATCGATCAACTGATGATGCGCAACGAGGCGATTGTGAGCCGCCTGCATCCCACCCATAAGGCGTCGATGCGTGCGTTTCTCGCATTGGATCCGCTCGCGTTCGCCAGGAAACGGTTGGATGAGGCACGTTGGCATGCCGCGGCAACAAGTGGGCAGCGATCGGTCATTTTGATCACGCATGCCCACGGGGGGGGCGTGGAGCAACGCGTTGCCAGCGCGGCGGCTGGATATCGGCTGGGTGGCCTGCGGCCGATTATTCTGCGTCCGTCGAAAATGGCGGACGGGCGGCATGGCGTCATCGTGGGCGATGCGCCTGACGGCGGTTTTCCCAACCTACGGTTTGGGCTGCCGGATGAAATGCCTGCGCTGCTGCGCTTTCTACGCCGCGAGAATCCGGCATGGATCGAAGTCCACCATCTGCTTGGCCATGGGCCCACAATTTACGATGCCGTGAGGCGGCTTGGCATACCGTACGACGTTCACATCCATGACTACGCCTGGATATGCCCGCGTATTTCTCTTGTGGGGGCGGAAAATCGTTATTGTGGCGAACCAGACCTGGCGGGATGCAATGCGTGCCTTGTCAGCAACGGCAGCCTGACCGGCGAGGCGATTGGCGTCGGCGCGCTGCGCCGGCGTTCGGCCGCGTTTCTCGCCAAAGCGCGCCGGGCGATCGCGCCGTCCGCGGACACGGCGATGCGCATGAGGCGATATTTTCCGGCCCTACCGATAGTCGTTGTGCCCCACAGTCACGATACCGGCTTTCCCCCTTTGGCCGGTTCCAGCGGTACAGTCAGAATTTGCGTCCTCGGCGGGATCGGCCCCCATAAGGGCTTTGACGTGCTTCTGGCCTGCGCCCGCGATGCCGCCGACCGAACGCTCGGGATCGAATTTCTGGTTGTCGGAGATACGACGGATGACGCCACGTTGCTCGATACAGGACGTGCCCATATCACCGGCACTTACGAGCCTGGGGAGGCAGTCGGCCTGGTGCGGGCGCAGAACGCCACGATGGGATTTGTACCCTCCGTCTGGCCCGAAACCTGGAGCCTGACACTCACCGAACTTTGGCAGGCTGGTTTGCGGGTCGCGGCGTTCGATATCGGCGCGCCGGCCGAACGGATCCGTGCGACTGGACGAGGGATTCTGTTGCCTCTGGGCTTGTCGCCGGCGGCCATAAACGATGCGTTGCTTGCGGCGGCACGGCGCTTCGGACATGAATGATTGTCGGCAAGGGGTCGGGGGCGTCGTTTCAGGACTCCCGAGCCGGTGTTTTTTGTCATAGAACCACCTTGATGATACGTCCCTTCGATAGAGTGAGATTCCCGTATGTCTGAAGCCGCCAGCGCGGTGCCTGCGAAGCACGAAGCCGATGCGGAGCGCCCGGGTGAGGGCGTGCCGGCCACGGCGAACCGGATCGCCGAATTGCGTGTGTCCGGCAACTTGATGACCCTCGATGCTGGTTTGTTTTGTGTTTTTCAGGCACCTGGCAGCCCCCCCTCCGATCCAGCGACCGGGTTGCCCGGTGTACGGGTGTCTTTGGCTCCTGGCCGGGGCAGCCGGCCCGACGCCGTGAGCATCAGCACTTTCCGGCCAGATGGCTGGCTCGATGGTACAGGTGCGTTGGTGCGGGTTACCGAGGGCCCGGCGCAAATCCTGGTGACAATCTATCAGAGCGGGCGGCAGACCGCCGATACCGCGCCTCGCCTCCAGGTTTTGCGCCTGAATGGCGATGTTCCCGCTGCTGCACCGCAGCCGGCGCTCGCAGCGACCGCGCCGCCCGAGGAGGCGGATGTGATCGCACATGTGGAGCGCACCGGCGACGTCGGCTGCAAGATCGGCGACTGGATTGGCACACGCGGCAGCCGGTTGTGGATGGAAGGTTTCGGTATCGCCCCTCATCTGGGCATCGATGCCGACGATATCGAATACCAAGGTGTGCTGGGCCGCGGCTGGCTGTCCCCGTGGGTGCAAGGCGGCAAATTCTGCGGCAGCCGTGGGATGGCGTTACCGTTGTTGGGCTTCAAGCTGCGCCTTAAAGGCAATGCCGCGAAAGCATACACGTGCAGCTATTCTGCGACGTTCATCGATGGAAGTGCCGTTGGGCCGGTGCCGGTGGGCGAATCCTGCGAAGCCGAGAGTCTGGCTGCCCTGGAGGCTTTCCAGATCGAAATTCGACCGCGAGACGGGCGCCAGGCCACCGCCAAAACCGCCAAGCCCAAAGCCGTGCCCAGGGCTGCACGGCGGTAACGGCATAGGGTCGGGCCGGCGTGAGATTCCTGTTTGTTCACCAGAATTTTCCTGGGCAGTTTCTGCATGTCGTGCGGCATCTGGTAAAAGCCCAGCAGCACGATATCGTTTTTATATCAGAAAATAACGACAATATTATAAATGGCGTACGCAAAGTGCCATATGCCAAGCCGTTACCGGCCGCCGCGGAAACGCATGTCGCGGCTCGGGAATTGGATGGAGCCGTTCGGCGCGCGGATGCTGCCGGTCGTATGGCGGCCAATCTGAAACTGCTGGGCTACGAGCCGGATATCGTTATCGGGCACCATGGCTGGGGCGAGATGCTCAATATACGAGACGTTTGGCCGAAAGTACCGATGCTCGGGTACCTGGAGTTCTACTACCAGCCACTCGGAATCGATGTGGGGTTCGACCCCGAATTCCCGACTGGTGTGGATGATTTTCCCCGTATTCGAGCTAAGAATGCTGTCAATCATATTGCGTTGAATTTGGATGCGGAAGGCCAATCCCCGACCGAATGGCAAATCTCGACCTACCCCGAATGGGCACGTAAGCGCATCAACCTGCTTTGGGAAGGGGTCGATCTGGATATCTGCAAGCCCAATCCCCAGGTTCGGCGGGCGCCGCTGACACTAGGCGGTATGACGATTGAGCGCTCCGATAAGCTCATTACTTACGTTTCTCGCGATTTGGAGCCTTATCGCGGCTTTCCCCTGATGATGCGGGCCATTCCGCATTTGCTGCGTGCCCGCAAGGACATCAAAATCGTCATGATTGGCGGCGATGGTGTGAGTTACGGTAACGCCCCCGCCCAAGGTGGCACCTGGCGGGACCTTATGCTGAAGGAAATTGGCGTGGGCTTCGATCCCTCACGCGCCGTATTTCCTGGACGAGTGCCCTACGATGTCTACCTTTCGGTGATGCAGCGATCGGATGCGCACATTTACCTGACCTATCCGTTCGTTGCGTCATGGTCCCTGCGAGAGGCTTTGGCGATCGGATGCGCCATTGTGGGCAGTGATTCCCAGCCGGTCCGGGAATTCATCACGCACGGCGAGAATGGGCTTCTGGCCTCGTTTTTCGATCCCCCGGCGCTCGCGAAAGCGGCCGTGGAATTGATCGAAGATTCGGAGCTTAACCGGCGCTTACGGCAGAACGCCCGCCGGTATGCCGAGGCGCGCCTGTCCATGGTCGATTATCTGAAGAACTATGACGCGTTGATCGAGCGGATGACGGGCATGACCTTGCCCGTTTCCGAACCCGCCGTGCCAGCGAAACGGACACGCACCAAAAAACCGGGCTAGCCAATGTTGCCTTGTGCCCGGCGGAACGGCGCGGCTGGATAAACGCCAAGCACCCTGACCTCCGACGAGAAAAACGACAGTTCTTCAAGCGCCCGGCGCAGGGCCGGTTGCTCCGGGTGTCCGTCGACGTCGCACAGGAATTGGGTGGCAGCGAACTCGCCGCCCATCATGTAGCTTTCCAGCTTGGTCATGTTCACCCCGTTGGTCGCGAACCCGCCCAGCGCTTTGTAAAGCGCCGCCGGTACGTTCCTAACTCGGAATATGAACGTGGTCATGAGGCCGGGTGCGGTCGCCTCGGGCGTCACGGGCTTTTTCGCCATGATGTAAAAGCGCGTGGTGTTGTGGGCGGCGTCCTCCACATTGGCACGCAGAACATCCAAACCATAGATGTCGGCCGCCAGGGACGACGCGATGGCCGCGTCTTCCTTGTTGGCCCATCTGGCGACCAGTTCGGCCGCACCGGCGGTGTCGGCTTCGATCACCGGAGTCAGGCCCAGGTCGCGCAGGATGCGGCGGACCTGGCCGAGCGCGACGGTGTGAGAGTGTGCCCGTTTGAGGTCGCCGATCGTGGCGCCTTTTATGCCTAGCAAGCAGTGCTCGACGCGCTGGAAATGCTCGCCGACGACGAACAATCCAGATTGAGGCAGCAAATGGTGAATATCGGGAACCCGCCCAGCCAAGCTGTTTTCGCAAGGCAGCATCGCGAGGGCCACCCGACCGTCGCGCACCGCATCCATAGCGGTTTCGAACGACTCGCACGGCAACGTCGTCATTGCCGGAAACGCCGCTCGGCAGGCCAGATCGGAATAAGCGCCGGGGACGCCTTGGAATGCGATGATGCCGTTCATGCCGGCGTGCCTTTCGGGGTCAGAATTTGTCGGGCGCGTTCCAGGTCGGCCGGGGTATCCACGCCAAACGGACCGTAGTCCATACGCACGCAAGCGATTCGCATGCCTGCTTCCAGGGCGCGGAGCTGTTCGAGGCTTTCGCGCTTTTCGAGCGGGCTTGGTGGAAGAGCGACGTATCGGTCCAGCGCGGCCCGGCGATAGGCGTAGATCCCGACATGGTGCCAGCGTGGCCCATCGCCCCAGGGAATTGGTGTGCGGGAAAAATAGAGCGCCGGTGCGATGGTCGCGCCATCGGGGAAGGCGACGGCGGCTTTGACGAAGGACGCGGTGTTGGCCTCCTCCTCCGAGTGGATGGGTACAACGAGTGTGCCGATATCGATGGAGGGTTCGGCCAGCGGCGTGACCACCAACCGGAGCTGCGCGGCTTCCAGGGTTGGGAAATCGCCTTGGAGGTTTACGACCACGTCATGGAGACCGTCGGGGTCCAGTTCCGCCAAGGCAGCGTGGACGCGGTCGGACCCGGAGGGGAGGTTGGGATCGGTCAGGACCGCCCGGCCGCCGGCCTTGCGCACCGCATCTGCGATCTCCGGATCGCCGCAGGCAACGGCGACGGGGCCGATGTTAGCTTCCAGCCCCAGTTCCAGCATATGCACGATCATCGGTTTGCCGTGGATGTCCGCCAGCGGCTTGTTCGGCAGCCTGGTGGAGGCCAGCCGAGCGGGAATGACGACAATAGGGTTCACGTGACTCCGATTTCGCGGTTTGGGTGGGTTGATGGGTTGAGACGGTTTCCTTATGGTGCGCCCAGCTTATGGACGCGCTTCATTGCGCGCAACGTCGTGCGTCCTGAATGAACCTGCCGCCCGCGGCATACGACGAGGACGTTACGCCTTATGGACAGCACCCAGGTCAACAAGGGCATGGCCGCGATCCTGGTCGCTGGCATCGCCTATTTTCTTTCCGGCTGGATCGGCGCCACCCTCGTCCATGATATCAAGCCCGAGCATGAAGTGCTGAAGATCGAAGGCGCGGCTCCGGCCACGGCCACTTCGGCGCCGGAGAAGGCTGAACCGTTGCCGCCGATTGCACCGCTGCTGGCCAAGGCCGATGTAGTGGCCGGGGAAAGCACGGCCAAGAAGCTTTGCGTATCCTGCCATACGTTTAACGATGGCGGAAAAGCGGGCGTCGGACCGAACCTGTATGGGGCTGTCGGTAGCGCGCGCGGGCACATGGAGGGCTTTAATTACAGTGCTGCCATCAAGGGTAAGCCCGGCAACTGGAGCTACGATGACCTGAATGCCTGGTTGGCGAAACCGGCAGCATTCGCACCTGGCACGCGCATGGCTGCTTTTGCGGGAATCAAGTCGGCCGAACAGCGTGCCGACGTGATCGCATATCTGCGGACCCTGTCCAAAACCCCGGTGCCGCTCCCCTGAGCCTGGATCTTCCTCAGCTGATCGCGGCGGCGGAAGCTGCCGCGGATGTCGCGGGGGCGGTCGTCCGGCCGTTCTTCAGGGCCGGCGTCGCCGCCGATGCGAAAGCCGACAGGTCGCCGGTCACGATCGCCGATCGTACTTCCGAACAGGCGATGCGGGCCGTACTGCGTGAGCGTTTCCCCGATCATGGTATCTTAGGGGAGGAGTTTGGCCTGGATCGGCCGGACTCGGCGCTGCGCTGGGTGCTGGATCCCATCGACGGTACGCGGGCCTTCATCACCGGGCGGCCGACGTTCGGTATCCTGATCGCGTTGCTGGAAAATGACCGCCCGATTCTCGGTGTGATCGACCAACCCGTGACGGGGGAGCGCTGGATCGGCGCCGCGGGACAGAGGTCGGTGTTCCGTGGGCCGCTAGGCGGGCGCATTGGCTGCCGCCCGTGCCGGTCTCTGTCCGAGGCTGAACTGTCCTGCACCAGCCCGGAAATGTTGGAAGGCGGCGACATGCCGCGCTGGCAGCAGTTGGCAGGGAAGGTGCGTCGCAACTATTGGGGCGGCGACTGCTATGCCTATGGCCTGTTGGCCCTCGGCCAAATCGATATCGTCGCCGAATCGGACATGAAAATTTGGGACTGGGCGCCACTGGTCGCGGTGGTAGAAGGCGCCGGCGGCCGGGTAACCGACTGGAGCGGTGCGCCGTTGCACCCCGACGGAGACGGCCGCGTGCTGGCGGTCGGCGATCCCGCCTTGCTGCCGCTTGCCGTGGCGGAACTGAACAATTCGTCAGTTGCGTCGCCCTGACGGGTAGCCCACGCTGGGGCCACCATAACCTGACCACGAGGCAGCCCGTGCGTGCGATCGTCTATTTGTTCCTGTTGCTGCTTCCGCCGCTCGTCGCCCGGGCAGATAGCGGGCCGGTGACCAAAAGCAGTGCGCTGACAGTGTTGGGCACGCCCGCCTTGTCGCCAGACTTCCCTTATTTTCCCTATGTTAACCCCAACGCGCCGAAGGGCGGTTCGGTTAACCTGGCCACGCTGGGAACGTTCGATAGTTTCAACCCGTTCATCCTCCGGGGCACCGCGGCTTTTGGGCTTGTGAATCCATGGCTCGTTCTGCCCGGCGGCTCCGGCTCGGGCACCACGGTTGGACATGTGTGGGAGAGCTTGCTGACCGGGTCGGCCGATGAAGGCTCGACAGCATATGGGCATCTCGCGGAATCGATCGAATTGCCGGCCGACAAGATGTGGGTGGCTTTCAATCTGCGACCGGAAGCCCGCTTTTCCGATGGCACTCCGGTCACGGCCGAGGACGTCGCCTGGACCTATCGGACCCTGCTGGCACATGGTCGCCCGAGCATGAAAATCCAATATGCGGATGTGGCCGATGTGGCGGTGGAGGGACCCCGGCGGGTCGTCTTCCACTTTCGGTCCAATCAGAATCGAGACCTGCCGCTGATGGTCGGCGGGCTGTCGGTGCTGCCTAAGCACTTCTTCGAAGGCCGCGATTTCGAACGCCCGCTAACCGACGCGCCCATTGGCTCCGGTCCCTATCGCGTGGCCAGCTTCGATTTGGGGCGGTCGATAACCTACCAGCGAGACCCGAACTGGTGGGCGGCCAATATGCCGACCGGGAAGGGCACCAATAACTTCGACCAGGTCAGGGTTGCATATTTCCGTGATGGCACAGTGTCGATGGAAGCTTTTAAGGCAGGACAAATCGACATACGTAGCGAAAATGTGTCGAAGAACTGGGCGACGGCTTATGAGTTTCCAGCGGTGAAAGCTGGGCAGGTTATCAAGCGCAGCTTCTCGCACCATTTGCCGAATGGTATTCAAGGCTACGCCATGAACACACGGCGGCCGGTGTTCGCGGATCGCCGGGTCCGCCAGGCAATCGCCATCATGTTCGATTTCGAGTGGTCGAACAAAGCGTTATTCTTCGGCGCTTACACCCGGACGACGAGCTTTTTCAGCAATAGCGACCTCGCGTCGTCCGGCCTGCCGGATGCAGGCGAGCTGGCTTTGCTGGAGCCGTTTAAAGCCAAATTACCCGCCGAAATCTTCGCCACCCCGTTTTCGGTGCCTGTGACGGACGGATCTGGCAACAACAGGGAGCAGATGCGCCAAGCCCTCGCATTGTTGAAAGAGGCGGGCTGGACCATCAAGGACCGTAAATTGGTCGACGCCAATGGGCAGCAGATGAGTTTTGCCATCCTGTTGGATGAGCCATCGCTGGAACGACCCACGCTGCCATATACCGAAACACTACAGAAGCTGGGTATCGATGCCCGCGTCCGCATGGTCGATCCAGCACAATACCAGCGCCTGACCGACAACTTCGATTTCGACATGACCATGATGGTTTACCCGCAAAGCGACGTGCCCGGGAACGAGCTGCGGGACTATTTTTCCTGTGCCGCGGCGAAGGCTCAGGGGAGTTCCAATGTTGCTGGGGTATGCGACCCCGCAGTGGATACGCTGGTGGAAAAAATTGTCACCGCCCAGACCAGGCCGCCGCTACGCGACGCCACCCGAGCACTGGATCGGGTGTTGTTGCAGAATTGGTACTTGGTGCCAAACTGGGGCAACCTGGAATTTCATGTCGCTTGGTGGAACCGATTCGGCTGGTCGGACAAGCCGGTGCGGGAAGGGATCAACTTCGACTCCTGGTGGGTAGATCCAGCCAAGGCCTTAGCCAGCGACGCGGCGCGCGGGCGCTAACCCGACATGGGGGCCTACATCGCGCGTCGGCTACTGCTGGTAATTCCGACCTTATTCGGAATCATCGCAATCAATTTCGCCATCATTCAATTTGCGCCAGGCGGCCCCGTGGAGCAGATGATCGCCGAACTAAAGGGGCGCGGCGATCTGTCGTCCCGCTTGACGGGCGCACGTTCGGATTTCGGCGGCGCCGGCAGCTACCGTGGGGCACGTGGACTCGATCCTGCTGTCGTGGCGGATATTCGCAAAATGTTCGGTTTCGATAAGCCGCCGCTAACCCGATTTCGCGATATGATCTCGGGCTATCTGCGGTTCGATTTTGGGCGCAGTTTTTTCAAGGATCAAACAGTATTGAAACTGTTGCTAGACAGAATGCCTGTATCGATTTCGCTCGGTTTATGGTCCACATTGCTTGTTTATGGAATATCCATTCCTTTGGGTATCGCCAAGGCAGTACGCCACGGCAGCCGGTTCGATGTCGCGACCAGCGCGGTCGTTCTGATCGGATATGCGGTTCCCGGATTTCTTTTGGCAATTATGCTGGTTGTGTTGTTTGCCGGCGGAAGCTTCTTCCATTGGTTTCCGCTCAGCGGACTGATCACCGAAGGCGCTTCGAGCTGGCCCTGGCCTGCGCGTGCGATGGATTACCTCTGGCACATGGTATTGCCCACAGTTGCGATGGTGGTGGGCGGTTTTGCCAGTTTGACCATGCTGACCAAAAATTGCTTCCTGGAAGAAATAGGCAAACAATACACGGTAACCGCTCGCGCCAAAGGTGCCAGCGAGCAGCGCGTGCTTTACGGCCACATGTTCCGCAATGCGATGCTGCTGATCGTCGCAGGATTTCCGCAAGCATTCATCTCCATTCTCTTTACGTCCGCATTGTTGGTGGAGATTATCTTCTCTCTGGATGGGCTCGGTCTCTTAGGTTTCCAGGCGGCAATCCAACGAGATTACCCAGTCATGTTCGGAACACTGTATTTGTTCACCCTCGTGGGACTGCTGTTGCAGATCGTTGGGGATCTGATGTACACACTGGTCGATCCCCGCATAGACTTTGAGGCTAGGTCTTGAACCTCAGCCCCGTCACCCGCCGCCGAATCGCGATTTTTTGCGCCAATCGGCGAGGGTTCTGGTCGATGTGGATATTCGTGATTCTTTTCGGCCTGTCGCTATTCGCCGAATTCATCGCAAATGACCGACCCCTGCTGATTCGGTATGACGGCCACTGGTACGTGCCGGTACTGCAAGACTATAGCGAGGACGCTTTTGGGCCGGATTTCCTCCCCACCGAAGCCGACTACACCGACCCTGAATTGCGCAAAACGATAGAAGCGAAAGGCTGGATGCTCTGGCCCGCGGTGCCGTTCAGCTACACGACCTCGGTTAAGGATTTGAATACCCCGTCCCCTTCTCCGCCTAGCTGGCGAAACTGGTTGGGGACGGACGATCAGGCACGCGACGTGCTGGCACGCGTGATATACGGGTTCCGGTTATCGGTGCTATTTGGTTTCACGCTGACCGTGGTGTCGTCGATTGTCGGCGTGATTGCTGGTGCCGTGCAGGGCTTCTACGGCGGGATGACCGATCTGCTGTTCCAGCGCTTCATCGAAGTTTGGAGCGGCATGCCGGAGCTATACCTGCTGATCATCCTGGGCAGCATCATTACACCCGGCTTCTGGGTGTTGCTGATTTTCCTGCTGCTGTTCCGCTGGATGAGCTTGACGGGTGTGGTGCGTGCCGAATTCCTGCGCGGCCGGAACCTGGATTATGTGCGGGCGGCGAAGGCGCTGGGCGTTTCGGATGTCGTTGTGATGTGGCGACACATTCTGCCGAACGCGATGGTCGCGACGCTCACCTATTTGCCGTTCACCCTGTCCGGTTCGGTTACGCTGCTGTCAACATTGGATTTTCTGGGATTCGGCCTGCCGCCTGGTTCACCCTCCCTCGGGGAACTCGTGGCGCAGGGAAAGAGCAACCTCACGGCGCCCTGGCTCGGCTTCACCGCATTCTTCGTGCTGGGCGGTGTGCTTACGTTGCTTATTTTCATCGGTGAAGCGGTGCGAGATGCGTTCGACCCCCGCCGTCTGCCCGGATCGTCGCCATGAGTCTGGTCGAGGTTCAGAACCTCTCGGTCGCGTTCGGGGCGAAGCGGGTCGTCGACGGGGTGTCATTCAACCTGGAGCGCGGGGAAACGTTGGCGCTGGTGGGCGAGTCTGGATCCGGAAAATCCCTGACAGCGCTTTCGCTTTTACAGTTGTTACCGGCCGGCGGCACGAACCCGACCGGTCGTGTCACGCTGGATGGGCAGGAGATCATCGGTGCCGATCCACCAACCTTGCACCGCGTGCGAGGCGATCTGGCGGGCATCATATTCCAGGAACCGATGACCAGCCTGAACCCGCTCCACCGAATAGGGCTACAGATTGCCGAGGCCATCACCCTCCACCACCGCTTGCCTGCCGACCAAATACGGACGCGCGTTATACGGGCGCTGACCCAGGCCGGGTTCGCCGATGCCGAGTCGCGGTTAGAGGCTTTTCCCCACCAGTTCTCCGGCGGCCAGCGCCAGCGGGTGATGATCGCGATGGCCCTGGCCAACGACCCCGCCTTGCTGATCGCCGACGAGCCAACCACGGCGCTGGATGTCACGATCCAAGCACAAATATTGCGCTTGCTGGCCGGACTGAAGAAAGAGCGGGGTCTGGCCCTGTTGTTGATCACCCACGATCTGGCCCTGGTTCGTCGTTTCGCTGATCGCGTCGCGGTGATGAAAGATGGGAAGATCGTCGAGACCGGGCCGGTGACCGAGGTTTTCGCGGCACCGACGCATCCCTATACGCGGATGCTACTGGCCTCGGTGCCGAAAGGGGCACCCGTTCCAGTTCCCGCCAATGCCCAAACGGTCCTGACGGCTGACAACGTGAAGGTTCACTTCCCAATTCGCCGCGGCATTCTTCGGCGCATTGTTGGGAACGTAAAGGCAGTGGACGGCGTGTCGTTCACCGTGCGGGAGGGTGAGACAGTCGGGTTGGTCGGTGAGTCAGGCTCGGGGAAAACCACGCTGGCCTTGGCAACCTTGCAATTGGAACACGCGGTCGGACGCGTGGCCTACCTTGGGCAGGATCTGAGTACCTTGCGGAACGGTGCGATGCGTGCCCTCCGCGCCCGCATGCAAATCGTCTTTCAAGACCCGTACAGCAGTTTGTCTCCGCGTCTACCGGTCGGGGACATTATTGCCGAGGGATTGACCATCCACGAACCATCGCTGACCCGTGCGGACAGAATGGAACGAGTCCGCGTGGTGCTGGAAGAAGTCGGATTGGCCCCTGACAGCACAGACCGTTACCCACATGAGTTCAGCGGAGGGCAGCGTCAGCGCATCGCCGTTGCTCGAGCCATGATCCTGAAACCGCGCTTCGTCGTGCTGGATGAGCCCACCAGCGCGCTCGATATGTCGGTCCAGGCCCAGATCGTCGATCTCCTGCGGGATCTGCAGGCACGGCACGGCTTGGCTTATCTCTTCATCAGCCATGACCTGAAGGTCGTCAAAGCCCTGGCCCATCGCGTAATCGTGCTGCGCGGTGGGCGGGTGGTTGAAGAGGGCGACGCCGCTACGATCTTCGCAACGCCGCACGAGGACTACACAAAAGCGCTGATGGCGGCCGCTTTCGCCTAGCGGCTGATTACCAGGCGTCCTTCCCAGGCAATGGCCGAGCAACTTCGGTCGCTGATTCCTTGGCTTTTTGCTCGGCTTCATGCTTGTCGAACATCAGCCGTGCCGCGGAAGCCCGCTTTTCGGACAACAGGTCACGATGGTCCGTGCACCAATCGAACGATTCGGTCCGCGGCCCGTTGTCACACGAGAAATGCGGCATGACGTAGCGCTGGTACAATTCATAGGATCGCTTGGTCTGTTCGAAGTCGGCCCAGTTATGCACCTGTTGCAGGAACACGCCGAAATCGCCCTGTTTGGCGTACAGCCGCTCTATCAGCGCAATCGCATCGTCCGGGGTACCGATCACGCCGAATTTGTTCTCGATAAACCATTCGGCCGCGTCGTATCCCTTTGGAACGTTGAAGCGCAGTTGATTGTTGTTCAGGTATCCGAGGTACCGTTCGAACCCGAATTTCACATTTTCCATTGCCTTGGCACGGGTTTCGGCGATGTGCATCGGCCCGACCAACCGTAACCGGGCAGGGTCCATCATGCGACCGTGTTCGGCGGCGAGGTCGTTGGCGATTTTCCAGTTGGCGCCTAATGCGTCGAAGCCGAATGGGTTGGTCGCGGCGACGCAGATCATCGCGAGATCGTACTTACCGGCCAACCGCCCACCGGACGGAGTAACCGAGCTGACGACGGCGACCTCGGGGTAAGGTTTGGTGTAAGGCAGGATGTGGGCTCGGGCGCCAACGAAATTGTACCAATCGGTCTTTTCGGTGACGGTCTCGCCCTTGAACAGACGCAGGATCAGGTCCAGCGCTTCGGCCATGCGATCGCGCTGGGTGTCCGGGTCGATGCCCATCATCAAAGCGTCGGACGCCAGTAAGCCAGGGCCGGCCCCGAACATCACCCGTCCCCGCGTATGATGATCGAGCTGAATGATCCGGTTCGCAACCATCAGCGGGTTGTGATACGGAAGGGATATCACGCCGGTTCCGAATTTGATGGATTTCGTCCGTTCGGCGGCGACAGCGATGAACAATTCCGGAGAGCTAATCAACTCCCAACCGGCGGAGTGGTGTTCACCGATCCAAGCTTCATGAAAGCCAAGCTTGTCGAGCCACTGCATTAGTTCCAGGTCGCGGTCGATACAGGCTGCCGGGTTTTCATCCAGTGGGTGAAACGGCGGCAGGAAGGCGCCGTGACGGAGCGGGATACGGGCCATTGTCTGATTCCTCCTGATTGCTGGCAGCATGTTATCAGGGTTTGCACAGCAGCAAACCCGCCACGCCCCAACCCGTGACACCTGAAATGAGCGACACTTTCGGCCGCCGCGTTTGGGTCATCGCTGCTGCGTGCACATGCGGGCCGCTGCTGTTGGGCTGCGACGCGACGATGGCCTGGACACCATCGGACGGGCGTTTCACGCTCCACTCGGCACCATCCAGTGGGTCATGCCCGTCATGATCGGCCAGATGCTCGGCCCGGGCCTGGACGGCCTGATTTTGTCCTATTTGCCCTGGCGTTGGACTTTCTTCGTCAACATGCCGGTTGGCTTGTTGGCGATCGTCTTTGCCTGGCGTGTCCTGCCGCGAGACGAAACCGTGGCGCCGCGCCGGCTCGACATCATGGGATTTGCGATGGTGTCACCAGGGCTTGCGCTGCTGCTGTTCGGCCTTGTTGGGGCGGCACCACTGGATTGGCGATTTTCCTCCAGCATGCGCTTGCCAACACGGCGATCCCAGCGATTGCTTACACCGGGACTTTCTGGCCGCCGGCTCGTTTAGCGGCGGCGGTAGTTTGGTGGCGTCGCAATTGCCGGGAGTCCGGAGTCGTGCCTAAGCTGGGGACAACGCACCAAGAAAGGGAACAAAGCCATGAGCGGAGAGAATTGCCTTGCCGGCCTGAAAATCCTCGATCTGACCCAATTCGAGGCTGGCCCATCTTGCACCGAAGCCCTTGCTTGGCTCGGCGCCGACGTCGTGAAGGTCGAAAATCCCGGCCTCGGCGATCCCGGCCGATCGTCTGGCCGCACCAGCGGTGACAAAGACGCCAATTATTTCCTACAGTACAACTCGAACAAACGTTCGACCGCAGTCAATCTGAAGGATCCGCGTGGGCTGGAGATCGTCAAGAACCTGGTCAAGCAGGCCGACGTGATGATCGAGAATTTTGCCCCCGGCGCGATCGAGCGGCTTGGCCTTGGCTACGACGTCGTCAAAGCGATCAACCCGAGCATCATCTTTTGTCAGATCAAGGGCTTTGGCACGGGCAGCCCCTTTGAGAAAGGCCTCGCCTTCGACATGATCGCACAGGCCTGCGGCGGTTTGATGTCGGTTACCGGTGAGGAAGATGGTCCGCCCTGCAAACCGGGTGCGACGATCGGCGATACCGGCACCGGTATGCTGATGGCGATTTCAATCCTGGGTGCCTACGTGCGGCGGATGCGCACGGGGCAAGGCGAGCACCTTCAGCTAGCTATGCAGGATTCGATCCTGCATTACATTCGCAACGCCTTCGCGTACATGGAACGCACCGACGGCAAGCCCGCGCCGCGAGCCGGTTCGAAGACCGTCGGCGGCGGAAATCCGCCGATCGGGGTGTATCCTTGCAAAGGGGGCGGGCCGAACGACTATGTATACGTTTACACGTCCGCTGCGAACCCCGAGCACTGGACGCGGTTGCTGAAAGTAATGGGGCGAGACGATCTGCTCGGGGATGCGCGTTATGCGACGCCGGCGGCGCGTACCGAACGGCGCGAGGAGGTCGACGCCATCGTCGCCGAATGGACCCGTAAACACGACAAAGTCACTGCGATGCAGATGGTCAGTGGCGCCACAATCCCATCCGGTGCGGTACTGGATACGCGGGAGTTGGCCGACGACAAGACTTTCCAGGAACGCAAAATCCGCCAGATCATGAAGCATCCAGTCAATGGCGATTATGTCATGAGCGGTTGGCCGGTTCGGTTCGGCGGCACACCCCCAGCCGTCGGCCCGGCGCCGGTGCTGGGTCAGCATTCCGGCGAGGTGCTTGCCGATTGGCTGAAGATGGATGCTGCTTCCATCGGAGCCTTGAAATTGGAAAAGGTGATCGCGGGATGAAGACCGAATACTGCACGGTGCAGGACGAAGGCAGGCTTCGCATCGTCACGCTGAACCGGCCGGAGGTACTGAACGCCCTGCACGCCGATGCCAACGATGAATTGGCGGCGGTGTGGGACGAGTTCGCCGCACGCGACGATCTGTGGGTGGGGATTATCACCGGGGCGGGCGGCAGAGCATTCTCCGCCGGCAACGACCTGAAGGTCCAGGCCGCCGGGAAACGCCGGCCAAATGGGCCGCGGGGCTTCGCCGGTATTTGTCATCGGTTCGATCTCTTCAAACCGATGATCGCTGCGGTGAACGGTGTAGCGATGGGGGGAGGGTTCGAAACGGCTCTGGCTTGCGACATAATCGTCGCGGCTGAAAATGCGGTGTTCGCGTTACCCGAACCGAGGGTCGGGCTCATCGCGGGGGGTGGCGGTGTGCACCGATTGCCACGTACGATCCCGATCAAGAAAGCGATGGGGATGATTCTCACGGGCCGACGCGTGCCGGCGCGAGAAGGCTTCGAGCTCGGGTTCGTCACCGAAGTTGTGCCGGAGGGGCAGGCCTTGGAAGCGGCGAAACGATGGGCCGGCATGATAATGGAATGCTCGCCCAAGGCCGTGAGGGCGTCTAAGCAAGCGTCCTACATGGGCCTGGACGAGCAAAAACTGGAAACGGCAATGCGGACCGTGTATCCGGCACAGCAGGAAAATATCGAAAGCCAGGACTACATCGAAGGCCCTAAGGCTTTCGCGGAAAAACGCAAACCGAATTGGCAAAATAAATAGGGGAACGTTGAATGGGGATCCATATCCATAACCTCTATTGCGACGCCAACGGCGAGTCGCATTGGCGGGACATCACCGTCGATTGGGCGCAGGAAGGACCTGAGGGGAAAACCTCGACCCTTGAACAAGGCTACGGCATTATATTTCGGCAAACGCAGGCCGAGCATGACCGCCCGTGGCATCCGGCGCCGCGCCGGCAATACATCGTGAACCTCGACGCTGGCGTTGAGCTTACCGCCAGCGACGGGGAGGCTCGGGTCATCGGAGCCGGGGAAATCGTCCTGGTCGAGGATGTCACCGGCAAAGGCCATCTGTCGAAATCGGTCAACAACCAGATGCGACATTCCATTTTTCTGCCGCTGGAATAGAGGAATAACCAAGAATGCGTATTCACAACATCTACGTCGACGATGCTGGTGACACCCACTGGCGCGATATCGAAGTCGAATGGGTCCAGGAACGGAATGGCAGCAAGCTGTCGGAACGCCTGCCAGCCACCGGCATCATCTTCCGCGAAACCGCGGGTGATTACGACCTGAGTTGGCACCCGGCGCCGCGCCGTCAATACATCGTCAATCTCGACGGTGGCGTGAAGATTACCGCAAGCGACGGAGAGGCTCGGGAAATCGGCGCTGGGGAGGTGATCCTGGTGGAAGACATTCGTGGAAAGGGGCATCTGTCGCAGTCGATCGGCGGCAAGATGCGGCACTCCATTTTCGTGCCGGTTGAATAAGGGCTCTATTATGGGGTGTCGCTCAGCGGCACAGGGATGAACGTCGCGGCCAGTGGGTAATCCAGCCTCCAGGCAGTACCCAGATCGGCCGCGATGTCCCATCCCGCGGGTTTCCTGCAGGTCGAATAGTTATCTGTGACCGCGTTTCCTCGCCCTATAGTTGCGCTACCGTAGGGATAATAAACGCTGCAAGATGCTGAAATATTGGTTATCGGGCTGGCCAATGTCAGAGCTAGATGTGTGGAGTCGATCCGCACGCAGGCTGTGGCATTGACGACCGTAGCAGGTGCGCTTGGCGTCCCTCCGTCCGTTACGGCAAACCCAACACCCAATGCCGCCCGTAGAGGCACTTTCAGGTCGGCGCCGCTGTCGTGCTGTATTGTCAGTATCACCGAGGTATTCGACTGCCGATACGCATGAACGATCCTTGGGCCGCCGATCGACGGCAAGCCAACCGGGACATTCGAAATCGAGTCGGCCATGCCACTGGCAATCAGCGCCCGTGCGACAACCGGTGCGGCGAGCCGGGCGAAGCGTTGATTGTCCAAACTATCGCGATGGGCGATGTCGCCGCCCGTCGCGATACCCGTGGTCGGGTCCCAGGAGGATCCACGTGGATTGCTATCGGAGGTTTGAGCGTTGCCAACGACGACATTCTGCGTCGGGTCGGCAGCCAATGCCGCGACTGCCGCTCTGTGCATCTGCATCCCTCCGGCGGAGCCATAAGGGATCGCATTCCACCAGATCAGCGGCAGGTTGGCGGCCTGGCGGCTCAGCATCCCGCGCTCCAGTGCCAGGAAACGCTTGGCAGCGGCGGTAAACGTGCCAAGCTCGCCGTAGTTGCGCAGACTGTCCGTCTCGTTCCATGGCCAGACGATGGCACATATGTCGGACGCATCGTAGGATGCCAGAGCCGATAGCGCTTGTTGAACGGCGAGGCCGTCCGTACCCGCGCTCCAGGTTAACGGATTGGACCCATCCAGCGGGTCTTGCAGGAAGCTCCCAGGATAGTTGCCATTGGACACGGCATAAATGCCGTGTCCGCTTTGCAAGGTATAGCTGGTCGCGTTGCCCGTCGATGCAATGATGCCGTATGACAGGGCGCCTGTGTACCACGCGACGCCCTGGGCGAGCAGCGCACCTGCGCCGTCATTCAGCGCGTAGTTGACGGCATTGGACTGCCCATCGATCAGCAGCGCCACAGCGCGGCGGTTCCCGCGGCTCCATCTGGAGGCATAGGATAGAACCTGCACTATTTCAGTTGGCGTCAATGCGCGAGACCAACAGGCGGCCTCATGAAACCAGCATTGGGCGCCGCCAAGCAGGGTCCCATCATGTAGGAACAGAACGGGCGAAGCGTTTTGCGGTATCTGCGGCGAAGCGGCGGAGGTCGCGACCTGCGTCCCGTCCAGCCACACGCTGACACCTCCCCCTGCCTGCATTTGCAAAACGACGGAGTGCGTGTGTCGTCGAGTAAGTGCTTGGCTGAGAACGGTCTGTGCCGATCCTGGAAACAGGACGAGGCGATTGGTACCACCCAGACTATCGCCCTGGAGTACCGGCAGGCCACCCACCGATAGCAATGTGATCGGGTTAGCGTCGCGCCCCGAACCTAGCCGCCAGTTCGGCCGGGACCAAACGAAATACCAGGTCCAAGACCCATTCCAGTTCACAACAGATGCGGGTAGCTGAAAGCCGAGATCGGGATCCAGTGGCGGTGTTAACGGGTTGGAGACCGAAGCGGGCCGACCCAGGCCGCCCAACAATCCCGCCAGCCGTGCGGATCCCAACGGTGGGCCAACCGGGGTCGCGAAGGAGAAGGGAAATAAAGCGTGCGAGCTGCCAGACCGATCGACGACCGCACCAACGGCTTGGTTCCATCCGGCGACGGCGGTACCAGTCGGTCCGGCCAGGTCATTCGTCGTGCCGGCGTCCCACCAGCCGGTCAGTCCAGGAATCGATGTCGGCTGTGCCGTCAATGGTGGCGCAGGCGTGGCGGTCGATCCCAATTGCTGCCATAGCGCAACGCCATGGGCGCCCGTCGACATCGGGCGTCCTGGCTGGACCAATATGACGCTCATTTAGGTCACCGTGAAGGCGGCGGCGTAAACAGTGGGTGCGCTGCCGTCGGTACCGGATGCCCAACCATACCACTGCCCAGCTGCCGACGGCGTTGGAACATAAGCGCCCCAAAGGTCGGTGTTAACAATGCTGCCGGCCACCCAACTGGACGGCGCCATGGTTGTGGAGCTGGAAAACCCAAACTGAACGGCCGCCGTCGCCGGGGTTACGTGCACATTAACGCCGATCGCCCCGGACCCGTGCAAGTAATTCCCTACGGGGGCAACGTTCCATGCAATGGCAGTTACCGTTCCAGCGGGCGCGGCGGTCCTTATGGTAACGATCGCCGATGGGGGCCCCGATCCCGCCGCATTGACGGCTACGACACTAAAATCATACGCCGTACCAGGAGAGAGGCTGGTAATCGTCTGCGATGTTCCGGACAAGCTAGCCGTCGACATCGGCCAATTGCTCGCACCGGCGATGCGGTATTGCACCGTGTAGCTTGATGGCATCCCGCCGGCTGTCGGGGCCTGCCAAGAAAGGGTTACACTGCTGCTTGCCTGCGCCGTGGCCGCGAGGGCTGACACCTGCCCTGGAGCAGCCAGGGTGATGCTGCCGCCACTCATGAACGCGTAGAAGACCGTTCCACCCGAGTAAGTCAGGCACCGCAGTGTCGTCGCCTGGCCCGGTGCGAGAGTCGATGTCCCGATCGAGGAAATGACGGAACCGGCGATCGTGACAGCACCTGTGCTTAAATTGACGATCTCGCAGTGAAATCCATCACCCATATTAGTCGCTAAGGGGGTCAACGTGACGGGTTGGCTGCACACCAGCAGCCGCCCGTTATGCACAGTACCATCAAGTGTTGTATTGACAGCGATCTCGACTGTCGGAGTCTTTACGGATAAGAGCTTGGTCACAATCCAAGGCCATACCGCACTGAATGTCTGGGCAGTCATCGTGTTGCTGCCCTGCGCCACCCAAAACGCGTCGCCATCCGAGACTCCCGAGGCAGGCTGTGCTGTATCTATCGTCTGGCCATTTATCAGGCTGGCATAGGCGATCGCATGATCGGTTCCGGATTGGCTGATACCGACGAGATCCTGGGCCGAGGCCGCGGTGGCGAGCGGCAGAGTGCCGATCATCCCCTGTGCCGGGCTGCCCGAGCCGGACGCCGATATGACCCCAGAAGCGCTGATCGACACATTACTGCCAGCCGAGAATAACCCTCGTAACTCGGACAACGCCAACAGATGCGCGGTAGTTCCACCGTTCGCGATGATGGCACTATCCGTTGGGCTAAGAATAGCCGCGGTTATCAGGGATGCGGGATTCAGCGGTGCCGCTTGCAATGTGGACGAGTTCAGTACGAGTCCGTTGCCAACAGCGATTTGCTCAGGCCCACCTGGCCCTAGGCTGCTGCGGCCAAGCAGGCTGCCCTGATCGATGATCACCGCTGGTTGTGTCGTTGCTAACAGCGTCCCAATGGCGACCGAATGGGCCGAGCCGCTCTGGCTAATTGGAACTGTATCGCTGGCCGTTACAGCTTGTGCTGTGGGAAGTTGGGAAATCGTGGGCATTAGAAAATCCTTGCAATCCACTATTTCTACGAAACAACCAGCGACCCGCTGCAAACCGAGATCCAGCGCAAACCGTCGTAAAAGACCTCGACGCCTGTACCCCCTCCCGCTGTCTCGGCCGGCTTCCGGCCATTAGTTACAAAAGCCTTAGCTCCTGTGCCTGGCGCAGCCGGAAGTGTTGCTACTGTGTATGACGGCAGGACCGGTGGGCCGGTAAATCGCGGAGACACAGAGTTAGTTCGGAATATCTCTCGCCACGCATTCAGCCCATCGGCGACGATGTGAAAGCGGTCGTTAGGCCGCAAAATGATTGGGCCATTGTCGATGACATCCGAGCCAGCGGGCGATATTGTAACGGTCGCGGCACCGACGTTCGAAAACGTGAACCCTACGCCAGCAGGAACAGTATTGGCCGCGGGTAAGCCTATCGTGTACGTACCACTGCCGGTCAAAAAGACGATATCACCGGCAATATAGTTTGGCAGCGTCGCGTTTCCGGCCGCGACATACTGCCAGCCAACGGTTATGCCTTTGCCGACCACGTATGACAAGGATCCCTGGTTCCAACGTAGCGTACCAGTGCCCGAATCATAGACGAGGTAATTGTTGCCGGAGGCCTCGAACGAGATTGTATGGCCGGCCGCGAGCCGTATCGCGGAACCACCCGCCAGTTGGGTGGCGTAGGTAGTGTTGAGAACCGCGTTATTAAACGGTATGCCGACATTGAACACGTTCTTGGTGCGGCCGCTCGAGCCGACTGCCAGATAAACTCCGATTATCGTGCCGACTTCGACTGGAGCGCCATTCGGATCGTTCTGTTGAACAACAAGAGATTGAATCTGGCGATTATTTCCGTCATCCAACCCATTGGCGACGAAATCCATTTCCACGGTGAGCGTGGCGTTGCTCATGCTGGAAGGTTGGCCAGTTGTATCCCGCATTTCCAGACACGCAGCCCAGATTTGTGGCTGCGGTAGCGGGGCTCCGCTAGAGTTCTTGCCGATTGTTTGTCGAATGCTTTGCACATATCGGCCAACATGCTGCGCCGGCGTGCTTGCGCTTGGGGTTTGCAAACCTGTCCAGACCAATCGGTCAAGGCCACCCCAGACGTAATTGTTCGGGCTGTTATAAATGAGTGTGTCCGTGCGGGCGTTCGCGATAACCGACCCGACACCTCCACCAACATGGTTAACAATATATGAAGAGTGCTGGACCGCAAAATCAGTGCTGAATGAGCCAGCTAACGACACTTCCGCACCCGCACCCGCGGCCGTGTTTCCAACGACCAGCCCTGGAAGGGTAAATGCTACGGGATTCGTGCCGCTGGGGATTGCCGAAGCGAGAGGTGTGCCGTCGACGAGTGTCGTGCCGTCGACGATCCATTTTACCCGTTTGGTGAGCGATACTCCCCAAGTAGCGGGGGCTTGCAAAAGGGTCACACCGAAAGGGACATATATGGTGGACCCGGCAGGGGCGGCGATGTAGGCAGCTTTAAATGCCGCTGTGTCGTCGGTCACGCCATTGAGTTGCGCGTTATAAGGCGATGCCTTAACGTTGATAACGCCGGTTCCTACCGCCGTGGTATCGACATATTGTTTGGTAGCAGCGCCCAACGGCGCTATCGGTGCACCGGACAGGATCAAAGCACCGGTTATTGTACCCCCACTTAGCGGCAGCGCAGTGGTGACCTGGTTATCCACGTAGCGCTTTGTTGCGGCCTGGGTCACTGCTGTTGGATCGGCGCTCAGCGTAAGGACGCCCGTCATGGCGCCACCGGCTTTCGGTAACGCCGCTGCTACCTGTGTGTCGACGTATTGTTTCGTGGTGGCTTGTAATAATGTGATTGGGTCGGCGGCTAGTACGAGCGCTCCCGTCAATGTGTCGCCGTTTCGGAGTACACGTGCATCGGTATATTGTTTCGTCGCGGGTTGTAGTGCGCCCGCGGGGTCCGACGAGAGCGTAAGCGCTCCGGTTAAAGTGCCCCCTGACTTTAAGAGACTCGTCCCGATCTGAGTGTCGATGTAACCCTTGGTAGCCGCGTGCAAAGGTGCGATCGGATCCGCTGCAAGCACCAACGTACCAGTCAAGGTATCGCCGTTCCGCAATACTCTGGTATCGACGTATTGCTTTGTGGCCGCTTGTAATCCAGTTGCGGGGTCTGCGGGGAGCACCAATGGACCTGATATCGTTCCACCCGATCTTGGAAAAGCGGTCGAAACTTGCGTGTCTACGTAGGCTTTTGTTGCCGCCTGTAGTGGTCCGACCGGATCGGTCGCCAGAGACAATGTTCCTGACAACGTACCGCCGGATTTCAGTAACGACGTCGCGACCTGGGTGTCGACATATCCTTTGGTCGCCGCTTGCCCGTTGGTGGTCGGGACCCCGCTGAGCAGAAGGGGGCCGGTCATGGTTCCACCGGCGATCGGGAGAACACTGGATGCTAGGTCCGCAAGCTTGACGCTTGCGGTCGAGCCGGTGGGCGTCACGACCGCCTGAGAAGCGTTCACATTAGGGACGCCCGCAAGACCACTCATGAACTGACTGTAGGTTACCGACGCGTTGGTGCTGTTCTGGCCAAGCGGCACAATGTCAGTCGCTGCCGGCACGGTCCCTGCGGGAAGCGCTGAGACAGAAAAAGGGGTTGCGGCGGCGACAAGCGTCGAGCCAACAAGTGATAAATTACCGCCGATGGAGATTGTCTCCGGCTTCCCAACTCCCGCGGATACCCGCCCGAGAAGACTGCCAGATGGAATAGCCAGTGCAGGCTGGACCCCCGATAGTACCTGCGCTCGGGTAATTTTCCGAGCGGTGCCGTTCTGGCTAACCAATATTGCGTCGGTGTCTGCCGCTGCTGTCGCTGGCGCCAGTTGATCGATCGTCGGCATGAAAATATGTGACCCTTGAGATCGTGCGGAATATTTCGTATAGGCGGCCGAACAATTATGCTGAGAGTACGGGATTGCCGTTCTGGTCGGTCAGGACGACGCCGGCACTGATTTGAATGGCGGTGGCCGGAATCGGCGGAACCGATAATTCCAGAACTGGCAACAGCACACTCCGCTGGATGGTACGGCCATTCGTTGTTGCCATCAAAAGGGTTAGTGTGTATACGATACCAGCCTGTCCACCGGCAAGCCACAATATCGCCGAAGTGCCATCCACGGAGGCGCTGTTCAAAACGAGATCGCCCGGATTATTGGGTGTAATGGAGATCGTAACAGCCGATATGATGTCGCCGGAATTCCCGGCAACAGCAGGAGCAATATCGATTTGATAGTCGAGGACATCACGCGGATCTTTTGTGGGCCAATTGAGAGGCGGCGGGGCCATCGCGACAGAGCCTCGGGGCACCGGCACAAATGAATCGACTACCACCGTGCGCGCCGAGCTCGGCTTCCAAACGTAGTTGGTGGGATTGGTCAACGGTCGATGCCTTCTTGATTATTGATATTTTGTGTCAGGCTTCGCACTACCATCTTACCACAACCAGACCACCGGCACCGGTAGCGCCGGCATAGGGCGTGGAACTATTTGCGCCGGTTCCCGCACCGGAAGCCCCTCCGCCCGGGAAAAGGCCAGTCACACCGGTGGTGCCGCTGTTCTGGGACCCGCTCATCGGGCCTGCCCCTCCCATGCCACCTTGGTTTCCAACGCCAGCCTGGCCGGCGGAGCCACTCAGGATAACGTCGCCTCCGACGCCGGTGCCTGGCGGTGTCGCACCATTCTGGGGGGAGATGACCGTCGCCAGATAATTGAGATTGCCGCCGGTGGCGCTGACCAGGGAGCCAAAGTTAGATGCGCCGCCCGCCGATGGCGACGAACCGTTGACCGTCCCGCCATTTCCTCCGGCACCGACGGTAACCGCTATCTGCTGGCCTTGACTGAGCCCCGTTATGCGCTTCCGCGCGTAGCCACCGCCGGATCCGCCGCCGCTGGGCGCCCCCGCAACCGACGCAAAACTACCGGAACCTCCGCCCCAAAGCTCCACTTCGACCTGGGTCACACCGGCGGGAACCGCAAAGAGGCCCGACGAGGAAAACGTTTGCACACCTGCGCCAAATCCTGGTCTTAGAGCCGGCAATTTCCATTGTAATGCGGGAGAGTTAAAGGCGGATACGATGGATGTCTGGTCGATTGCGCTCTGCCCATAGGTCACCGTGATGACATACAACGGCACCCAACCGGCATCCGCAACGGGCACCAACTGCGACCCCGCCGCGGCGGGGGCGCCGGCCTTCAACTGCATCTGCACCGTCTGGGAACGCAGCGTTGCCTGCGGCTGCCCGGAATTTCCAGGGCCGCTATAGGGTTGAGCGGGATTGGCGGCGTTATAGTAAGGAAGTGGGACAGGGTTGGTGTCCGTTTCCTGGAATGTTGCCTCCAGCAAATAGGCAGCCGTCTGACCCGGTACCGTTGGTACCTGTAAGGTAAAGGTCGAGGCAGATTGATTGATACCCATTTTCACAAGTGGGTCAGTCGGATTGGCCGGCAATGAGCCATAGGGAGATGCATCTATGACCGACATTTGGGCGATACTGCCGGGAGAGACCGATACAGACATCGACGCTGGCACGGTCGGTGTGCAGGTCAAACCGTCCACAACCGGAGCGCTGCCGAGGATCATTTGAGCAAGGCGCCCAAGCGCAATCATCGTAGAGCGATTAGTTGCTAATAGGTCCGTGTCGAGCGGGATAGCGCCCGGGTACACTATAATCCGGTCCATATTTTGTGCGCTCCAATTTGAGATTTTAGCTGGAGATGTTCGCCCAGATCACCGCCCCAACGGGGGCGACCCGTGTCATCTCGGCGAGGATTTCACCGTCTCCAATGTAGCCGTTCGCAGTTTCCAGTCCGGCGTACTCGAGCGCCCCCACACCGTATCCCGCCTCAGGCAAGTTCCATCCGGATAGGTTTGCAACCCCATTTATCTGTGGCCTGAACGCGGTGACAAAGCATTGAAAAGGGAGAGAAAGATTACCCCATCCACCGGCCGTACCGTAACCGACCCCGCCGCCCGCGTCGCGCGTCATATTGCCGTAGCCGCCGGTGTCGGATGTGTTGCGCGGTTCGAACACAAGCGGCGCGCGTCCTGTCAAGCCGTGCAAGGCAACGATCAGCGCGGTTCTTGTCCCCATCGGGCAGAAGATATTGCGGCGTATGACAAGGCGGAATATGCGGTCGGACTGTCCTGTGGATCGGCGTAATCGGGAACCGAAAAAATCATATGCGACTATATCGAGCCAGACGTCGGAGGCCGAAGCGATCCGGGTTTGCATCCCGGTATAGCGCAGAAGGTCGAACATAGCTGTCCACCCGACCGCCAATGCCGTCAGTAACGTATCCAGTACTGGTGTAGTTGCCCCAAACCATCGGGTCGGTAAGACCGATCTCAGACGCCTGGTGATACCAATTGTGTAATCAATCATTTTATAATACTATTACCGACCGAATGGCCAACACATTGAAAGACGAAGCGACCAGATCGGTATTGGAGCCATTGATTGTAACACCCACGATGTTTCGGCTGATATCAGCCGCTCGATAGACCACTTCTACAATTCGGGTCAAAGAAAGCGTAGGGCCGATCGGCAATTCATTCACATACGCGGTAACAGCATTCACGATTAGCGCCTGTATATCGGCTCCGACAGGCTCTCCACCAGTAGCCATGGAGACCACGATAGCGATTGAAAGAACGTCCGGCGGGCGCACGGTGAAACTGGATCCGATGGGGCGTACCCTATCGATGGCAGCGCGAACACTTGAAAGTAGCGCGGTGCTGGGCTGCCCCGACCCATCGTCGGCGACGACAAGAAAATGGCCGGGCGACCATGCGCCTGTAGCGTCAGAATTCTCGAACTGCACAAAACGCATGGACTGTTGGAGCGACGTGACGGCATAGGCAATTGCGTTGGGAGTGGCTTGCGATCGGCTATTAATGTAATCGCGGAACCGTGCGCGGAATTTGTCGTCGGTCTCGGCCTCGCTGCCACCTGATAATGGTAAGCTATTCGACACAAAATCCAGACCTGGGATCACGGTTGCAATCGCGGAGACCGCTCGGGCCGTCACGTTTCCTCTTGGACCCGGCGTTAAGGCCATAATAGGCAGATCGATTGCCGACACCCCCGCTGGGATGTAGTAGCTTCCGGAATTCGCGACCCATGTGGCATATGTTGTGTCGACACCGACCGAGAATGAGACATTGCCCGTGAGCGCCTTGACCACGGTGCCAGCTGGAATGTAAAGCGCCTGGTCCGTCAGAAGCCGAGAAAATGTGGCTACCCCTCGGGCCGGAACCGCAGGTTGGCGGCCTAGCATGAAGTCGGCCATCCAGCTGTCCAGATCCGGGCCGGCGCACGTTGCGGCACGCGTCATGCTGAGGGTCCGAACAATCAGCCACTGAATCCACAGGCCAACGGAAGCATTTGCTTCCAGTATCGCCCTAAACAGTGACCCGACGGAAAGGTCGACAAGTTGACTGGCCGAACTTTGCACCGTTGCGGACATGCGTTGCAGAAGTTGCTCAAACGTTTGGAGTGAAAGTTGCATTAACCTAGCCCATTAGGGGTAGTGACATTGAATTTTCTTCTCGGCTGAGGGCGTCGATGTAGCGAATGCTGAGTTCAAACGTCCCCGAACCTTGACCGGCAGGCGTCGACACCGCTATCTCCGGCGGCGGTGTGCTAGCCACCGACGCCTCCAGTAGCAACTGGGAGCGTACGGCGGCATTGATTCCAGCCTTCGAACCAAGGTTTCCGACGTAGCCTGGTAACCCCGCGCCATAACCGACGTTCCAGATGTAATCGCCTTCGTTGGTGAGCAGGCGTCGCAAAATCCTTTGTGTGGTGGCCGAGGGACCGGAAATTTGTGCCAGATCGCCAGTCGGGCTGACATCCAGATCGCCGCCCCATTGATGTCCGATATCCAAAACCATATTCTAATCCGTTACTTCCGGTGGCGATGTGTTCCCACCTGAGGGCACTCTGTGGGTATGAGAGTTGAAGATGCCCCGTAGGCGTGAAAGCGATCCGTGCGTGTCATAAACGTCCCCCAAAACATGAAGGTCGCCCGTAATGGCCACCGTACCGTCTGCTTTCAACTTCAGGCAACAGCCGGACGCGTGCACGATCCAAAGTTCACCAGTCGCTGCCTTTGGTGGCGGCGATGCCTTAGAGTAAGCTCTGCCTATAATAATCCCGTGCTCCGTGTCGCCTTCCTGAGGCAATACCAATACTTGGTCTCCAGCAGCTAACGGACATACCATTCCCCACCCAGATCCGGTCCAGGAGGATAACACGGGTAGCCAGCCGGTGACGATACCTTCCGGCTGAAGTTTCACCCGTGCTGTGTAGTCGTCCAGGTTGAAGGAGGTAATGGTCCCAAATCGAGGCTGCCCGAGTGTTCGGCCGACCATTCCGGCTTGGGTTCTGATTGCATCTCGAAGCCGCTGCACTGCGTGAAACTCCTATTTGACAACTCAGTAGATGCGCTTGATCTAGGATTTTGATTCAATGAGAATCTTAGCCAGAACTTTCTGTGAAAGGCCAGAGTTCGAGCGAAAAACTCGATTAATGGTGTCAATCCGATAATTAACATCGAATGCGGTACCTGACCCTGCCAGGCGTATGGGGCGCCTTACGCTTAGTGCTACGTCTCCAGGCATGGTGAAGTGGATCGACATTGCATCGCTGGCAATCGATCGCGCCAGCTGGCCTGCCAGTGTCTGCGCGCCCGAGGGCTGTAGGTTTGGCCGTAGTACGGTGAATGCGGAGGAGGGGCGTGTTGCGGCGTTGGCCTCCACCGTCCGCGATCTGGTGTCATGTGATTCGTGAACGGCGACACCCAGTGCGGAATTCCAACTGGCAATCGTGACCATCGTGCCGCCCGAAAGAGGCAGCGATCTGGTCATGCGTAAATCAGTCAAATCGGAGACCAGCAGGTTTTGAGGTGCGTCGGAGATCGCGACACCGGGTTGAAAATAGAGGTTCGAACCTTCGACAAAAAGATCGTTCCCAGCGCCTTGTGCCAGTGTCGCTAAAATATCCCAGTCCGACGTGAGTTTCGCAAACTGGGCCAAGCTTAGTACGTTATGAGTGTCGCCATAGTATCGACCTGCATATCCGGCGGTATTGGCTCCGACCGGCGTGAGTCCGTGCCGCTGGCATAGTTGTGCGACGATCTCTGTTGAAGTGAGATTCTGGAAGTCAATCGGCGTCTTGCTATCGAGCAGCGAAGCCGACAAGTCTCGTCCTTCGAGATAAACGCCGCCCGTCACGGGGTTTATAGTAATGATATCGACATTACCTTCGATCAGATCGGCGTACGCCTCGTGAGGATATACGCGAATTTGTACCCTCAGTCGAACGCGATCGATAGCCGCCCAGTCGGCAATCGCTAAGGCGGGATTTCCAGTAAGCGGAACCAACAGACGAAATGACCCGGCAGCATAGGAAGAGTGATGCGTGACCTGTGCGCTATGCGGCACAAGGACAACTGTATCGTTCAGGATTGCTCGTAGGTGAGGTTGTCGTACGACTGCGTTGTTATTACCGAGCGGCAATACCCCCTCCCGCTTTTGGGTCGATGGGCGGGAGTATGAGCCTGGTCATGCCTTGTATCTCTGGGTCGCTGAGATTATTCAATTGCGCGATGCGTACCCATTGTGTAGCGTCCCCTAGATACCGGGCGGCGATCTCAAACAGATTTCCAGAAAAGACGGTGACTTCGACCGTCATGAGTTAACCTCCTGCGCAAGACAGACCGCGGCCTGGCCAAGGCAATGCTGCGACAAGGTGAGATATTGAAGGGCCGAAGCGGCGTCTATCATGGAACCGAATGCCCTAAGGTACTGCGGTGTTGGTAGAGCGCCGTCAATCGGTACTAGCCCGAAGACATGTTCTTGCCGCTGTTGCGCAGTAGCTAACATGGCGCCGGACCTGCGCAGTTCGGCGATAACGGACGAGGAATTCGCCGAACTGCCGTGGTGGACGTTGGGTGTTAACATCGGGCGGAGATCGGGAACTGGAAGTAGCGTGGGTGGCACGATCCCGTACATCAGGTTCAGCGAATCGAGGGCAGCTGTAACGCCAGATAGAGCGGTGACGACTTTACTAACGTTGGGGTTTTCTAATACAATACATCGAACCTGGTAGTTTATCCACCATTGGTTCTCAAAGTCGGCATCGAAACTCCGAATGATAACCGAATAAAGAAAATTATTCCAGAAAAGATTTAACGGCCGCCCTAGCGTTCTTAGACCGTCGATTTCACGTGCCCGCCCGCTCGCATTCGGGCCGGAAAGTACGCCGGAAAATGAGATTGTCGCGTCGTCCGGACCGAGTACATCGACCACCCGTCGGCCGGTCGTCAGGTACCGAACAGCTATACGCTGGCGTCCACCAAAACTAATCGCCGATGGTATTTCGAAATCCCGGAAAACAATTGGGCCAAGGGTGAGCGCGGCTTCGGACATTATTGTATGCCTCTAGTTCAGACGAACGGAGACTGGCCAGGCCAGGTAGGTATGCCGTGACTCATGACGAAATTTGCTGAGGTCGGTGGTCGAGTGAGAGCCTGTTCCAGATGATGAAGCATCCAGTCGCCCAGGGCATGCCCGTCGATATAAACCTCAGTGGTGTGTGCGTTGGATTCAGCTGACGTATTGTTCTCAATTCTTGAGGTCGAGCTTGCGCTGGTCGTGTCGGATTCCTCCGGTTGGCTATCGCTCGCATTGGCACCGATCCGGTTGGGCGATGTTGAATTAAGGATGGCGGCCCTGACAGGGGCATGCGAGCGCTGTGGAGATGCATATGTCTCCGCCCGATGCTTACGTATTGGAGGGGGCGGAGTTCCATGAGCTTGCGAAATTGCCAACGGCGCTGTCATACTTCCACCGCCCGGAGTTTGGTGACGCGAAAACGCGGCTGTACTGGATGTAATGGCCCCCGGCTGCTCTCGTAGAACACCGATGTGAAGGGGGTCGTTCGGGATATTCGATAGATGGACCTGGGCCATACCAGCGCCTACTCGCGCAGATACATGCATCGCCGGCAAACCGGCTAGGCGCGGGCGCTCTGGTTCCGACGAGGGCGGTCGCGCAGGATGCGAGCGAGACGGCCGGTGCTGCGAATTCGGGACCTGTACAAGGTTCCGTAACGAAGGTAAGAAACTGAATGCGCTCGTGCCTTGAACATTGGAACCTCTCTGGCCATTGGAGTGAAGAGGGCCGCCGTGTGGTGTCTTCGAGGGGGCAGACCCGGTTCGAAAGTCAGACGCAAGGCGGCCGGAGGGCCGTGTGGTGGCTTGCGATTGTCGACCCGGCGGCGCCAACCTCTGACGGTTAGGATACACCTGGGATGGCTCGTCGGATATTCGCGACGACGTCAATCTCGGGAGTTTTATCACTAGCCATTTGGGCAGCGCGAGCTGCGAACTGCTCTTCATGAGATCAAAATTCATCGGCTGGCCGTGGCTGCAATAGGATGGGAGGCGCTGTCATGCCATCGTCCGGTGGCCCAGTCGAAATGTTGCCCGTCTAAAGTACCGAGCGCGACGACAAATACCTGCCGGTCGTCGGCGGGCAGGGAGAACGCGATATCGAATGGCACCCCGTTCCTGATCAGATAAAGACAATCGAGCAGGTCAGGGTGCCGTGCTAGTTTCCCGAGGATTGCCCCGACGGACTATCGTGGTCCGAAATAGCGGTGGCCACAGCGTCCAGCCCTGGATCGCCCAGTCGCGCGACGAGAGCTTCGATTTGCTTTTCAGATGTGGGCATTGGAACCGGAATTCCATCGATTTCAACGACAGACGCCGCCAACATCGCGACACCGAGCCATGCCTGATTTTCTGAAAGCATGGGACCAGCGGCTTTCAGTAATCTTAACTTATCCAGCGCATTCAGCCGGCGCGCTATGATAGCACGACCGGTCTGATCCGATGCGGACAACCGCTCATTCGCGGATTCAAGCACAGTAGCGGTCGGGGTCATCAGATACGCCGCCTGGTTGTTGCGAAGAATTCTAGCTTCTGCTTTACGCTGGACTCTCCTCGCCAGGTTCCGGCACCGGCCAAGCGGAACGAAACTCCATCATACTGATAGGTCGAAGTCGAGCCGTCCGGTTCGGTTATATATTGATACATGGTTCCGTTGGCCGAGCCTAATCCATTATAGTATTGTTGCTCAGTCGTTGCGATAAAATCGTCGACAGCAGAGTTTCCGCGGTCGAGTTCGAAGGCACCCTCCCAACCCTTTGGAAGTTCGGTGCCCATATGGGTGCCGTCCATCCGGCTCACTCTGACGGATTGGGTCAACTGATGGCTTTCAAAGGCAGTCACGTATGTCAGATCGATACGCCCCGACGGTACCATGACCACCAGTTGAGTATCTCGTCCGACCGAGAAAGCGGTAAATGACATTTGTTGCTCCCGTTAAGCTGGCTGGCCAGAAGGCAGGGTCTGCGTCGAAACGCTTACCGTCTGCCCGCCTTCCAGATTGATGAGGAAGATTTTGTTAATTGCCTGATATTGAACCTGGATGTCCGCCTGAACATAACCAAGCCCAGTTCGGCTGGCGGGGTTATTCGACGCGTCGCAAATAACGCTAAATGGGAGCGCGCCGGTAACGCTACCTAGCATCCCCTGGTTTAGCATGTTTTGGAGGAATGATAACAGCGTTGCCCGAATTCGGCGCAGTAGCGTTGCGTTAATGACCTGGCCGACATACAGACCCATTCCGGCCGATAAGGTCGCGGCGATGTAATTCGTCAGGCGGGTGTAGTTGTCACCATTAGTCGAGACATTGGATGAAGAATTGCGGCCCCCCCGAACACCCCAAAAGCTTCCGGCCGGTTGCGGATTGCATATGATGTCGAGCCCGACGCTCAAAAGCGCAGAGAGATCTGCGACCGAATACGCGGTCGCCTGGCCGGAACCTGGGACCCCAAAATTCTGGCTACCCAGTACGCCATAAATCGGTTTGTTGAGGCTGGATTGCTCGGGGGACAAATTTGCTAGTCGGCCGGCCACGAACCCTTGCGGCGACACCAATCGGATTGTGGCGTTCGTCTGATCCGACCACCACAGCCAGTCGCCAAACATCAGTTTTGCGGAGTAGGAATCGAGGCCTGATGCATGAACCGCGGATATCGCATTCTGGATCGTTTGACCCGATGCACCAGTGAGTATCATGTAGGCCCCTTCTTGCAACCCGAAAGCTGCCTGCAACGTCCAACCGGCCGGGTCGGCCGCATCCGCGATCAGGGCGATGCCGCATCCTTGACCTCGTAAGGCATAGAGCCCCGTGCGCGCCGTCCCATCTTGCCCGATCAATTGTGACGTGGCGACGCCAGCCACCCCATCGGTACCCGGCACCGTGTTGCCTAGAGATAGCGAGAAGGCGGCGGGAGGCACCGTTGCTCCACCCGCATTGACCGTAATCAGCCGCGAAGGTCCTCGTTGGGGATCCTGGCCTGCATTAACCGCGGTCGCGAGATTGAGCCAAAAGGCAGCACCGGTTCCCGCGATGTTGTCGTAGAGCTCAGGGCGCGCGCCAGCGAGGCCAACCACGAGCCGCCAGGTTGAGTTCTTCGAACCAGGCTGCAGGGTAACGACAAGCTGGTTGCCAAGAGACCCGGTGAACATTGCGGTGAATGTTACGGTAGAGCCCTGCGGACTGGATTGAGCTGCGGTATCTGTTCCATCGGTAACCCGTACGCAACGGAAATCTTGCGCGCCCTGCTGGACTGCGGTGGCCACCTGCGTGCCCATGTCGAATTGACGAGCGACAACAGGGCCGAAAGTCGCATTATAGTCGGCCATCGTGGAGATTATGACCGGTTCTCCGGCCGGCCCCCAAGACGCCGTCCCCACCATGCCAACGATATTTGTCGGAACACCATTAAGAATAAGATTTTGCGGCGGTACGACTTGGACGTATAGGTCGGGGACGATCAAGGCCGTGGTATTGATACCGCCTTGTTGGAAAACTGGCATAATCGGCAGCCTCGTGATAATGGAAAGGAAACGTGAGAAGTGCTAAGCAGGTACATTTGTTGCACCTAGCGCGATATCTCCGAAGAGCATCGCGGGTAGTGCCGTCGAGATGACAGTCGGATACTCTATCGAATAGATCAAGTCCCGGCGATACAGACTTGCACTCTGCGATTGGTCGAAGACCGAGGTGCTCTTGTAAGTGATATGCCCGACGCTAGAATCGGGAAAATCGATGAATGTGAGTCCTGCTAAGGCAGTATCCACAACCGAGCCGACGCTGTCGCGAAGCACGGGTGTTGGGCACCACAAACTGACCCTAATGTCATGCGCCTGCCGCCGGATCTCTCGCAAACCGGGGGCGTCCCGCACGACACGTACAGAGACGCTGGAGCCGCCAGGGACAGTCAGGGTTGTGCCGGATAGCAAGACAATCTGCCTCCCCCTGATCATCGTTGCCAGGTTGGCCGCGACGGATTCAGGGGTGTCGCCGCCGACCGTCCGGTATGCGAAGGTGTCGCCCGCGATCCGGATACCCGCCAATTGGCCAAGGTCGGCGCTTCCGCTGAAGGTCACCATGTTGCCCAATACCGAAGCTTCGAGAGTTGGCTTCGCGGGTTTGCCATGCCATTCCGACGGATAGCGCGTCATGGTTCGTCCGGGCGTCGAATCGGGGAAAATAGTAACGTTTACCCAGCCGGCCTTGAGGTCTGCGTCCAGGCCCGCTGGTGTTGGCCACCCTCGATAAATGCGACAGTCCGTCGCCACGCTGCTTGGCGTAGCCAACCCCTCGGGATAAAGGGCGCCGATCACCAACGTTACCAGCCGGTCTTCAACGTCCGCGAGGTCCGCCATCAGGTTGAAACCTGCTTTACAGCCAGCCGCCACCCCATGTCGGTCAACTCCGCGGCAGCGACAACCGCGCTACGACTGAGGTCATCGGACAGGAGATCGCCCGGTCGCAGGATAACGGTGTCCCAGGCTGGCAGCAATACTGTCCAATAAGGCACGGAGAGATCGCTTGGAAGCCCAGCTGTTGGATTGCCGGTGTCGTTAACTCCCAGGACGCTGGCAGGCCACTTTTTCAACAGCACGGCTGTGTTGCCCACGATCAAGCCTCCGTAGGAATTTGAACCGAGGGCTCCCGGTGGGATTGCTCTGGCGATCGTAATCGTACGGTTCGTTTGAACGCACAGCGGTTCTGCGAGGCCCAACTGATTAGCAATGAACATCGTCCTGCCGGGCTGCAGTAGATAATCGCCCGGTCGCGTGTAGGTAGCATCGAAAATGCCCTGCCACAAAGGGTCGCCGTAGACATTGGTGGTTAACATTCCACCCCGTCGTGGCGTGAAGGCCGCGTGCATCCGCAAAATGCGGTTGCCGGACGCCAAGGGGTTCTCGACGGTTCTGGGGCGGTAAAGATCGGTAACCGCCCCCATGGTCCTGGCCGCTATGTTCATACCCCATCGCGTCCGGTCCAGAAGGGTGGCCTGATCCATATTTACACGATGACCCGCGTTGCGGTGCCGGGAAAGAACGGTCCGGGCTTGAGCCCCAGGAAGGCGCACAGGCGACGGCGCCATTCGTCGAATAACGCCATGCGGTCCTGCGGCTCGGAGCGGTTGCGTGTCCAGACCGCCGCTTGGTCAGTGTCCATACTGTCGCCGGCGCGCGGCACCGCCAGTTCCAGGTTTGCCAGTGTCGC
>JANXTL010000311.1 GCA_025352375.1 Acetobacteraceae bacterium | reverse complement strand
GGACACCGAGGCCCCGCCGGCGATTCCGCCCATCCCCCCGTTCCGCCGCCGCCCCGCCGAAGCGAATGCTACGCAAGACCCCATACAACGTGACAAACCCGCGGCCGCGCCGAAGAAAGACATATCCAAAATGACCGACGCAGAGCTCACGGTCGCCAAGCAAGCCGTCCAGGTCGATTGGGCCAGGGTGCTCTTTGACAAGCAACACCCCTTGCACCGTGAGGCCGTGGGTATGCTGCCGGAGTACCTCCCCGGCCTCGTGATCCCCGATAGCTGGTTCGACGATGCGCCCCCCGTCGTAGACTGACACGAAAGGGCCGGCAGCCGTTCGGGCGATGCCCCGGCTGCTATTTGCGGCTCATCGGAGCATTTACGGACGCTCCGGCGCCCCCAGAAGCGACGCGCGCGCGGACAGGAACTCCTCGACGGCTGCAACCAGGGTGTCGCATTCCGCGTCACCGATCGGCAGGCACAAGGTCATCATGCCCCGGCGTGCGAGCCAAATCCCACCGGCCAGCATATCGAAGAAAAACAGTTCCTTCAGCTTCTGATCCCCCGCTGCGGCGTCGGCCGGCGTTAGGATGGGCCGGCTGGTGGTGTGCACCGCCAGCATCGAGCCGATGCCGGTGAATTGCAGTTTTGCCCCGGCGGCGCGGCAGGCCGCGTTCAGACGTTCCCGCAGCGCGTCGCCCCGCGCGTTCAGCGCATTTGCGGCCTCGGGTGTGTAGACTTTGGTCAATCCGGAAAGCCCCGCCGCCATGGTCAGCACATTATTGTTGAACGTCCCAGCATGGGGCAGCGCGTTCGCTCGGCGCGGGTCGAACAGGTCCATAATATCCCCCCTGCCCCCGAACGCGCCGAACGACATGCCCCCGCCGACGTATTTTCCCAACGTCGTCAGGTCGGGTTTTATGCCTCGCACCGCCTGCAAGCCACCGGGAGAAAGGCGGGATGTCATCACTTCATCCAGAATCATCAATGCGCCGACGCGGGTCGTTTCGTCACGAATCATCTGCAAAAATGCGGGCAGCGCCGGAATGCAGCCGCCGCTGCCAATCATCGGCTCCAGAATCACCACCGCGAGATCAGCCGCATGCGCGGCGATCAGCGCCCGTGTCGCTTCGATGTCGTTATACGGCGCCACCACGTAGTCGAACGGGGCGTTGATCGGGGACCCGCCGCCGGCAAAGCCGAATACCGCCCCGTGATACCCGCCGTCGAACACCATCACCTTCTTCCGCTTGGTGAAGATGGTTGCGACGGTGATGGCCAGCAGGTTGGCCTCGGTCCCCGAGTTCGTCAGCCGCACCCGGTCCAGCCCGAACCGCTCGCAGATCGCGCGGGCAAAGCGTGCCTCGGTCATGTTGGAGGCACCGAAGTTGATCCCCCCGTTCAGCGCCCCGTCCACCGCCGCGCGGATGACGGGATGCGAGTGCCCGTAGATGCCGGCGGTGTATTCGCCCAGAAAATCGACGTATTCGTGCCCGTCC
Organism: Acetobacteraceae bacterium; assembly: GCA_025352375.1. Taxonomy (GTDB): domain Bacteria; phylum Pseudomonadota; class Alphaproteobacteria; order Acetobacterales; family Acetobacteraceae; genus Rhodopila. The sequence goes on along the minus strand of JANXTL010000311.1, from coordinate 1,399 downwards.
ATATCCCACAGGCGGCAGCCCTCGGCGCGCGCCATCGCCAGGGGGAACGGGGCATAGTGCAGCACGGTGCGGGTGTTGCCGCCCGGCATGACCGCCAGCGCCTCCACATAGCGCGCCAGGCTTTTGGCGTTCTGGGCGACGTAGGCCTCCTTGGCGTCCCGCAAAGCGGTCTCGATATCGGTATTGCTCAACGTCGTCGCGCTCATGGCCGTGTCCCTTTCCCAGTTGGAATCAGTCTGCCGGAGGGATATGCCCCTGTGCAACCGCACAGTGGATATGCCCCTGTGCAACCGCACAAGGATGCCGCTTCATGGACCTAAAAGACCACATTCGCGCGATTCCCGATTTTCCGAAGCCGGGCATCCTGTTCTACGACGTGTCCACATTGCTGCGGCACGAAGACGCCTGGGCGGTCGCGATGGGGCGCATGGCGCGTCTTGTGCGGGCGTACCAGCCGGACCTGATCGCCGGAATCGAATCCCGCGGCTTCCTGATCGCCGCCCCGCTGGCGCTGAAGCTCGGTTGCGGCTTCATCATGGTGCGCAAGAAGGGCAAACTGCCGGGGCCCGTCATCGGGCTGGACTACGGCCTGGAATACGGCACCGACCGGATCGAGATCCAGGCCGACGCGGTCTACCCCGGCCAGCGCGTGGTGGTGGTGGACGACCTGCTGGCGACCGGCGGCACGATGAACGCGGCCATTCAACTCATCCGTCAGGTCGGCGGCACGGTGCCGGCGGCGGCGGCATTGATCGAGCTGTCGTTTCTGAACGGGCGCGAACGGCTGGACGTGCCGTGCGAGGCCTTGGTCGCTTACGACGAGTAACGGCTTTACAAACCGGCGAAGTACCGATACAGTTTCGGCAAGAACCTGTAATGGGAGTCCGGCCATGAGCGATATGGCTTCGTCTCGCGCACTCGTGATCCCGCCCCTTGACGAACGTTCGACGCTCCTGCGACGCGAAGCAGCGGAGGTTTATCTTCTGCTGGATTTCTTGTCGGGGCGTACGGATCGTTCCCTGCGTCCGACACAGGAGGAAATGGCACGCTCGCTGCTCGATAGGCGGAACAATCCTACACACCCCGACCCGACCCCGACCCTGGAGGTTGAACGAGAGAAGATCGAGAATGACCTAGCCGACCCGACGCGCCTCTTGCAACGAACCTTTGCGATCTGTTATCCGCTCGTGGAAGGGACGAAAAATTTTGAATCCGATGCGGCGTTCCTCCTGCGTGCGCGGGATGCGCTGAACAGCCGGGCAGCGCCAACCTCGGGCGCGACGATTGCGTTTAGCGCCCTGGTTTTTCAGCACGCCGCCGTCGGCGGGCCGTCCGTCACGCATGTGTCGGGATTCGCGAACGAAGCCTATCCGGCATTCAGCAAGTCTGCGAAACAACT
>JANXTL010000256.1 GCA_025352375.1 Acetobacteraceae bacterium | reverse complement strand
CGGAGCTGCTCAAACAAATCCACTTTGGCTTTCCAGTCCACAAAAGGTCCCCCGATCCAATCGCGGGAACCGTAGGTTGAAGGACGGGGGGTGGGCCAAAATTAGCCAGCACTCCTGGGCCAGAATTCGATAGCAGAGCTAGGCAGGCCGCTTTTGTCATATTGTTGCCGGGCGGGAGTGCCGCGACAGCTTCGGTCAGGGCACGCTGTCGCTCGGCATCGGTGGGATTCCCAGCAGGTCCGCGACTTTTTTTTGGATCTCGACGATGATCTCGGCGCGGACGAGTTGTTTGGCGAGGCGGGCATTCTCCTTCTGTGCGGCGGCGAGCTGGGCTGCCAGGGGGTTGGGTTCGGCGATTTTCGGGCCGCGTTTGGCCGGAGCCAGCGCACCGTTGGTCGCGGCATCGCGGGCTTTGCGCCAATCGGTCAGATTGGACGAGTAGAGACCCTCGCGGCGCAGGATGGCACCGATCTGGCCAGTACCGGACGCGCCGTCGGTTTCGGCGAGGATGCGCAGCTTGTCTTGCGCGGTGAAGGTCCGCCGCCGGGGGCGGGGCGAAATTTCAGGCGATGGCGCGTCCGGTGCCGGCACAACCGTCGGCCTGCGGCCTCCGTTTATGCCGGCACCGGACGCGCCATCCATCGGGTAAGAGGGAAACTGCACAGGCATGGCAATGGTGATCCTTCAGCGCCATAAAGGGTAAACTTACGGGGGGTCTGTGTCTCATCATCGTTGGCACGGAGGGAACGCCCCATCAGGAAGTCGCGCGGAATCGTCACCCGATGCTGGTGCTCGGACAAGTTGCGGAATTGCTGGGGGAGTTTCTCGCGTTCTTCCTCCGCCGCCGACACGCCCATGGTGAAGCTGCCGGCCGGGATTTGCTCCATCTCGGGGCAGGTCGGGCAGTCGCGCACGATTTTGGCGGTGCCTTGGGCGTGCGCGGAAACGGTTCCAGCCAGCAGAACCAGACAAGCAACTGCCAACATGTGTCGCATGGTTGTCAATCTCAATTCCCGTTCCGGTCGCAGTCGATATCTTCGACTGTTTCATGGGTTGGGCTAACCGCGCAAATGGGTGCGGTCCCCCATCGGGAAAGCACCTCCCGGACCGTGCGTCCCACAAGCGCTTCCCCACGCCAGCCACCGGTTTCGACACCCACGACGCGCGCCGCCGAAGGACGCGACATCGAACCCGAGCAGCCCCCGGTCCCGCCGAACCGGAGGAGATCGAGGCGCTGGAGCTAAAACTCCCCGCCCCCTCCCAGCCGCGCGCCAAACCGGCGCCGGGGGATTGCTTCAACGGGCGGGCGGTATGAATGGTTCAGAGTCCGGGCGATCACCAATGTAGCCCGTGAGCCTTACCGCGATGCTGCGGGCGTGCGCCTGCAAACCTTCCGCCTCGGCCAGCGCCACCGCAGCCGGGCCGACCCGTTGCAGCGCCGCGCTATCGGCAGAAATCCAAGTTGTGCGCTTGAGGAAGTCGAACACCGACAGGCCCGAGGCGAACCGCGCGGTGCGCCCGGTCGGCAACACATGGTTCGGCCCGCCAACATAATCGCCCACCGCTTCCGGGCAATACGCCCCCAGGAACGCGGCGCCGGCGTGCTTGACCCGCGCGAACAGCGCCTCCGGCTCGGGCAGCATGATCTGGAGGTGTTCGGGGGCGAGGCGGTCGGAGAGTACGATGGCCTCGTTCCAATTCCGCACCAGAATGATAGCGCCGTGCGCGTCCCAGCTCGCCCCGGCGATGGCGGCGCGGGGTAAAGTGGGGAGTTCTTGTTGAACAGCGGCTGCGACCGCGTCGGCGAAGGCGGCGCTATCGGTGATCAGGATGGATTGCGCGGCCTCGTCATGCTCGGCCTGCGCCATGAGGTCGATGGCGACAAGGCGCGGGTCGTTGTTGGCGTCGGCGAGGATCACGACTTCGGAGGGGCCGGCAATGTTGTCGATGCCCACACGGCCGAACACCTGGCGCTTGGCCTCGGCGACATAGGCGTTGCCGGGTCCGACGATGCGGTCGACCGGGGCGATGGATTCTGTCCCGTAGGCCAGGGCGGCGACGGCTTGCGCGCCCCCGACGCGGTAGATTTCGGAAACCCCGGCGCGGCGGGCGGCGGCGAGGACCAGCGGGTTCAGGTGGCCGTCCGGTGTCGGCACGCACATGGCGATGCGGGACACCCCAGCCGCGCGGGCAGGGATGGCATTCATCAGGACGGAGGATGGGTAGGCCGCTTTGCCGCCGGGTACGTAAATCCCAACCGAGTCCAGCGCGCCCCAGCGCATGCCGAGCGTCAGTCCGGCCGCATCGGTCATTTTCAGGTCGGCGGGGAGTTGGGCCTTGTGAAAGGCCTCGATCCTGGTCGCGGCGAGGTTTAGCGCGGATGCGAGGTCGGTGGGGATTCCGGCGGTGGCAGCGTCGATCTCGGCGTCGGTGATGCGCAGGGTCGTGGCGGTGAACCGGTCGAACCGCGCGGTGTAATCGAACAGCGCCGCGTCGCCGCGCGCGCGCACGTCGGCGATGATCGCGGTAACGGCCTTATCGACGGTTTCCGTCGTCTCCCGCGCCTGTCCGAGCAGGACGGCGAAGAGGGGTTCGAAATCGGCGGAGGTGGTGGAGAGGCGGATCATGCGGGGCGTTTAGCCGATCGCGGGGGATGCGTCATGGGGTGGTTATGTGAGCTGCGGGGGGCAGCGGGACTGCCGATCAGCGCAAACCGATAGTATAAACGAACCCAGATCCGGTTCTCAAGGAGACCTGAACGGCTCTGGCAGGAATGCTTCGTTGAGCACTTGCTCGTTGTCCCATGGACAGGTCGCTGGGAAGCGGCAGGCCACCATATTGGTCTCACCGATCGCCGAGCGGCGGCCGAGCCGATAGGCATCGGCGACGATTTCTGTCAGCAGCGGCCGGAGGCTCGGGCTGTCCCGCAACAACAACTCAGCCTGATCGCGCTGCTCCCGGATTGTATTGGTCCAGCTTCGGCTCCGGCGAGCCGGTTGCGTCGCCCATTTCAACATGTGCGCTAGCAGAACGACCAGACGGTTGGTCAGTTCCCGCTTTTCCGACCGCCCGATGCTTTCGATCTCCTCCGCCAAATTCGACAGATCCAGTTCGGAGAAGCATCCAGCCCGGAGCATACGTCCCTGGTCCTGGGTCCAGGCATAAAAATCGGTGTCGTAGCCGACGCCGGCGACCGGAACAGGGAGGGTGACGTTGTCGTCCATACCGGCACTATAACACAGCGCCCTGCCGCCGTTCACCCACAAAAATCCGCTTCCAACGCCTTCCTGAACTGTTCGATCAGTGCGCCGATCGCTTCCGGTTGGGTTTTCAACGCGGTGCGGTTGACGATCAGCCGGCTGGACACGTCGGCGATCGTCTCGGTCACCACCAGCCCGTTCGCCCGCAGGGTCGAGCCGGTGTCCACAAGGTCCACGATCAGGCGAGACAAACCGAGCATCGGCGCCAATTCCATGGCCCCGCTGAGTTCCACGATGTCGGCCTGAACGCCGCGGCTGGCGAAGTGGCGGCGGGCGATGTTGGGGTATTTCGATGCCACCCGCACGCGCGACCAGCGGGATGGGTCGTCGCTGCCGGCGGTCTCGGCGGGTTCGGCGACGCACACCCGGCACTTGGCGATGCGCAGGTCGAGCGGGGCGTAAACCTCGGAATAATCGAACTCCTGCAGTACGTCGGAGCCGCAGATGCCGATTTGCGCCGCACCGAAGGCGACGAAGGTGGCCACGTCGAATGAGCGCACCCGGATCACGTCCAGGTTCGGATCGTTGGTGGCGAACCGCATGTGCCGGGTGTTCTCGTTCACGTAGTCGGGTGACGGGACGATGCCGGCACGCGCCAAAACCGCCCCGCATTGTTCGAGGATGCGGCCTTTCGGCAGAGCCATGATCAGCGGCGCCGTCGCCTCGGGTTCCAGCGCGGCGGCGGTGTAGGGGGCGGTCATGCGAGCACTCGGCTTTGAACTGGCCGGCGGTCTACACCACGGCGGGTTGTGCTGGAAGGCTTGCCCAAGATCCCTTCGCAAGAATGAGCATCTGGATACAGCCCGGCCGATCCGCTACGGGACGTGGTGCCCACGCACTTGAACCCTCGGAGCACTCATGCCGCCATCCGATGCGCTCACGCCAGTCCAACCGTCACGGCGGGGATTGATGCGAACCGGCGGCGGCGTGCTGGCGGCGCTGGTCACCACTTCCGATGCCGCGCAGGCGGAATGCACAGTGGGACCCGCACCGCATACCAAGGGGGAAGCGGTTTATCTGGATTACGATCAGGCCGAATTGGATGCCGCGTACGACCAGGCCGCCTATGCGCCCACTATGCGTCAGCTGCTCAAACGCTGGGTCAGCAACAGCGAACTGACCCGCAACCGGTTGGGGGCGCCGAAGCGGTTTGCCTATGGCAAAACCGAGATCGAGGCGCTGGACGTCTTCCCGACCAAACACCCTAACGCCCCCATCTTCATCATGATCCATGGCGGTGCCTGGCGCGCGGTTCGGTCGTCCGACATGGCGTTCGCCGCCGATTTGTTCGTCAACGCAGGCGCCCACTACGTCGTGCCCGATTTCAGCGCGGTGCAGGATGTTGGCGGCAGCCTGTTGCCGATGGCCGATCAGGTGCGGCGCGCCATTGCCTGGGTGCATGCGAATGCCAACCGTTTCGGGGGTGATCGGTCGCGGATTTACGTGGGTGGGCAGTCCTCGGGCGGGCATTTGGCAGCGGTGGCGTTGACGACGGATTGGCACAAGGATTTCGGGCTGCCCGCCGATGCGATCAAGGGCGGGTTTTGCATCAGCGGCATGTACGATCTGGCACCCGTTCGCCTGTCGCAGCGTAGTTCCTACCTGAAATTCGATGACGCAATGGTGGAGGCGCTCAGCCCGATGCGCCACCTCGGCAACATACGTGCGCCGCTGATCGTGTCTCACGGTACCGATGAAACGCCGGAGTTTCAGCGTCAGGCACGCGACTTTGCCACCGCTGTCAAAGCTGCTGGCAAGCCAATGGAGCTGATTGTCGCCGAGAATTACGGGCATTTCGATCTGCCCGAGACGCTGATGAGCCCCTACGGCATCCTCGGCCACGCGGCGTTACGGATGATGAAGCTGTAGGACGGAGATATCCAGGGAAACATGGGAGCCGTTGGGAGAAAGTATTTTTTACAATGATGCATCTGGCTTCGCTGTTACCGGATGGAATACGTCATTTTTTCGGCGGGAACGACCCTTCCGATAGTATCGTATACGGAACATATACGTTTACCAAACCCACATAACGCGGGGCGTCCGCGGTTCCACCAACGCGATGACGTCGCTCGTAATACGTGGTTGCTGAGCGAAGTACAACCGGATCCGCGCGGTTTCCGGCTTGCCGCTATATAACGCCGTCAACCCCGCGACGATCGCGCGCCGCACCGCTCCGGTGCCGCTCGGCGAGGGCAGATGTAGCGGCCGGCGGCCGGGAACCCATCGCAATCCCGGCGCTCCGGGAAATGTTCCGTATCATACCGGTCCTGGAACGCCGCCTCGATTGCGGCAGAAGGCGCCATTGTTGCCTGCGCTCATGGCATCGCGTCCGGCGCGTGGCCGACAATTTCGGCGAAACGCCGCGAGTACAAAGGCCAGGCCTCGGGGTTCACCATCCGAGGCGGCACGCGCCCCTCGAAGATGCCGATCCATTGGTGCGCGGTGGCAGTGACCATTTCGAGGATCGATTCGTCGGTCAAGCCGGCGTTGTGCGGGGAGACGATGACGTTATCCATTGCCAACAACGGATGATCCAGCGGCGGGGGTTCCTGCAGGAACACGTCTAAACCGGCGCCGGCAAGTTGCCCCTTCTTCAGGGCTTCCGCCAAGGCAGCCTCGTCATGGATGCCGCCGCGGGCGGTATTGATGAAATAGGCGTGCGGCTGCATCGCCGCGAACTGCGCCGCGCCGAGCATGCTGAAGCTTGCTTTGGTACGGGGGCAGTGGACGGATACGTAGTCGGACCGGCGCATCAGCTCCTCGAGCCCGACCTGTGTGCCGCCGCGTGCGTCAACCTGCTCAGGCGTCAGGTACGGGTCGTAGGCCAGGATCGTCATGCCGAACGCCGCACGGCAGATGTCGGACAGGCGGGTGCCGATGTTACCGATGCCGATGATACCCAAAATTTTGCCCTTGATGTCGTTGCCCTGATAATGGCGCCGCACGAGATCGGGAACGACCCGCATGGCGCGATCCGACGTGGCGATCTTCTTCGACAGCGCCAGCATCAGGCCGAGGGCGTGTTCTGCCACACCCTCCTTGTTGGTGCCGGACTGGTTGACGACGATCACGCCAGCCTTGGTGCAGTCGTCCACGTCCACCATGTCGTAGCCGGCGCCGGTGGAGGCGACAGCCAGCAGGTTCGGGCAGCGGGCGAACATGTTGGCGTTGGCGAACCAGGGTTCCCGCAGCTCCACCCGAGATTGCGTCTGGTAGCCCAGCGTGCGGCTCATGTCCGCCCAATTGTCTTCGACGGGGGAGGCGTATTCGAGGCGCACCAGCTCGATTTCAGGTCGTGCGTTGAGGATCTCGGCCGCGATGGGGGCCATGAATTCCTCGAAGTAGACCAGACGCTTGATGTTGGTGACCATTGTTTCCCCCTTCGCGTGTCGGGGGCAGGTTAGCGAAGATTTCCTGGGTTCTCCATCCCGCCGCCGGTATCGTACCGTCCGACGCCTATTCGGGGACCGGGCCGTCCACCGGTTGGTTGCCCGATGGTTGCAGCAGGGAGGCCTTCAAGACCGCTTCGTGGCGCATACTGGGTGCTGGCTCCACGCGACCCGACGCTCTCATGCCGCGCAATGTCCGTATCCCCACTTCTGTCGGATCCGGGGCCGATCCTGGCGTGGGTGGCTGTCCTCCCGCTACCCGATATCGCGTTTGCGGACCCATAGCGCCAACGACCTTCTTGTCGCGCGCGGCTGGCGCAGCGGCGGTATCCGCGTCGGTGCCAGCCCGCGGCCGCACCATCACCCCGAGCATCACGTAATCCCCGCTTGGCGCCGTCCCACCCTGCGGCACCAGAACCGCCGGGAGTTTGACCGCATCGAGCCCGACCGACCCAACGGCCGCGTGCGCCGATGCTGGGTCACCGTCCGACACCAGCGCGGCGGGAATTGTGAGAGTGTCAAATCCGAAGGGTTGGTCGTGCATGCCTGGGGTGTCCTCAATTACGTTATTATATATAACGTAACGGAGCGAAAAAAGTCAACCGAAAGCTTACCCCCGCCGACCCGCCACCCCCGGCCGGAACAGCAGCGTCAGCGGCACCACCAGGAACGCCAGCACCGCCGATAAAGTATACACATCGCTGTATGCGAGTACGGCCGCCTGCAAATTCAGCGTGCGGTCCAGCATCCCCATCGCCATTCCGTGCACCCGGTCCGCCGCCATGCCCATCCCCAGCAGCGCGTGTTCGTAGTGTGCCAGCAAAGCGGGATAGGGCGCCTCCAGCGGTGTTAGGTGTGTTACCAAATGCCCGCGATGCGCCTGGATGCGGTTGCTCACCAGCGCGGTCCCGATGGAAATGCCGACCGCGCCGCCGATGTTGCGGAACATGGAATAGAGCGCCGTCGCGTCCCGGTGCAGCGCCCGCGGCATGGTCGCGTAGGACAGCGTGCTGTTCGGCACGAACAAAAACGCGAACCCCACGGTCTGCACCGCTCGGAATGTCGCCAGGGTCCAGAAATCGATGTCGGGCGTCAGGTTGGACGCGAACGCCGCCGCCGCACCCATCGAGAAGAACCCAAAACCCAGCACCAGGCGCGTGGGCAAATTGGGCAGTATCCACTTCGCCGAGACCGGAATCAGCACCAGCATCAGCGCGGCCCCAGGCGACATCAGCCAGCCCGAGGTCAAAGCTGTGTAGCCGAACCACCCCTGCGCCAGCAGCGGGATGAATGCGTTGGAGGAATACAGCAGCGCGCCGATCGCGAAGGTGCACACCGACCCCACGGCGAAATTGCGGTCGCCGAGCGCCTTCAGGCTCACGATGGGCCGGTATGCGAGCGCCAGCCAGATCGCCGCGCCCAGGATCGTGGCACAAGCGACCAACGCCAGCACCTGGATTTGCGTGGACTCGAACCAATCCAGGTCCTGCCCCCGGTCGAGCATGAACTGCATGGCGCCGAGGCCCACCGCGATCAAGCCCAGCCCGACATAGTCGATATCGCGCGCTTTCACCCGGTCGGAAATCACCCAAGGCGGGTCCTCCAACAATTGCAGCACGGCGACGAAGGCGAACAGGCCGATGGGCACGTTGATCAGGAACATCCAGCGCCAAGAGTAGGAATCCGTGATCCATCCGCCCAGCACGGGGCCGAGAATCGGGGCGAAGATGACGGCGCCGGCGACGAAGGAAAAACCTTTGCTGCGCTGCGACGGCTCGTATGTGTCCAGGATGATCGACTGCTGACTTGGCTGCAACCCACCGCCGAACAGGCCTTGCAGCAGGCGGAAGACGACAAGCTGGTCCAGGCTGGTGGCGATGCCGCACAAGAATGACATCAGGGTGAACAAGGCGATGCAGATCAGGAAGTAGCGCTTTCGCCCGAACAGCCGCCCCAGCCAGCCGGACATCGGCACCACGATACCGTTGGCCACCAAATAGGACGTGATCGTCCAGGTCGCATCGTCGTAGCTGACCGACATGTTGCCGGCGATGTGCGGCAGTCCGACGTTGACGATGGTGCTGTCCAGGATTTCCATGAAGGGCGCCATGGTCACGACGACGGTGATCAGCCAGGCCGGCCCGCGCGGGTGGAACGCGGCATGCGGCGCGTCGCTCATTTTAGGGAAACCGTCGGCACCACCGACAGGCCCAGCGGCAAAGGTCGATCGGGGTCCGTGCCGGAGTCGATGCCGATTTTGACCGGCACCCGCTGCACGATCTTCACGAAATTACCGGTGGCGTTCTCGGCGGGGAATACACTGAACCGCTGCCCGGACCCGAACTGCACGCTCTCTACGTGCCCCTTCAGTTTCAGCGAGGGGTACGCGTCGACAGTCATGTCCACTTTTTGCCCGGGGCGGAGGCGGTCGAGTTGGTCTTCCTTAAAGTTGGCGGTCACCCAGACCTCTGGTGTCACCAGCGACATCAGCGCCTGTCCGGCGGAGACGTAGTTGCCCGCCTCGACACCCCGTTTTGTCACCCAGCCGTCCTGCGGCGCGGTCACGCTCGTCCACTCCAGATTGAGAGCCGCGAGATCGATCTGCGCTTTTGCCAGTGCCACCTGGGCTTGCAGCTCATGCACGCGAGCGTCGGCCTGGGCGACGGAGTCCTCCAGGACGTCGGCCTCCCGGACGGCGGCGTCGGCTTGCGCCACCTTGGCATCGGCGGTGCGCAAGGCGGCGTTGGCGTTGTCGACTTCCTGGCGGGTGGTGGCCTCCTTCGGCAACGCTTTCTGCCGCCCGGCGTCGGCCTGCGCTTTGGTCTGTTCGGCTTTTGCCGCCGTCAGGTTGGCGCGTGCCATGTCCAGGCGGGCGGGGACGGTGGCCCGCACCGCCTGCAATGTGGCCTGCGCGTTGGCGAGCTGCGCCTGCGCCACCGACAGGGCGGCGCCGGCCTGATCGCGCGCGGCCTGGAACGGGCGGGGGTCGATGCGCAACAGCAGGTCCCCGGCATGGACGCGCTGGTTGTCGCCCACCGCCAGCGTGGTCACCAGACCGGCGATCCGCGGCGCAATCGTGACCGCTCGCCCATCTGTATAGGCGTCATCGGTGCTGATCCGGTCTCGGGTCAGGTACCAATAAGCGCCAGCAGCGGCGGCGGCGAGTAACGCCACCAACAGCAATAGCATCTTCGCTCGGGTGTTGCGGACGTGGCCGGCGGGCATTTCGGTCATGGCGGCGCAAGCTGGCCCATGCCGAGACGAAAGGGAAGGTGCGGCCGCTTGCAAGGGTTTGCGTTGCCGCCAATACTCGTCCGAGGCCGGGAATAACGTCGGCTGTAAGGGAGCTTCAAAGCAATGTCAGGACACGTCTCTCGCCGCCGAGCGTTGAAGCTTGGTGCCGCCTCGGCTGCGTTGCCGCTGGTGCATATTCGAACCGCCGGTGCCGCCGGCAAACTGAAGCTGGCGCTGTGGGATCACTGGGTCCCCACCGGCAGCCCGGCGCTGAAGAAAATCATCGATGCCTGGGGCGAGAAGAACAAAGTGGACTGCCAGGTCGATTTCCTGACCTCGGTCGGGGAGAAGATCAACATCACCATGGCGGCCGAGGCGCAGGCCAAAACCGGCCACGACATCTACGCCTTCGATATGTGGACGGTGCACGAATTCGCCGAACGGCTGACGCCGGTCGACGACATCATGAAGACGTTGATCGGGCAATACGGCAAGGTCAGCAAAGCGGTCGAGTACCTGGGCATCGCCGAAGGCCATTGGCGCGCCATGCCGGTTGGGTGGGGTTCGGCCCCGCTGACGCCTTGCGCCCGCATCAGCATACTGAAGAAATACGCCGGCATCGACGTGCAGGCGTGGTACCCCGCCCATGAATCGACACCCGACGCCGCGAAAGACTGGACCTACGAGACGCAATTGAAGGCTGCGGAAGCCTGCCATAAGGCCGGCTTCGCCTTCGCCTTTGGCTGTGGATCCGGCAGCACCGATGCTCGGCAGACCTGGGGCGCCACGTTCGGAGCGTTCGGCGCCGATCTGATCAACGCCAAAGGCGAGCCCACGGTCGACACCGACAACGTGAAAATGGCGCTGGAATATTGCCAGCGGCTGATCCCGTTCTTGCCGGCCGATACCGTGCAATACGACGACGCGTCGAACAACCGGGCGCTGATTTCGGGCAAGTCGGCGATGATCTGGAACCCGCCGTCGGCTTGGGCCGTGGCGAAACGCGATGCGCCGCAAGTGGCGGAGGATTGCTGGACGTTCTCGAACCCGAAAGGCGCCAAAGGCCGTTTGGTGCCGCACCGGCCGTATTTCTGGGGCATCTGGGACTTCGCGCAGAACATTCCGGCGGCCAAGGATCTGCTGCTGCATCTGAACCAGCGCGAGCAGGTGGAACCGATGGGCGCGGCCGTGGCCGGCTACGATATCCCGCCGTTCCTGTCGATGACCGACCTTAAGATATGGACCGAGGTCGAGCCGCCGAAGGGGACCATCTACAACTACCCCGTCCGCCCTTGGCACGATGCGGAATACTACATCACCGGCTCCTCCGGCCCGCCGGAAGTCGCGGTGCAGGTGTGGAACCGCAGCATCATACCGGGGATGGTGTCGCGCATGGTCGCCAAGCAAACCATTCCGCAGGTTATCGCCTGGGCGAAGGACGAGATCTCGGGGTTCAGGCGCTAACGGAAATGGTGGTAACCTCCCGCGCGACAAACAGGAGGTTACCGCCATGCTTCTGGAGCGGATGATCGTGCCCGAAATCGTTTACGACCATCAATGGCGCAAAGGGGACGTGCTGGGATGATACGCACCGAACGCCTGATCGTCCACGGCGTCGATCTGGAGGTTTTCCGAGGCGGGGAGGGCGACCCCATCGTGCTGCTGCATGGGATGCGCAGTTTTTCCTCCGGGTCCCGCTTCCCAGCGCTGTTGGCGGCGCTCGGGTCCGTGGTCGCGCCGTCGCTTCCGGGGTTTGGCGGCACGCCACGACCGAAGGATTTCGACACCATTTTCGACGTTGTGCATTTGGTGCGCGCGGTGCTGGACTCGGTGCCGGGGGCGGCGGTTACGTTGGTCGGCCTGTCGTTCGGCGGCTGGCTCGCGGCCGAGGTCGCGGCAGCTGGGCATCCTCGGCTGGGTCGGTTGGTCCTGGTGGATCCCGTCGGTATCAAAATCGGCGACCGCCAAACCGCCGACATCCTGGACGTATTCAACCGCCATCCAAATGAAGTCCGCGCCGCCGAGTACCACGACCCCGACCGTTTCGCACCGGATTTCGATGCGATGGAAGACGTGGAAATAATCCGCTATGCCCGCGACCGCGACGCTTTGTGTTTGTACACCTGGCACCCTTACATGTACAATCCTCAGTTGCCGCGTTGGTTGCCGCGCATCGCGGTGCCAACGCTGCTGGTCTGGGGCGGAAACGATGGGATCGTGACCCCGGCGTACGGACGCACCTTCGCTGCGTTGATCCCTGGGGCGCAATTCTCGGTTTTGCCGAACGCCGGCCATCATCCCGATATCGAACAGCCCGAGGCGTTGGCTGGTCTGATCGCCACTTTTCTGGAGGGCTGAGCGATGCAACTCTGGTTTCATAACGAAAATACCTACCCCTTCGTTCCCAGGGAGGTCCTGGACGCCGCCGAATCCGTGCGTGCCAGCCTGCCGGGGCATCTGCTGGATCCAAAAATCGCTGCCGATCTGTTCCACGAATGCATGGACGAATCGCTGCTGTGCGACGACGTCGGCATCAATATCGTGTCCGTCGAGCACCACAGCGGGATCAACTCGCTGTACGGCGCCAGTCCCATCGTCCTGGGTGCCTTAGCGCGGCAGACCCGCAACGTGCGGGTTTTATCGCAGGGCACGTTGATTTCGCTGCGGCAGGACCCGGTGCGCGTGGCCGAGGAATACGCCACCGCCGACGTGTTGTTGCGGGGCCGGCTGGACATCGGCTTCGTCAAATCCGGCGACAGCGAGATGGCATCGAACAACGCCAACCCCGTCGGCAACCTGGAACGGTTCTGGGAAGCGATCGACCTGATCACCGCCGCGCTGAAAAACCAGGACGGCCCAATGCGGTGGGAGGGTAAGCATTTCTCCCATCGGCACATCAACCTGTGGCCCAGGCCCTATCAGCAACCGCACCCCCCGATGTGGGGGGCGACCGGCGATCCCGACACATCTCGAGAACTGGGGCTGCGCGGGATGGTCAACTCCGTCGTGCTGCGCGGCATCGACGGCACCAAGCGCGCCTGGGGCGCTTACCGAGCGGCACGGTCCGAAGCGGGATTGCCGGAGCCGGCGCTGGACCGTTTCGCCTATGCCGCGTTTATCTATGTCGGCGATACCGACGAGGAAGGCATCGAGGTTGGATCTAAATTGCTATGGTTCCTGAACACCAGCCTGAAGCAAGCGCCGCAGTTCTCGAAATTCCTGCCGGGGCGCATGCCGGCGGAGATGGCACCCCAGGTCTATCGCACCAAGCCTCGTCCAGGGGAAACCCGCGCTGCCCGCCCCGCCGACGCGCTGATCGGCATGACAGCGGAACAAGCGATCCAGCGCCAGATCATGTTCGCCGGCAATCCCGATACGGTGTTTAAACAGATCATGGCGGCTTACGAGACGCTGGGCGGGTTCGGACACCTGATTTTCATCGGGCGTTCGGGGTACCTGACGCACATAGAAGCCGAGAAAGGAATTAAGATGCTGGCAAAGGAAGTTCTGCCTCGGGTGCGGGAGGCGACAAGGGAGCGGTGATCACGCCGGGTAAGGCACAAACCGCCGGACCAATTCCCTTGCATCCCCCCGCCGTTACGCCGCTTTCACCCGCACCAGCTTCTGCAAACACCGCACCGGGTTCGGGCGCGGAATGTTGGGGAAGGATCGCGGCCAGGACGTATGCGCGACCTCCCCAATATAAAGATCGCCGTGGGAATCTACCGACATGCCGTGCGGGGAGATGAACTGCCCCGGTCCGGGGCCGCGGGCGGGTGTGGCCTCGACGGTCGCCAGAAGGTTACCCTTCAGGTCCATTACGCTGATCCGCGGCCCGATGTTCGGATGATCGATATTGACCGGCAAATGCGGCCCAAGTTCGGCGATGTAGCAGATCGGGCACGCGCCCGAGGTCATATACAACCCGCTGGGCCGGTGCAGATTGTTCCACTGTGTCTCGAATCTCCCCTTGCCGTCGAACACCTGCACGCGATGGTTTTCGCGGTCCGCGACGTAGACCCAGCCATCGGCATCGCAACAGATATTATGCGCGATGTTGAACTGACCCGGCCGAGTGCCCGGCCCGCCCCAGGACAAAATACGCCGCCCGGATGGGTCGTATTTATGCACCCGAGCATTGCCGTATCCGTCGGAGATGTAGATGTCGCCTTGGGGCGATAAAGCGGTGTGGGTGCAACGATTGAACGGTTCGCCGCTCATGTAGGCGGCGGCCTTGCCGGGGATGCCGATTGTCAGCAGCACCTTGCCGTCCAAGCTACACTTCCGCATCGTATGGTCGCCGTCATCGGTGCAATAAATCGTATCGTCCGGACCCATGCTGACGCCATGCGCTCGGCTGAACAAATCCTCGCCCCAGGAGCGCAGGAAATTGCCGGCGCGATCGAACACGATCATTGGGTGCTCGCCGCGATTGAAGGCGTAAACGTTGTCGTGCCGGTCCACCCCGACAGCGGCCACGTCCTGGGTGACCCAGCCCGGCGGCAGTTTCATCCAGCCATCGGCTGGTTCGTATTTATATTCGCCTTCGCCAATCGTCATATCGTTTCTCCTTATCACCAACCGAGCGAGGCGCGCACCCGGGCTACTGCCGCCAATTGGGTGGGATGATCGCCGCCGGCGAAACGGATCATCAGATGTGTGGCGCCAGCCTTGGCATAGAGGTCGAGCCATTGGGCCAGTCCGGCTTCAGGTCCAGTGTAGGACGCCTGGCGCTTGCGGGTCAAGGTCGCGGGGATCCCGTAATAATTTTCCAGGAACGCGTTCAGCCGGTCGTCGGCGCGCTGGGCGTTCTCGTCGATCGAAACGGTCAGGTACATCGCCCCGGTCATGCGATCCGGATCGCGACCGGCGTCACGCGCCGCCTGCTCGATGTCGGACCACTGGGTGGCGAACAGCTCTGGTGCCGGTGCGATGGGGAACCAGCCGTCGAAGGACCGGCCGGCGCGATCCAGGCTGGCCTTCAGATTGCCGCCGATCCACAGCGGCGGACCTTCCGGCCGGTAGGGCGTGGGCGCCAGCACGCCCTGTTCGACCTGCCAGCGCCCGTCCCAATCGACGGGTTGCCCTGACCAGAGGGCCTTGCACAGGCGCAGCCCCTCCATCATGCGTCCCACGCGTTTGTCGAATGGCACGCCGGCGGCGGTGAATTCGGCGCGGATATTGGGCCGGTCGGCGGCGATGCCGACGCCCAGGATCAAGCGTCCCTCGGACACCTGGTCAAGCGTTGCGACCTGATGCGCCAACAGAACGGGGTTGCGCAGCGCCGGCAGCAGCACCGCTGTTCCGATTTCCACGCGCGGCACCCGCCCGGCGACTCCGGCCAGCAATGTCAGCGGTTCATGGCGTGGACGGGCCAGCAACGAATCCCCGACCCAGATGGAGTCGAAACCCATTGCCTCAGCGCGTGTCGCGAGTTCCAGCATGGGGCCGGTTTCGGGCCGACCCTCCATGATCTGCTCGCGGGTGGGGAGGAGGTAACCGAGTTTCACGCCTCCAACGCCTTCTTCAACGCCGACCAACGATCCAGAATCGGCATGACCTCGTCTTCCTTCGCGGCGGGCAGGCTGAACACGATGCGGCCCACGCCGATGTCGCGACAGAAGCGCAGTTGTTCCACGTCGTCGGCGGTACGGAAGATGGTGATCGGCAACGATGCGGGATCGCGACCCGCCTCACGCGCCATGACACGGAACCGGTCGATCAGCACGCCGACGCCGTCTTGTTCCAGCCGGTCGGCACGTGGGATCCAGCCGTCGCCGTAGGCGATGGCGCGGCGAGCGGCGTAGGGGAATGCACCCCCGACGATGATGGGGGGCCAGGGTTTTTGCACTGGCTTGGGGCATTGCTCCATTTTGTCGAAATTCACCAATTCGCCGTGATATTCGGCCTCGTTGTTGGTCCAGATGGCCTTCATCGCCTCGATGCGTTCGCGGGCGAGCTTGTGGCGGGTTGCGAACACCGTGCCATGGTTTTCGATCTCGTCCTGGTTCCAGCCGTTGCCGACCCCAAACAGGAAGCGGCCGTTCGACAGCTGGTCGATGGTCGACACCGCCTTGGCCGTGATGATTGGGTCGCGCTGGGCGACCAGGGCGATGCCTGTGCCGATTTTCAGTTTCGTCGTTACCGCGGCAGCGGTGTTGAGCGCCAGAAACGGATCGTAAATGTCGTAGTATGGCCGGATCAGCGGTCCGCCCACGCGGTATGGGGTCGTCCGCGACGACGGGATATGGGTGTGCTCCGGCACCCAGAGGGACTCGAAACCGCGCTGCTCCAGCTCCCGAGCCAGCGGGGCTGGCTGCATGGAGTAGGACGTGAAAAACATGACTGCGCCGATATGCATCTTATGAAATCTCCGTGAGGTCGTTCGATTGTGCGCCCCGCTCCGGGGGCGGCGTCAAGGCCCGGCGGTACCCGTCCGACGCCGGCACCTCGGGTCGGGCGTTCCCGGCATAGACCGCGAGCGGAAATGCGGTGAAAAACCCCGTCAGGCCGCCGAACGCACAGCCGGGAAAACCTCCTCGGCGATAAGCTGCATCTGCTCCATCGCCAGGCTCGCGGGCATGCCGACCCAGTGGATGCCGAGCATCATGGTGTTCACGCCGAACAGGCGTTTGAGCACCAGGATCTGTTCCGTCACCTCGGCCGGCGATCCGAACAGGAAGCGGTCCTTCATCAGGTCCTCGAAATCGCCGCTGAAGGCGTCGCCCGCCGGCATGACCTTGTCCTGACCCCACGCCTTGTAAGCCTTGTATTTGGCCTCCAGCGACGGGCGGGCGAGGCGGATAGCCTCGGCGCGCGACTTCGCCACGAAAACCTCCCGCATCATCGGCAACTCGCCGGGGAACGGTTTGCCGGCGTCGTCCAGCGCGCGTTTGTAGACCTCCATCTGCTGGGCGATGGTTTCGATCTTGTTGTGCGGGTTGATGAACCAGGTGTCGGCAACCCGAGCGGCGCGGCGGATGCCGACATTGGCGTTGGCGCCGATCCAAACGGGGGGCATGGGCTTCTGCACCGGCATGGTGGTGCAGTTGGCGTGGTCCAGCTTGAAATACGAAGCGTCCATGGTCACGAAATCTTCGGTCCAAAGGCGTTTCACCGCTTCCAGGCATTCCTCGAACCGGGGGCCGGACTGTTTCTGGGTAGTGTTGAAGGCATTGAACTCGACTTCCCGATACCCAATCCCAGCGCCGAAAATCAGCTTACCGTCGCACATTACGTCGAGGGAAGCGAGTTCCTCGGCCACATGCAGCGGGCTGTGTAGCGGCAGCAGCACCACGCCCGGCAACAGGCGCAATTTGGGGGCCACCAGGGCGACCTGGCAGAGGAACGGGATCTGCTGAATGTATTGGAACGGGTGCGAACTATAGTGCGATCCCTTCCCCAGCACGTCGAACCCCAGCTGCTCGGCTTTCACCGCCGCGTCCAGATCTTCCTTGAGGCGGACGCGCATGTCGTCGCCTTGCGGGTATTGGCCGCGTATCATCAGGCCGAATCGCATGGTTTCCTCCTCCGTCGTTCCGAGAAGCATAATCGGGTTCGACCCGCCCGACAAAAATTGACTCCTGATGGCGGATTGTCGCGGCGCACAATCAAGGCGCCTTGATCTTGAGCGGCCACCTGCTGTTCGCCTCGCCAACCGGCGGGGCCGGCATCGACGGCCGAAAATTATCGTTGAACGGCTGCGGCCCGCGGACCGCCACGTTCCTCCAAATCCATGGCTATTAAGCTAGGCTAGAGCGTGATCGCCTGAGGTTGACTTCAACCTCGGGCGTGAATCACCCTCTCAAACAAAGGCTTAGACCATGATCCAACGCCGAGATCGCGTGCGACCTCAAACGATCATGGTCTAAGCCTTCAGCTGGCGCGCCAGCTTGCGGGCCAGCAGCCAGCCCGGCAGCCCGCCGACGGGACCGGCGGGCAGCAGAAGCAGCCATCCCACCGGCGCCCCACCCACAATAAGGTTCATGCCGAT
>JANXTL010000232.1 GCA_025352375.1 Acetobacteraceae bacterium | reverse complement strand
GCTTTTTGTCACCAGCTCCGTCATGATGAACTCCCGCACGGCATCGGCATGGACCTCGGCTGCCTGGGCCGGAATGCCTCCGTCTCGCAGCCGCCGCGTGTAGGCGAGCGTGTCGAATGCGAAGGCCATCTGCGTTCTCCTATAATGCGTTCGCTCCCCTTTCACCACACAAAGGTTAATAAAATGTTGACGACAGCGAAAATAATTGAATGCAGTAGTATGTAACGCCGGCCGGTTACTCTAAATCCAGTGCCATCAGCGCTTCGTCGAACCCAACGCCGCCGACACGGATCGCATCGACCTCAACCCCGTACTGCCTGAATCCCAACGCGCGATATAGGCGCTCGGCGGGTTCGTTGCCGATTGTCACGCCGAGCCGCAGGGCGACCAGGCCGTCGGCGCGGGCTGCCTCGATAACCGCCTCCATCAATGCGCGCGCCAAGCCGCGACCGCGATGCGTCGGGTCCAGGAAGACCCCCACCACCAGTCCCTTGTGGCGCAGTTTCAGTCCAGTTGCGACGACCAGACTGGCAGTCCCCACGATCGTATCGCCAACGAAGCAGCCAAAAATACTGGGTATCCGCCGAGCGAAGAACGCCGTCGGTTCTTTCAATTCGTCTTCGAACGAACTGCTATAAGCCTCGGGATGGGATCGCAGTGCTTCCAGCCGGAGGGTCCGGTATGCCGCGACGTTCGCGGGTCCCAGCCGCCGGATCAACCCAACGCCTCCGCTATGCGCAAAGCCAGACGTTGCGCGACGTCTTCTTTTGCCAGGCGCGGCCATTCTTCCACGCCCGCGGCGGAGATCAACTGAACCGCGTTCTCGGCCCCGCCCATGATGCCGGTTTCCGGGGACACGTCGTTGGCAACGATGAAGTCGGCATTTTTACGAATTAGTTTCGACTGGGCGTTGGCCAGCAGGTCGTCAGTCTCGGCGGCGAAACCGACCACCACAAGCGGGCGAGATGGCCCGGCGGCCGCGATCGTTGCCAGGATGTCTGGATTGGGCACCAGTTCCAGCGCCGGGGCGGCGGCGCCCGGCTGCTTTTTGATCTTGCCGTCCGATGCGTTGGCCACCCGCCAATCCGCGACGGCGGCGGCGAAAACGGCGGCATCGGCCGGCAGTGCCCGCTGGCATGCGTCGAGCATCTCGCGCGCAGTTTCCACCCGCACAACCGAGACGCCGGCGGGATCGGGCACTGTCACCGGGCCGCTGACGAGTGTCACGCGGGCGCCAAGGCCAGCCAAAGCCGCCGCGATGGCGTGTCCCTGACGACCCGAAGACCGGTTCGCGATATAGCGCACGGGGTCGATTGGCTCATGCGTCGGGCCGCTGGTGACCAGAACGTGGCGGCCCGACAATGGATGCGGGGCGTTCAACAAGGCCTCGATCGCCACCAGAATGGCCGACGGCTCCGACATCCGGCCAGGGCCGAATTCGTTACAGGCCATGGCACCTTCGTCGGGGCCGACGACATGCACCCCCCGGCTCCGCAATGTTTTCATATTGGCCTGCGTCGCCGCGTGCAGCCACATGCGCATGTTCATCGCCGGCGCCACCAGAACCGGCTTATCCGTCGCCAACAAAACAGTTGAAGCAAGATCGTCCGCGATCCCCGCCGCCATCTTGGCCAAAATATTGGCCGTCGCCGGCACTACCACGAGCAGATCGGCAGAACGGGACAGCTGAATATGCCCCATTTCGCTTTCGTCGGTGAGCGAAAACAACGCCCCAAATACTTTGTTTTCGGAAAGTGCCTGCATTGACAACGGGGTCACGAACTGTTCGGCGTTTTTTGTCGTTACACATGTAACCGAATATTCGGCCTTGCGCAGCAGCCGGATCAGCTCCAGCGCCTTGAACGCGGCGATGCCACCGGAAACGATCAGCAGAACGCGCTTCATAACCGCCACCCCGCGTGGATCGCGGCGATGCCGCCCGACAAATTGCGCACTGTCACCCGGGACAAACCCGCGTTCCGCATCATCCCGGCCAGTCGTTCCTGATCCGGAAATGTCCGGATGCTCTCGGCCAAGTATTGATAGCTGTCGGCGTCCTTGGCCACGAGCTGGCCGATCCTTGGCAGCGCCTTGAACGACCAGGCGTCGTAGATCGGCACGAGGGCGGCGACCTGGACCTTGGAGAACTCCAGACACAGGAACCGCCCGCCCGGCTTTAGGACCCGCCGAGCCTCCGATAGGACGGCGTCTTTGTCGGTACAATTGCGCAGCCCGAACGCCATCGAAATCCGGTCCACCGACCGATCCGGCAGCGGCAGTTTCTCGGCGTCGGCGACGAGGAATGACAAGTCCGCGATCAGCCCCTTGTTCAGCGCTCGGTCCCGTCCGACCGAGAGCATGGCGGGGTTGATGTCCGACAGCACTGCCCTGCCCCCGCCTTGGGCCAGCCAGCCGAAGGCGATGTCTCCCGTCCCTCCAGCGAGATCCAGCAGCGCGTGATTCGGGCGGGGACCAAGATCGCCGACGAAAATCTTCTTCCAAATGCGGTGCACCCCCAGCGACATGATGTCGTTCATCAGGTCGTATTTGGGCGCCACGCTGTTGAACACCGCGCGCACCATGCCCGCCTTCTCGGCGCGGGGGACGCCGCGGAAGCCGAAATCGGCAATATCGGAAACTGGGTTGTCGCTCATGACCTCACTCTATAGCGTGTTCGACCATCATGCCGGAACTCCCCGAAGTCGAAACCGTGATGCGCGGCCTCGCTGCCCGTCTGGAGGGGCGTGTCATCACCCGCGCCCTGGTCAACCGCCCCGATCTGCGCTGGCCACTGCCGAAGGGCCTGGCCACGCGGCTGACCGGCGCCCGGGTGCTCAGTTTCCGGCGCCGGGCCAAATACATCCTGATGCGGTTGGACGGCGGCGACTCGGTGCTGCTGCACCTCGGGATGTCCGGGCGCATGTTGATCGGGCCCAACCGTCCCAACCAGGAAACCGCGCACGAGCATGTCGTGCTCGAGACCGATGAGGACTGGCGGGTCGGGTTCGTGGACCCCCGCAGGTTCGGTTCAATCGACCTCGTCCGGACGGATGCAGAAGAAAAACACAAGCTGCTGGCCGGGCTCGGGCCCGAACCCCTCGGTGGCGATTTCAGCGTTGCGTCGTTGTCGGCAGCGCTGGCCGGCAAGAAAACCCCGATCAAAAGCGCTCTGCTGGATCAAAAAAACGTCGCTGGCCTGGGCAACATCTATGTCTGCGAGGCCTTGTTCCGCGCCCGCATTTCCCCCCAACGCCTCGCCCACACCATCCCCGGTGCCCGGGCAAAACGGCTGGTGCCCGAGATCAAAGCCACGCTGGAGGAAGCCATCGCCGCGGGCGGTTCCAGCCTGCGCGACTACGTCCAGACCAACGGCGAACTCGGCTACTTCCAACACGCCTGGAAAGTCTACGGGCGGGAAACCGAGCCCTGCCCCGCGTGTCCGGGCGGCACCACCTGCACCGGGGTCCAGCGCATCGTCCAGAGCGGCCGCAGCACATTCTATTGTCCCAAGGTGCAGCGGTAGCTAGAACCGCCCCGGAAAACCGGGAGTATCCGCCATGACCGATTACGAAAACATCCTCGTTGAAACGCACGGCCGGGTGGGCCTGATCCGCCTCAACCGCCCCGCCGCACTGAACGCGCTGTGCGACTCGCTGGTGCGCGAGATGGGCGCGCAACTGCTGGCATTCGACGCCGACAAGGGGATCGGCGCCATCGTGATCACCGGCAATGAGCGTGCCTTCGCCGCCGGCGCCGACATCAAGGAAATGCGCGACCAGACCAACCCCGAGGCGATGATGAACGACTTCATCGGCGCTGCCTGGGAATCGGTCCTCAAGGTCAAGAAGCCGGTGATCGCCGCGGTTGCCGGATTCGCCCTGGGCGGCGGCTGCGAGCTGGCGATGATGTGCGACATGATTATCGCCGCCGACACCGCCAAATTCGGCCAGCCAGAAATAAACCTCGGTGTCATCCCCGGTGCTGGCGGCACCCAGCGCCTGACCCGAGCGGTGGGCAAGTCCAAAGCCATGGACATGGTGCTGACGGCGCGGATGATGGACGCGGCGGAAGCCGAGCGCGCCAATTTGGTGTCCCGTGTGTTCCCGGCCGATACCATGCTGGACGAGGCCCTCAAGATCGCCGCCCGGATCGCATCCATGTCCCCGGTCGCGGTGCAATTCGCCAAGCAGGCGGTCAACCGGTCCTACGAGATGACATTGGTGGAGGGCGTCCGCCACGAGCGGGCCCTGTTCCTGTCGCTTTTTGGCACACCGGACCAAAAGGAAGGCATGGCCGCCTTCGTGGAAAAGCGGAAACCGGCTTTCAAGCTGGGCTGACCGCCACCGGGCTGGCCTGCGTAATCCGATACGCAGGCCCGCGCCTCATTTAGAAGACTCATCTCGCATATTTGCGGCTGCGTGCCTATATTCCGGCGCATGTACGATTTCGCCACGGCAAGTCCGCTCCCACCTCTCGCACTGAATCTGGTGCTGGTCACGTGCGACCCGCACTGGACGTCCGCAGTCTCCGGCGCGGCCTCGGACCTCGGGATCGATGGACTGTCCACCTGCGACGCGCGCTCGGCGCTGGCGCGCCTCAGTGGCAGCCGCGACCACTACTCCCATCTGCTGGTGCAACCTGATTCCGCCGACGGACTTATCGCGGCCCTGGCGGATGTGACATCGGGCGCGGCTGGGTCGGAAACCACCATGCTGGTCCTTGGCAATGCCAGGGGTATCCCCCCAGGGATCGGCATCATACCATCCGCGAACCGGCATTCCATTCGCATGGCGCTGTCCTCTCCGCCCCATTCCCAGGCTACCCAGGAGGGAGCCATGCTCCCCAGCGAACTTCGCGACGCTCTCACCGCCAAGATGATCGAGACTCGCTACCAGCCGATCGTCTCCCTGGCGGACGGCGCGCCGTTCGCGGTGGAGGCCTTGGCACGCCTGATCCACCCGGTGTTGGGAACCCTGTCGCCAGACCGTTTCGTCCCCCAGATGGAGGACGCCGGTCTGGCGGCACAGCTCACGGAAATCGCCTCCGGCAAGGCGTTCGCCGACATGACGGGCCCGTTTCTGCGCGACCTCGGCTTGCGGGTGACGGTGAATTTCCCGCTGGATGTCATCCTGGCGCGGGCCTCGCTGGACCGGCTGGAGGAGCAACGCGTCGCATCCGGCATCGCGCCCGAACGCATTATCGTGGAATTAACCGAAAGCCGCCCGGCCGACGACCTGCCGATGCTGCGTGCATCGTTGGATTGGTTGCGGTCCCGCGGCTACAAGATCGCGATCGACGATGTCGGCCCGGCTGTGCCGCGTTTGACGCCGCTGCTGGACTTGCCCTTCACCGCCATCAAGCTGGACATGAGCCTGGTACGGCAGGTCGAGGACAATGCCGAGGTTAAGGCGTTCCTGGCGCAGACCACCGCACGGGCCCATGCGCGGGATATGGCGGTTGTGGCGGAAGGCGTCGAGACGGTCGAACTCTGGCGCGCGATGAAGCAGATCGGCGTCGACGCCGCGCAGGGTTTCCTGGTGGCCCGCCCCCTGCCCGCCGCCGCCGTGCCGATCTGGCTCGCGGCCTGGAACGACACGCCGGCCATCGTCTGACGTCAGAACAGTGCGGCGAGGTTCCGCCTGATGCGTGTCAGTACGGGCTCCGAGACATCGGGATAGGCGAATTTCAGGCCGGTGATCCGCTCGAACGCCGCGATATAGACTTGGGCGGTTTCCAGCACGATTTCGGCGGGTATCTCGGGAATCGGATCCTTGTAGGGATCGCAGCGGGCGGCGACCCAGGCGCGCACCACGTCCTTGTCGAAGCTCGCCGGACGTGTGCCGGCCTCGAAGCTGGCCGGGTAGGAATCCTGGAACCAGTAACGGCTGCTGTCGGGGGTGTGGATTTCGTCCGCCAGCACAATCCTGCCGGAAGGGTCGGTGCCGAATTCGTATTTGGTATCGACCAGAATCAGCCCCCGCTCCGCCGCTATTTTCTGGCCTCGGGCAAATAGCGCCAAAGCGTAATCCGTCACCGCCTCCCATTGTTCGGCCGGCAGCAGGCCGGTGGACACGATCTCCGCCGGCGTCAGCGGCATGTCGTGCCCGCCGTCCGCTGCCTTGGTGGTGGGGGTGATAATGGGGTGCGGCAGGATCTGATTGTCCCGCATCCCATCCGGCAGCGTGACGCCGTACATCGAGCGCTGGCCCTTGTTGTACATCGTCAGGATGGAAGTGCCGGTGGAGCCTGCCAGATAGCCGCGTACCACGATCTCCACTGGCAGGATGTTCAGGTGCTGCGCGATCACGACGTTGGGATCGGGGTACGCCAGCACATGATTGGGGCAAATGTCCTTTGTCGTTTCGAACCAAAACCGAGCAGTCTGGGTCAGCACCTGCCCTTTGCAGGGGATGGCGGCCAAGGCGATGTCGAACGCGCTGAGGCGATCAGTGGCGATCAGGATGCGGCGGCCGTCGGGCAGATCGTAATTGTCCCGCACCTTGCCCCGATAGTGGTTGGGCAGCTCGGGGATATCGGCCTCATCGAGAATAAGGTGCGCGCGAGCCATCAGCTCGGGGGAAATCATCGCTCAGGCACCCGGTCGGTTACTGGCGGCACCGATCCAGACTTCGCGATACAGCGACACAATCTGGGACGCATCGGGCACCCGAGGATTGTTGTTGGGGCTGCCCGAGGCCAACGCCTGCTCTGCCATCAGCGCCATCTTGCCGTTCCAGTTGGCTTCGGTGATCCCGAACTCGGCGGGCGTTGGGACTTTCAGCTCCTTGTTCCAAGCCTCCAGCCCCGCGATCAGCTTGGCACCGGCCAAGGCGTCGGAGTCGCCGGCGTCCGCGAACCCCACCCGCCGCGCGGCCTCGGCGTAACGCCCAGGGGCTCCTTCGAGGGAAAACCGGGTGATCGCCGGCATCAACATCGCATTCGATAGCCCGTGCGGCACATGGAAATGCGCCCCGATCGGGCGGGACATCCCATGCACCAGCGCGACGGAGCTGTTGGAGAACGCCAGTCCAGCCTGGGTGGCGCCGATCGCCATGCCCTCCCGCGCGGCGGCGTTGCGCGGTTCGGCGTAGGCCGTTTGCAAATGCTTGCCGATCAGCGCCATCGCCGCCAGAGCGAAGGCGTCGGAGAACGGGTTCGCCCGCTTCGACACATAGGCTTCCAGGGCATGGGTAAAACTATCGATGCCAGTATCGGCGGTGGTGCGCGGCGGGACCGAGAACGTGAGTTCGTAGTCCACGATCGCCGCCAGCGGCAGGCAACCGAAGCCGGCAATCAGCATTTTCTCGTCCCGCTCGTGGTCGGTGATGACGGTGAAGCGGGTACACTCGCTGCCGGTGCCGGCGGTGGTGGGAATGGCGATGACGGGCACTTTCCCCAGGTCCGCCGCGAATGGCACCTTGTAGTCCCGCATCTTGCCGCCGCCCTGAGCAAGAATCGCCATGGCCTTGGCCGTGTCGATGGGGGAGCCGCCGCCGAACCCGATCAGGCAGTCGTAACGACCCGCGTTCATGGCCGCGACGCCCCGGTCGATGACGGTGTCGTCGGGTTCGGGCACGGTGTCGCTGAAGACACCGGGGACGATGCCAGCAGCCTCCAGCGGATCGAGCACCGACCGCACCAGTCCCAATTTCACCATCATAGGATCGGTGACGACCAGCGGGCGGGATAGCCCGAATTTGGCCAGCACATCGGCGACCTGTTTCACCGCACCGCCGGCAACAAGGAGCATGCGGGGGGAGGCGATGTTGGCGTTGACGGTGGTCATGGGTGGTTGGCTCCAGGCTGTTGGGCGTTGTTTACGCCAGGGTGGGGGAGGCGTCACGGTGGGGTGTTTGGAGCCGGTTTGGAGTCAGGGAATTCGGCTAAACGTTTTATGCAACGATTAGGCTTGCGAGGTATTCGTCGGCCGCCAACGAGGTGCTGTTGCCCGCCGGCCCCAAAATCGCCTTCACCGGCGGCCTCGACTTCAACGATCATCGCCTGATCTGGGACAAGCTCGACCGGGTTCACGCCAAGCATCCCGACATGGTGCTGCTGCACGGCGGATCACCGAGGGGCGCCGAACTCATTGCCGCAAAATGGGCCGACCACCGCAAGGTGCCGCAGATCGCCTTCAAGCCCGACTGGACCAAGCATGCCAAGGCGGCACCGTTCAAG
Organism: Acetobacteraceae bacterium; assembly: GCA_025352375.1. Classification (GTDB taxonomy): domain Bacteria; phylum Pseudomonadota; class Alphaproteobacteria; order Acetobacterales; family Acetobacteraceae; genus Rhodopila. The sequence goes on along the minus strand of JANXTL010000232.1, from coordinate 635 downwards.
CGCAACGATCAAATGCTCGACGTGCTGCCGATCGGGGTCATGGTCTTCCCCGGCACCGGCATTCAGGACAACCTCGCCGACAAGGCCAAGAAGTTCGGCATTCCGGTCTGGAAGTTTGGGAGCGGCGGCGCGTGAGCGCCGTTTGCTGCCTACCACACCGCCGCGTTCGGCTGCGTAAGGTCGAATGAGTTCCAAAAGAGTGCCGATAGTTCGCCGCATGCGCCGAGGCTGAACTCCTCATCTGATCATTCTTCTCGTGGTGAGAAATTCGGCCTAGCAGCTGCGATTTCATCGAGTATCGCGCGTCCTTCCGCGTCCTCGCTGGCCCGCAAGCGCGCCGGGACCGCTTCTCCGTGTAGTTGGGCGCGCAGATCGTCCCAACGCTCCTGTAGGACGTTCCAATTGTGCTCGTCGTAGGTCCCTTTGAAGATAATCGGACGGATCTCAATGCGGGGGAGATCAGCCCCCTTCATCCCGTCGTCAATCGCCTGCCGCACCGCCTTCGCCCACCGGGAATTCACGCGATCGACGCGGCCGATCTGCTGCTCGACCACACCCGGATTCCATTCGGGATGCAGCAGGACGACGATCCGGCAGCTCTCATGAAGATTGAGGCCCTCGCGCCCTACGAGCGA
>JANXTL010000231.1 GCA_025352375.1 Acetobacteraceae bacterium | reverse complement strand
TCGCCCTGGCCGACGCCTGCGGCGTCACCGTCGAGTGGTTGGCCGCCGGCCGAGGCCCCATGCGCCCGACCGATTCGCCACCATCTTCCCGACGTCAGGAGGATGGCCCCGCCAAGCTCTTCGCTACCGTCGATATGACCCGCCTGGCCCGTTGCTTGGACGCCGTGACGAACGCCTTCGGTCCGCTCGCGCCTAACATCTCGACCCGACGCAAGGTCCAGATCGCGACCTTGCTCTACGATGCGATGATGGATGAAACCTCCGATTTGAATGCCTTTCTGAGCGACTCCGTTATGGCCGCTGAAAAGGCAACAAGTAATGAATGAGACTCGCACTTTCCACATTGACGCCGGCCATGGTTGTAGGGATAATACATCCTGAAACCAGGACGGCGCCCATGCCAACAGAGAATGCTATAGACGTAGTCAACAGTTTATTAAGAGCCGCGCTACAGGAAGGAAAAGACTCATGTCTCTACAGCCCCAACCAAACCGTGAGCATAAAAATCAAAGAGATCGAGATCATCATCCACGCGCCCGCATCTACGCCGCCCTTGTTGCCCTGCTGATCCCAGCAACAGCCTTCGCCCAAACCCCCAACCAAAAAGCAAAAGCCGAGGCCATTCGCTTCCTGCCCACCTGCCCGGCCACCGACGTGAACGTTCGTAAATTCTGCTTACGCGAACAGACGGATTTCATTGAGCGATACATACTGGCGAAGTCAGGCGATGTCGCTGCCATGGACGCTGTCGCCGAAAGCTTCAGGCCGGAGGCCCGCGAGTTCCACCTTGGCCTGCCAATGAGCTACGCCGAGAGCTGCGCCTGGCGCCGCGTCGTCCTCCGTGTGGCTTACAACAAGGACAACTTCGACCACTTCAGGGAGGAATGCGACCGCATCCCCGAGGCCGACGAAATCGCATCCATTAAACGCACCACCGTGCTGATGAAGGAGCTGGAGACCGCCCCCACAAAGCCGGACAGCCTGTATTCCGGCGTCCCGCGCAGCCATCTTGACGGGACGCTCCCAGACACCCGTTAAGAGCCGCCTAAGAGGTTCTCAGAACCTAAGAGAGAGAACCGCGCACCCACCCCGATTTCCAGCATTCAATGGCGAGACCACCCCAAACGCGCCAATTTCCAGAATCCAAATCCAACACCATCCGAGCACCCAATTTTTCCCCAACCCCTTGGTAGAACGCCGTTTATCCCGCCACATCCCGGCCGGTCCCGGTTAATCCCGCATTTCCAGTATCGAGTGTCAGGCAACACCGGTCCAGGGCAATCGCATTTGCGGCTTTTTGCGGTCAATTTTTTCGGTCGCCCACACCGGATTCGGGTGTTGAGGCCAAATGCGATCGCCCTGACCCTAGAGCGTGATCGCCTGAGGTTGACTTCAACCTCGGGCGTGAATCAACGTCTCAAACAAAGGCTTAGACCATGATCGAACGCCGAGATCGCGTGCAACCTCAAACGATCATGGTCTAGGCCATCGGGCAGTTGCCCGCAGCACAGATCGTCGCCTAACCTCCCATCCAACGTCCTGAGGAGTCCTGAAAATGTCCGTCATCAAGGTCCGAGACCTCGCCTACGGTCGCCTTCGTTCCCCCGATCTGGACGCGCAGGAAGAATTTCTGACCGCGTTCGGCATGGTGCGCGCCGACCGCACGGCGACCGCGCTGTACATGCGCGGCACCGACCCCACGCACCACATCCATGTCACCGAAAAAGGCGACCCCGGCTTCCTCGGCTTCGCCTGGGCCGTGGCGGATGAAGACGAACTGAAGAAGATCGCCAAACACCCCGGCGCCTCCGGCATCGAGCACATCGACGAACCCGGCGGCGGCAAGCGCGTGCGCGTCACCGAACCGAACGGCTATACGATCGAAATCGTGCACGGCATTGCACCGGTCGCCGCTATTCCGGTCGCGCGCCAGGCGATCAACTCCGGCCCGGCACCGTTAAACCGAGCGGGCGAAGCGATCCGGTTCAAGCAAGGGCCATCCACGGTCAAGCGCATCGGTCACGCCGTGATGGGCACCCCGAAAAACCAGGAAACCGTAAAATGGTTCCGCGATGTCCTCGGCCTGGTTCGTTCCGACGACATCTACGGTGGCGAGCAGACAAATATCCTCGGCCAGTTCAGCCGCATCGATGCCGGTGACGAATACGTCGATCACCACGCGTTTTTCTGCATGCACAACGCCCGCGCCGGTCTGAATCATTTCAGCTTCGAGGTCCAGGACATCGACGACGTCTTCATGGGCCACGAACACCTGAAATCCACCGGCAAATACGAGCACATGTGGGGCATCGGCCGTCATCTGCTCGGTTCGCAAGTGTACGACTACTGGGCCGACCCCTACATGCGCGTGCACGAGCATTGGGCCGATACCGACCGCCTGAATATCCAGAACGGTGGCAATCTGGTCTCGGCCGAGGAAGGCTTCCGCTCGCAATGGGGCGACCGTCCCCCGGAAAAATTCATCGGCCACGTCAGCCCATAAAAGGTATTTCTAAATGTTCGAACTCCCCGAAGAACACCGCATGCTCCAGGACCTGGTGGCGAAGTTCATCGACCGCGACGTCATGCCCCTGGAAAAAGCGACCCTCGCCCGCGAGGCGTCCGGCCAAAGATCCGGACTGCCGCCCGACGAGGAAGCGGTGCTGCTCGCCAAATGCAAGGAACTCGGTCTTTGGGGGCTGGACGTGCCGGAGGAATACGGCGGCGCCAATCTGCCCTACGCCGCGCTGGTGGGCGTGTATGAGGAACAAGGTCGCACCTGCGTGTCCTTCACCTTCCCCCCCGACAGCCCCAACCTGCACATGCTGATCGCGGCCGCGAGCGACGAGCAGAAAAAGAAATATCTGGAACCGTATGCCCGTGGCGAGGCGCATTCGGCCATCGCGATCTCCGAACCCGGCGCCGGCGGCGACCCGGCGGGGATGACGACGCGGGCTGTAAAGGACGGCGCCGACTGGGTCATCAATGGCCGCAAAATCTGGGTCAGCCGGGTGCCGTCAGCCGATTTTGTTATCGTAATGGCTCGGACCGGCGAAGGCAAGCGCGCCGAGGGCGTCACCGCCTTCATCGTCGAACGCGGCACAAAAGGTTTTATCATCGAACGCGAAATTCCGATGATCGGCGGACAGCGTACCTACGAGCTGGTGTTCGACGATTGCCGTATCCCGGCGACGCAGGTCCTGGGCGTCGAGGGCAAAGGCTACGCGCCTATGCAATTGCGCCTGACAGTCCGCCGCCTTCAAATGGGCGCCTGGTGCGTCGGCATGGCTCGGCGCGCGCTGGACATGATGGTGGAGCATACCAAGCAGCGCGTAACCTTCGGGCAACGACTGGCCGACCGCCAGGCCATCCAGTGGTGGATCGCCGACGCCGCGATCAAAATCCACGCCCAGCGGCTGATGGTTTACGATGCGGCGTTCAAGGCCGATGCCGGCCGGGACGTGCGAATGGAGGCTTCGATGGTGAAGCTGTACGGCACCGAGATGGCGACGGAAATAATCGACCACGCGCAACAATCGTTCGGCGCGATGGGCGTCGCGAAGGAGCTGCCGTTGCAATTGATGGCGCAGAAAGTGCGCACGATGCGGGTCTACGAGGGCCCGTCGGAGGTGCACCGGATGGCGATCGCGCGACGGATTATCGGACGGAACTGAGAACGCCGCGAATGGCGACCTGCCTGGCATTGGCAAAAATGCGGCGGCGATCATCAGCGAGATCCAGGCATTGGGCTAAAGAATGCGCCCTGATTTCGGTCGTTCCAAGATCGCCGCCAAATCGTGCCAATGTCTGCCGTCCCAATTGCCGGATGCCAGGCCGGACGTTGACGGCAGCACGAAAATCGTCGGCAATTCCGCGACAACCGGCTGAACTCCATAAGCCAGCCCACTGCTTTTCACGCCCAAGAAGACCGAAGCTGCCCGTTTGCCGTTGAATGCCAGCATCCCAGGCCGGCAGGCCCGCACCCGACCCATCAACCCCTCGGCATCGTAATGGTCCCGCCGGATCGCGGCGTCCGGCCCAGACGCGTGTTTGGCCAGATCGGTCAGACCGATGCCAAACCCTGGCAGCAACGGAAATTCCTCCGACTGCAACAGCCGAGGCGTCAGTCCGGTCTCCGCCAGTATCCGCCAGAATTTGTTGCCGGGACCGGCGTAATAGGCCCCACGCCGCGCAGATGCGGTGCCGGCGGCGGACCCGCAAATGACCAACCGCAGACCTGGCACCAACAGGTCCGGCAGAACCGGTTTCAATTCAGAAAAATCTTCCCCGGGTTCATCACCCCACGCGGGTCCAGCGCCTGCTTCACCGCTCTCATCACCGCCAACGCATCCGCTCCGTGCTCGGTTTCCAGGAACTCGCGCTTGCCGATGCCGACGCCGTGTTCCCCGCTGCACGAGCCGCCCAAGGCCAAGGCACGCGCCACGATTTTCTTGTCCAATTCCCACGCCCGCGTCAGCCCGTCGGGCTCAGGCGGCACCAGGATGACGGTGTGGAAATTGCCGTCGCCGACATGGCCGACGATGGGCGCGGTCAGGCCCGACGCGAGAATATCCTCTTTCGCCCCCAGAATGGCTTCGTTCAGCTTCGAAATCGGCACGATCGCGTCGGTGGCGATGCCGCGATGCCCGGGCTTCAGCGCCAAACAAGCCCAAAGCGCGTCATGCCGCGCCTGCCACAATTTGCTGCGTTCGGCGGTATCGGTGGCCCAACGGAACGCGCGCCCACCGAAGCCGCTGGCAATTTCCTCGGCTTGTCGCGCCTGTTCGGCGACGGAGGCCTCGGTACCGTGAAACTCGAAAAACAAGCTTGGCAATGCCTCAAGGCCTTCCAGATGCGAATACGCGATGGAGGCCGCCGTCTGCACCTCGTCCAACAATTCCATCCGCGCGACGGGGATACCCATCTGCATGATGGCGATCACCGTTTCGACCGCGTCGCCGAGCGTCGGAAACTGGCAAGTGGCGGACGACACCGCCTCGGGGATGCCGTGCAGACGCAACTGAATTTCGGCGATGATGCCCAGTGTGCCTTCCGACCCCACGAACAGCCGCGTCAGATCGTAGCCCGTCGAGGATTTTCGGACCCGCCCACCCGTGCGAATAACCCGCCCATCGGCCATCACCACCGTCAGGCCCATCGCGTTCTCCCGCATCGTGCCGTACCTCACCGCGTTGGTCCCCGACGCGCGGGTGGCGCACATCCCGCCGATCGTGCAGGCCGAGGTCCCCGGATCGACCGGAAAAAACAGCCCGGAATCCCGCAAATGGGTGTTCAATTGCTCCCGGGTCACGCCGGCCTGCACCCGGCAATCCATGTCGGCCTGGCTGACATCGAGCACCGCGGTCATGCGGCTCACATCGACCGTGATGCCGCCGCGTACCGGGGTCACATGCCCCTCCAGCGAGGTGCCCGCCCCCCAGGGCACCACCGGCACATGCTCGGCGTAGCACAGCGCCAACAGGCGGGAGATTTCCTCGGTTGTCTCCACGAATGCCACGGCGTCGGGCTGCACCGGGGGCTGGGTATCCTGGCCGTGCGAGTGGTGGTCGCGCAGCGCGGCATTCGTGGTGATGCGGTCGCCCAAAAAGGCGCGCGCGGCTTCGATAACGGTGTCGACGGGCATTGCGGACCCCCTGAGGCGTGGCGACACCAGGATTGGACCGGCAGGCCGCCGGTGGCAAGTTGTCCGTATCGCCCCAACCAGGACACGTCGCCAAATGCCCGAACTCACCATATCCCATAAGCAAGCTTTTGGGGACCTGCTGCTGGAACTCGACGAAGGCATTTTCGAGGGGCAGATCCCGCCATTCGCGGACGCACCGCAAGTCCAGGGCTTGCTGGCGGAGATCGGTGCGGGCGTGCCGGTGCGGATCGAGATGCGGGACGACCATCTCGGTCTCTACGGCTGGCCCGCCGACGGTGTGCGCGCTCGGATAGAAATCGACGGCGGCGCCATCCGCTTCGGCTGGCGACTGCGGGAGTGGCCTTGCATGCTGCTCACCGCCGAACGCCACGCCGTTTGGGAAGAACCGGGCGGAACATTAGTCGACATCGCCCCCGCGGTCACCGACGGCACCGTGACTCTGTTCGCGCCAGACGCCAGCGAGCACCCACCGGGCGCGCGCTATCGCGTGCTGCACGTCAGCCCCGACCGCTCCCAGGACATCGCCGACCGCATCGCAGCGCTGAAGCCCGGACAGCGTGCGTATGAGGAGCGACGGGCCGCCAAAGCCGGCAAATCGCTGCAAGACTGGATCGGGGTCAAATCCTTCACCGATTCGCTGCCCGAAGCCATCCCTGCCTTTATCGCCGCCTGCGAGGCGTTCACCGCGAAGTTGACGCGGCTTCCCGACCTGATCGAACCCCGCCCAGACGATTTCAATGAGGCCGACGAAGGGGAATGGCACCCGGACTGGGAAACCGAGCAGGCCAGGGACAAGCTGATCGATTGGGATCTGGCGCGGGAGGAGACGATGATGGCCATCGAAGAAGGGATGGACGCGTTGGGCATGGTGGATACAAGACTGATCGACGAACCGCCCCTGGAGACTTGAACCGCTATGGCTTACGCCCCGTCCCGCCCCAATCCCGCGCTGCCGCCCGTCCGGGTCAATCTGTTTTCCGACACCCAGACCCGACCGTCCCTCGCGATGAAGGACGCGATGATGCGGGCCGAGGTGGGCGACGAGCAGAACGGCGACGATCCCACGGTCAACGAACTCTGCGACCGGATGGCGGCGTTGACAGGAAAGCAGGCGGCGGTTTTTCTGCCCTCCGGCACCATGTGCAACCAGATTTCCATCGCGGTGCATTGCCGCCCCGGCGACGAAATCCTGGCGCATGAGGCCAGCCATATCGTGACCAATGAGGGCGGCGGGCC
>JANXTL010000230.1 GCA_025352375.1 Acetobacteraceae bacterium | reverse complement strand
AGGGCATATTGGGCGGCGGCGGCGATTTTGCGGGGCCAGCTGCGTTCGAGGTCGTTCAGCGTGATCGGCTTATTGATCCGCCAACTCAGGTTGGTATTGAAGTGGTCGTGCAGATTGGCACCAACGGCTGGCATATCGGCGATCACCGGGATGCCCATATCCTGGAGGTGCTCGGCCGGCCCCAGTCCGGAGAGTTGCAGCAGCTGCGGCGATCCGAAGGCACCGCCCGATACGACCACTTCGCCACGGCACCGCGCCACGCGCCGCCCTTGCTCGGTGTGGTATTCGACCCCGGTCGCGCGCCCGTGCTCGATGATGACTTTGGTCGCGTGGGCGCCGGTCTGGATCGTTAGATTCTCGCGGGATTTTGCTGGGTTCAGATACGCTTTCGCGGTGCTCCAGCGCCGGCGATTGGATGTTGTCGTCTGGTAATAGCCGCAGCCTTCCTGTTGCGCTCCGTTAAAGTCCGGGTTGCGGGGGATGCCGGCTTGCACGCAGGCCTCCAGGCCCGCTTCCGCCAGTTCGAATTTGCTGGGTTGGTCCGACACGTGCAGCGGGCCGCCGGTGCCATGGAACGCGTCGGGGCCGCGCGTTTGATTTTCGGCCTTTTTGAAGTACGGCAGGACGGAGTCCCAATCCCAGCCTTCGCACCCGCGCTGGCGCCACTCGTCGTAGTCGCCGTGATTGCCACGGATGTAGACCATGCCGTTGATGGAACTGCTGCCGCCCAGGGTTTTCCCGCGCGGCAGGTACAGTTTGCGCCCCGCCATTTGCGGCTGGGCCACCGTTTCGAACATCCAGTTGATGCGCGGATTGACGTAGGTGCGTGCGAAACCCAGTGGGATATGGATCCAGGGGTTCGTGTCGGGCGGCCCAGCCTCCAACAACAGCACATTGTGGCGGCCTGATTCGGAAAGCCGTGCCGCCATGACGCAACCGGCCGATCCCGCGCCGGTCACAATATAGTCATAGGTGTCCTCGGCCATCGAACTGTTCCCTCCCCCAATCGGGGGAGCATCCAACAGATCGCCGGCCGAGGCAATCCGAGCGCTATTCGGTCAGAGTCTTGATAGGGTCTTCTTCGCCGCAGACCGCACAGCAACTTGTGCAACCCTGCTTGCCGCCGAGTCCGACACCCCAGTAGGTGGTGGAGTCGCCGGTCGCCCAGGCGCCGTAGCAGATTTTCTCGCCCGCGTTGCATGACAGGGTGAATTTATGCGTTCCATAATCGTCCAGCCCCCATGCCTGTCCATTGGACGGCCACAGATGGTTGCGATCCTTGGAGTAGAACGCGACCTGAACCTTATATTGATATTTGCTCTTGAGCGTCCAGACCATCTCGTCCGCTTTCGCGGGCGCGCTCGCGCCGAAAGCAAAGCCGGCCGTCAGAAAAATCGCCACCATGGCGGTTCGCAAAATCCACATCGTCCCTCTCCTGTTGCAGATTGAGGTGCCCCAGATCTCGATCCGGCCGAACATGCCCTCGCGTCGTCCAGTTTCCCTTATCGATGCGATGTTAACGCGGTTATGCGGCGTCTTCAAGGATCATCGACGCTGCTTTTTCACCAATCATGATGGATGGCGCATTCGTGTTTCCGCCCACCACAACCGGCATGATAGATGCATCCGCAACCCGCAACCCCTGGATGCCGTGCACCCTCAGCCGTGGATCGACCACGCTGTTCGGGCCGGTACCCATGGCGCAGGAACTGGCTGGATGATGGTTGGAAACCCCAGTCTGGCGCAGGAACTCGGCAAAGTCTTCGTCTGACTGTGTCTTGAGGCCTGGCTGCAATTCCTCCGCCGCATAGGGCTGTAGCGCCGGCTGTTCGGCGATTTTGCGCACCAGTTTGATGCCGAACAACACCGCCTGCATGTCGTATTCGGTTTTCAGAAAATCGAACGATATCGCGGGCGGCGCGAGCGGGTCGGGGGACGCCAGGCGCACCGTTCCGCGGCCGTCCGGACGCAGGTGAACCGGACTGAGAGTGAACCCGGGAAACGCGTGCGGAATAACGCGGTCCTTGGTTCGCTCGAGCGTGCTCCACTCCAGCAGATTAATCTGCAAATCCGGCCGTTCCAGCCTGGTATCGGAGCGGGTGAACAGCCCGGCGCGAATGCCGTTGCCCGCCATCGGGCCGGAACGGAACAGCGCATAGCGGATGCCGGCGGCGATCTTACGCGGCCAGGAGTTTTGCAGATCGTTCAGCGTAATGGGCTTGGTGCAGCGCCAGCTCATGTAGGTATTAAAATGGTCGTGCAGGTTGGACCCGACGGCCGGCATATCTCGCACGACTCCGATGCCCATGGCGCGCAGATGCTCGGCCGGGCCGAGGCCCGAGAGTTGCAACAACTGCGGCGATCCATAAGCCCCGCCCGACACAATGACCTCCGCTTGGGCATGGGCGGTGCGACGGCCCGGGGCGTTGCGAGGGCCCTGGGCGGTTTGATATTCGATGCCCGTAGCGCGGCCGTTTTCGATGACGATTTTCGTAGCTTGCGCACCGGTGCGAATGGTCAGATTGGGACGAAAACGGGCGGGCTCGATGTAGGCTTTGGCGGTGCTCCACCGCCGCCGGTTGGATGTTGTGGATTGGTAGTAGCCGCAACCCTCCTGCTGGGCGCCATTGAAGTCGGGATTGCGCGGGATGCCGGCCTGTTCGGCGGCGGCCAGCATGGCTTCGGCCAGTTCGTGGCCCTCGCCGTGGTCCGACACGTTCAACGGACCGCCGGTGCCGTGGAATTCATTGGCCCCACGGGCCTGGTTTTCGGCTTTCCGGAAGAACGGGAGGACGGAGTCCCAATCCCAGCCCTCGCACCCGCGCTGGCGCCATTCGTCGTAGTCGGCGTGGTTGCCGCGAATATAGACCATGCCGTTGATCGAACTCGTGCCGCCGAGAGTGCGCCCGCGCGGCAAATAAAGCTGGCGGTTGGCGAGCTGCTTCTGCGGCACGCTCTCGAATTTCCAGTTCACTTTGGGATCGACATAGGTGCGCGCGAAACCAAGCGGGATGTGAATCCAAGGATTGGTGTCCGGCGGGCCGGCTTCCAGCAGCAGCACCCGGTGCTTGCCGGACTCTGTCAGGCGGGACGCGATAGCCGCCCCAGCCGATCCCGCGCCCGTGACGATATAATCGAATGTGTCGTCCATTTCCCGCGTCCCCTGCCTTTAACGTCGCCATTAGAACGCGTGGACGCGGGGATGGCCACCCCGGCGCGACTGGCTGCGAAATACCGCCGTCATGCAAGATGGGATCGTTACCATGGGAGTACGTAACAATCTAACGTCCCCTGTTGTTGACTCCCGCGGAAGATAGTGCTGCGCTTTATGGTGCGACCAAAAATAAAGGGAGTGGAATATGACAGGCCAAGCGCACCAGACCCCCGCCCAAATTCGGGCCGGACTGAAACACCCCGTGATCGACGGCGATGGGCACTGGGTCGAATACGACCCTGTTTTCGCGGAGAAAATGCGGAAAGTCGGCGGCGACAAGGCGGCCGACGGCTTCCTGGCGGCGATGGCCGTCACCAAGGCGTCCCTTGACCTCGGGCCCGCCGAACGCAAGCGGCGCGGCGTCGCTATGCCGGGATTCTGGACCCGCCAGACCGGCAACACGCTGGATCGCGCCACGGCCATGATGCCGCGCATGCTGTACGACCGGCTGGATGAGTTCGGCACCGACTTCGCCATCATCTACCCCACGGCCGGGTTGCGCCTGCCGCGCATCGCCGACGACGAGACCCGGCGCGCGGTCATCCACGCGTATAACGTGGTCTCGGCCGAGTATTTTTCGAAGTTGTCGGACCGCATGACCCCCGCCGCCATCATTCCGATGCACCACCCCGAGGAAGCGATCGCGGAACTCGAATTCGCCACCAAGCAATTGGGTTCGAAGGTCGGGATGTTCGGGAGTGCGTTCCCGCGGCAAATCCCGGCGTTGGCCGATAGCCCGGCAGCGGCGAAGAAATACACCGTGAACTATGAGGTGTTCGGCATCGACAGCCCGTACGACTACGATCCGGTCTGGAAGACGTGCCGCGACGTGAAGATCGCGCCGACGTTCCACAGCACCGGCTCCAATCAGGCGCTGCGGAATTCGCCCTCGAATTTCGTCTACAACCACATTGGGCACTTCGCCGATGCTGGGCATGCGGCCTGCAAGGGCATCTTCCTGGGCGGCATCACCCGCCGATTCCCCGAACTCCGCTGGGCCTTCCTCGAAGGCGGCGTCGGCTGGGCGGCCCAGCTGTTCGGCGATCTGATGGAGCACTGGGAACGCCGCAATATCCGCGCGCTGGACAACATGAAGCCGGACAGACTGGATCGGTCGTTGCTGATGAGCATGGTCGAGAAATACGGCTACCCCGAACTCGGCGACGCGCTTAAGGCTCGGGATGGCTGGCCCGACCCGGAAATGCATGGGACGGGCGGCGTCGAAGACCTCGACGATTTCTCCCGCTGCAAGTTCACGCGGAAGGAAGATTGGTGCGACCTGTTCTCGACCCCATTCTATTTTGGGTGCGAAGCTGACGACCGGATGAACGCGCAGGCGTTCGGAAAAACCAACCCGTTCGGGGTGAAGCTGAACGCCATCTACAGCTCCGACATCGGGCATTTCGACGTGATCGATATGCGCGACCCGTTGGGGGAAGCACATGAACTCGTGGATCACGGGTTCATCACGGACGACAATTTCCGTGATTTCGTGTTCGGGAATACCGTGCGGCTGTGGGGCACGCAGAATCCAGCGTTCTTCGACGGCACCCGCGTGGCCGCGGAGGCTCGGGCGGAGCTGGCGCTGCAGACGCCGACACGGATGGCGGCGGAGTAGGTTCGGCGCCGGTTCGACCGCACGTGGTCGAACCGGCGTTGCTTCTTACGGATTGTCGCGGCGCTCGGAGAGCAAAACCACAAGGCGACATCCTCGACGCTTGACGGTTTCGACCGGGCGGATCACAGCCAGCCTTCATGGGTCCGAAAAAAATCTGCGCACATCGGCGCCATCTGCGGACGGAAGTCTTGTCCGCAGATGGCTTCTGAGCGGTCTGTCGATGACACCGGGCCGTCCCGTATGATAAGCTCCACCCCATGAGCAGCGCCGTCCGCTAGCCAATGACGCTCGACGAATTCCTCGCCTGGGAGGAACGGCAGGAATTGCGCTGGGAATTCGACGGGTTCGAGCCCGTAGCGATGGCCGGCGGGACCATCGCGCAATCGACCATCCATAGTAACCTGATCACCTCGCTGAACAACCGCCTGCGGGGAAATGGCTGCCGCGCGCACGGCAGTGACATCAAGATCGAGGTCGCGGGCAGTATCCGCTATCCAGACGTGCTCGTTCTCTGCTCCCCTCAGGTGGGCTCGGCCACCATCGCCAAAAAACCGGTCGTGGTATTCGAGATCGTCAGCCCCAGTTCCTCGCGTACCGACCGGATCGTCAAGGCACGCGAATACGGCAACACGGACTCGATCCACCGCTACGTTATCATGGAGCAAACCAGCTAGGCGGCGACCGTGTTCACGCGCATCGGTGACACCTGGGCGGGCGTGGTCGTGGACGGCGACGTGGAATTGGCGATGCCGGAGATCGGGACCAGCGTGCCACTATCCGAGCTTTATGAGGACGTTGAGTTCCCAGCTGAGGACGCGGCGTAGGGGTAATTCAATCCCCGCGCAAAATCTGACTGAGGAACAGCTTCAACCGATCCGTCTCCGGTGCCTCGAACATCCGTTTCGGCGGCCCACTCTCCACTATTTCGCCCATGTCCATGAACACCACCCGGTCCGCGACCTGCCGCGCGAACCCCATCTCGTGCGTCACAACGACCATGGTCATGCCGGATTCCGCGAGCGCGATCATGGTATCCAGCACCTCCTTAATCATTTCGGGATCCAAAGCGGACGTCGGTTCGTCGAACAGCATGATCTTCGGGCGCATGCACAACGCGCGCGCGATCGCCACCCGCTGCTGCTGCCCGCCCGATAGCTGCCCCGGGTACTTCAAAGCCTGCTCTGGAATTTTCACCCGTTCCAGGTAGCTCATGGCCAACTCTTCCGCCTCGGCCTTAGGCATTTTGCGCACCCAGATTGGGGCCAGCGTGCAATTCTCCAGGATGGTCAAATGCGGGAACAGATTGAACGACTGAAAGACCATCCCGACCTCCCGCCGGATGGTATCCAAAGCGCGCAGATCGTCGGTCAGTTCGGTGCCGTCGACGAAAATATGGCCTTCCTGGTGGGACTCCAGCCGGTTGATGCAGCGGATCATGGTCGATTTGCCGGAGCCCGAAGGTCCGCAGACCACCACTTTCTCCCCGGTTGCCACGGTCATCGTGATATCGCGCAACACGTGCAATGTGCCGAACCATTTATTGACCTTGTCGAGAACGATCGCGTTCATCGCTAACCCCTTATCGCCCACGGGCGCTGTTCAATTCGCGTTCCAACCCGCGGCTGTATCGCGACATGCCATAGCAGAACACGATGTAGATAACGGCCAAGGCGATGTAGACCTCGGTCGAGAAGCTCTGCCACGGTGGGTCGCTCAATGCGACTTTTCCCATGGTCAGCAGATCGAACAGCCCGATGATCAGCACCAGGCTGGTGTCTTTGAAGAAGCCGATGAACGTGTTCACCAGCGGCGGAATAACCAGCCGCAGCGCCTGCGGCAGGATGATGAACCCGGTCTTCTGCCAGTAGCTCAGGCCCATGGCGTCCGCGGCCTCCGACTGGCCTTTAGGCAACGCTTGCAAGCCGCCGCGCACGACCTCCGCCAAGTACGCCGCGGCAAAGAGAATAACGGCGATCTGAGCGCGCAATAGTTTATCGACGTTGATGCCGGGGGGCATGAACAGCGGGAACATGACGCTGGCCATGAACAGCACGCTGATCAAGGGCACGCCGCGGATCAGCTCCACATAGACCACGCAAAGCATTTTCACCGCCGGCAACTGGGTGGACCGCCGCCCCAGCGCCACCAGCACCGCCAGCGGGAAGGCAAAGGCCAGCCCGAACGTCGCCAGGATCAGCGTAATCGGCAGCCCGCCCCAGTAATCCACGGGAACCGCCGTCAACCCGAGGATGCCGCCGAACATCAGAATGCCGATGAAGGCGAGGGTACCGATCCAAACCCCGATCGCCGGCCACAGCAGCAACAACCCAAACACCAGCGCGCATTTTCCGATGGTGTTCAACAGGAGCAGCAGACCGAATGGCAGCGGCAAATGCACGCCGAACCCGACCTCGACGATGGTGTCCAACAGCCCGGCCGCGTTATCCAGCAAAATCAGCCCTGCGCCGCTCATGGCGATATATCGAACGATCGGTGAGTCGATGCCCTTCCGCCAGACCGCCTTGATGGTCGAAAGGGCAAACAGCGCAACGAACAGCACCACCACGATCGCCGGCCGCCATTGCTCGTCGTAGGGGAAGCGGCCGAACAGGATCAGGCGGTATTTATCGGCAATGACCGCCCAGCAGGCGCCGGTGCCTTTGGCGTCCTGGCAGACGGCGGTTTGCGCGATACCGGTTGCGCTGTAAGGCACGTGCCAGATGGCGTTGACGAACGCCCATTCGACGAAGCTGAACAGCACCCGCACAATAATGTAGAGTAGCGCCAGCGTGACGGCGGTCGAAACCCAAGAACCGAACAAATTGGTTCGAAGCCAGGCAAGAGGGCCGACCAGACCGGGCGGCGGTTGTTCTCTGCTGCCGGTCGATTGATTGATGGCCGATTCATTGATGATCGATGCGCTCATGGTTTACCGCCCCACCAGCGCAATGCGCGCGTTATACCAGTTCATGAACAGGCTGATCGACAAGCTGATGGTCAGGAACACTGCCATGATGACCGCGATGCCCTCCACCGCCTGACCGGTCTGATTGAGCGTGGTATTGGCGATGGACACCACGTCCTGATAGCCGATCGCCACCGCCAGGGAGCTGTTTTTGGTCAGGTTCAGGTATTGGCTGGTCATCGGCGGGATCACCACGCGCAACGCCTGCGGCAGCACGATGTGGCGCAGGATGGCGCCGCGCCGCAGGCCCAGGGCACCCGCGGCCTCCCACTGCCCAAGCGCCACGGCCTGAATGCCCGAGCGCACGATCTCCGCGATGTAGCCGGCGGTATAGAGCACCAGCCCCAGCAGCAACGCGAAATACTCGGGGCTGACCGTGCCGCCGCCCTGAAAGTTAAAGCCCCGGAGCACGGGCAGTTCCACATCCGTCGGCGCACCCAACACCGCCCAAACCGCCAAAGGGAGTGCCAGCAGCAACCCCAGCGCCGCCGGCCAGACCGCGGGGCGGACGCCCGTCGCTTCCTGCTTTGCTCTGGCACGGCGGTTCCACAGGAAGGTGCCGACGACCCCGATCAGGAATGCCACCAGCGCCCAGGTGTGGGCGTTCTCCCATACCACATAGGGGACCTTGATCCCCCGGTTGGACAGGAACACCGCGTCGCCGATGCGCCAGGATAGCTTGGGTGCCGGCAAGCCTTGCAGCGCGGTGTACCAGAACAGCAACTGCAGCAGCAGCGGGATGTCGCGAATGACCTCCACGTAGAAACCGGTCAGCTGCGCCATCAGCCAATTGCTGGACAGGCGCCCGATGCCGATCAGCGTGCCCAATATGGTGGCCAGCACGATGCCGATCCCCGCCACCTTCAACGTATTCAACACCCCGATCCACAGCGCTCGGCCGTACGTGTCCGACGCCGGTTCATAAGAAATCAGCGACTCTCCGATGGGAATGCCGGCAACACGGTCGAGGAACCCGAAGCCGGTCGCGATATGTCGCGCGGCAAGGTTTTTGTTGGTGTTGGACACCAGGTACCAGCCAATGGCGCTGACGATGCCGAGTATCACGACCTGCCACACGAGGGACCGAAACAACGGGTCGGACCACGCCAGGCGCATGCGTCGCTTGGGCGCGTGGCGCGCACCCATCGTCCTGGGATCGGCTGACGTGACGGGCATCGGCTAACAGGCTCCCCGTTTATTAATTACTGCGTGCAAAACTGCGGGCAAAAATCGGGCCGCCCGAAAGCGGCCCGATCCATAGCACGAGATCAGCGCATCGGCGGCGCGTATTGCAGCCCGCCTTTGGTCCAGATGTTGTTGATGCCGCGCGGTACGCCCATCGGGGTGATGTTGCGGTCCCACATTTCGCCAAGGTTCCCGACCGCCTTGATCACATGATAGGCAAACTTCGGATCGACCCCGAGCGCTTTGCCCATTTCGCCTTCGAGGCCGAGCAGACGGCGGATGTCGGGGTCGGTGCTGGTCATGAAGGTGTCGACGTTCGCCTGAGTGATGCCTTTCTCCTCGGCGACGATCATCGCCGCGAAGGTCCAGCGGACGATATCGAACCACTTGTCGTCGCCCTTGCGGACCATCACGCCCAGCGGCTCTTTGGAAATAATGTCGGGCAGCAGCACGAGGTCGTCGGCTTTCGCGCCTTGACTGAAGCGGAACGTCGCCAGCGCCGAGGCGTCGGTGGAATAGGCGTCGCAGCGCCCGGACAGGAATGCGGCCTGAATTTCGGGCGTATCCTGGATCAGGATCGGCGTGAACTTCATCTTATGCACGCGGTAGAAGTCGTTGATCGCCAGTTCCGTGCTCGTTCCCGGCTGTACGCAGATGGTGGCGCCATCCATGTCCTTGGCGGCTTTCACGCCGGCCGATTTCTTCACGAGGAACCCGGTGCCGTCGTAATAGTTCACCCAGGCAAACATCAGTCCGAGATTGCCTTCCCGGCTCAGGGTCCAGGTGGTGCTGCGCGACAGCATGTCGACTTCGCCGGATTGCAACGCGGTGAAGCGGTTCTGCGTCGTGGTCACCACGAACTTCGCCTTGGCGGCATCGCCCAGCGCGGCGGCGGCGACCGCGCGGCAGGTGTCGGCATCGAGGCCGCGCATCACGCCCTGGCTATCGGCCAGCGAGAACCCCGGGACCTGCCCCGATATGCCGCACAGCATCTGTCCGCGCTTGATGGCGGCGTCCAGCGTCGCCGATCCCGAACCGTCCGCATGTGCGGGCGCCGGGGCGAGGCCGCCCAACACACAACCCGCGACCAACCCCGCCAGCACCGTGGACCTGGTGTTCCACCGACCGAAACCCGTCATCCCTGTATCTCCCTGCTTTATTACCGCGAGCGATCCCGCGTCGTGCCCGACTGTGCTGCGGCTTGGCAGGCAGATCAATGGTTTCCGCGCTCGAGCGGCGATTTTGTTTGGCCGGGCCAGCGTCACGGGATGCCATCGGGCGGAGAGGATAGCTTCCTGGCCGGCTCGCACGCGCTAGCGTTAAATGCGCGTTAAAGAACGTTAAATGATGTGCCGATCCTCGGATAACCACTTTACCCGGAATGTTTCACAGGCTTCACCATCGTCCGGCCCGGAACGCGTGGGCGTCGATCCCGACAACATCGGAGGAGGTACGAACATGACGAACGTTTCCAAAATCGGCATGACCGGACGTCGGGCGCGCTAGAGCGTGATCGCCTGAGGTTGACTTCAACCTCGGGCGTGAATCACCCTCTCAAACACAGGCTTAGACCATGATCCAACGCCGAGATCGCGTGCGACCTCAAACGATCATGGTCTAAGTCATACATCGGCTTGATTGACCGTACTCCGGCCTGCGGCGACCCGTTGGCTGGGGGTCTTTCGATTGCGAGGGGCACCATGCACGACGCTCGGTTCTACCGCCTACCCGGTTGCGGTCGCGACCCGATACCAGCCAGCCGCGACGCGCTTGGGACGCTGCCCATGCGTGCCGTCCGGTATTGCGAGGCTGCGACGATGGCCTGCGGATGCGGCCGGATCTGTTCCCTCATCCCGACGTGTCGCTCAGGTGGGACGAGTCGACGATCTTCTACAAGCTCGATGACATGGCGGATTGGCAGCCAGTACCGGATGGCGTCGGTTTCCGCGGCCCTGACAGCGATACCGGAGCCGAGTACTATCCAGATGTCCCTCGGCATCGCTGCCTACGGCGGGCCGGGCTGGGGCCTGTTGCGCCGCCGTCCGGCCCATTACCCGGTTCCCGGCGCCATCGAACATTTCGAGGGTACGATCGACCCTGCCGGCTGGTTCGGTCCGATGTTCATCAACCTGCGAATCACCCGCACCGACACACCGATGCGCCGCAATTCCGACCGTCCACTGGCACAGGTGCAGCCTGCATCTATCGCGCTGTTGCAAACCAATACCGCGGATGTTGCCGACATGGGCGACGATGAATGGGCGGACTGGTCGCGGACGGTGACCGACCCCCTCGGCGACCCGATCCGGGACTTCGGGGGCTACGCAGCATGACACCGCTGCGCGTCGTGGAGCTGATCGCCGCGAGCTTCGGCCTAGCCGGCATGGCCCTCGGCTCCACCAGACCATACGGGATTGCCTGCTACGCCGTGGCGATCCCATGCCTGATCTATTGCGTATACCGTAAGGAATTGTGGGGTCTCCTCACCCTCAACATCGCACAGGCCGCCGTGATAGCCGTCAACGCCTGGCGTGTTCTGTAGGCGTACGGCGAAACCGTTGCCGCGATTTCCGATCAGGACAGCCCCGCTCGGCGCAGACCTTCGGCGTAATGGGCCAGGTCTTTCGGTACGGTAAAAGGCGACCGTGCCACCGCATCGGCGATTGTAAACGTGCTTTCGAGGGCCAATAGACGGTGTCTTACTTTGTTGGCCTCTTGCGTCCGCTCAAGATGTCCGAGCGCGGACAGATAGACTTTGTAAGCCGAGGAAAAGCCGGGGTTGAGTTCGACTGCGCGGCGCGCGAACTCGACCGCCTTCTCGTGATCACCCAGCAACAAATAGGGTATCGTGATCGCTGTGTCGAAGAAGAATGAATGCGGGTCGGACGGCGCCATGCGGATGGCCTGGCGGAGGCGGATCAGGGCATCGTCGTGCTGCCCGAGGTACGACATTGCCATGCCGGCGCAGCCCCATGCCAAAGCCAAATTTGGATTCACCGCGATCGCGCGTTCGTGCAGCTCGAGTGCCTCACGCGGCCGTTTGCTGGCGAATCCGCGCACATGTCCGGCCATCGTCAAAGCCCTGGCATCGCCAGGATCCAGCGTGACGGCCCTTTGCGCCAGCTCCCCGGCGCGCTTCGCGGCGGCTTCCTGATCCACGGCCCAGCCTTGCCCGAGCAAAAACAAATGCCAATAGGCGTACCATGCATGCGCTGAGGCTTGATTGGGACCCTCCGACACGGCTTGCTCCAGCATCTGGCCGGCCATTTGGAACCCATCCCGTTCCATCCGGTAGAGAGGCGGGATCGCCCGCAATACAAGTTCATGCGGCGTCAACATCTGGTCCGCCCTTCCGCGTCCGCGCTCGCCCGCCCGCATCAGCAACTCCGGCTCCGCCTGCGCGACGATTTCCGCGGCGAGTTCGTCCTGTAGCGCCAGTGTGTCGGTCCCGTCCCTGTCGAAGCGGCGCGCCCAGACCACCTCCCCCCCAGTTCGCATATCGACGATCCGCATGAGGATACGAACATTGTGTCCGCCCCGCTGGATCGTGCCGTCCAGCATGAAATCGGCATCGATGCCGTTCCATGGCAGTGCAGGGACGACGGCCTCTCCCGAAATCGCGGACAAAGAGCTACTGGACACGCAGGAAATCCACCGGAACCGCGCCAGCGACGTCGTCAGTTCCTCGGCCAGTCCAAGCGCGAGGCCGTCGGCGTGGCCGGGATGATTGGGATCGACCATCCGCAGCGGCAGAACGCCCAGGCGGATGGTGGAACGCCGCGACGCCCCCCAGGCAACGCCGAGCGTGGGCATGGCCAACGAGTCCGCCGTGGCCGGAGGCCCTTCCAGGCCGCCGATCCGTGCCAGCAGTTCCTCGGTCTCCGGCGACAGAACGGGATGCCCCAGCTCCGTCCGGGCCGCCCGGCATCGCTCATAAGCCAGCCGGGCCGACTGCCGGTCGCCGGCGTCGGCATGGCAACGGATGACGGCGCGCCAAACACCCTCATGGCCCCGATCGATCGTGAGGAGTTGTTCGGCCAGTTCCAAAGCGACGCCGGGGTCCTTCTGCTCCGCCAAAATGCTTTCGCCCCAGGCAAACGCGGCGCGGTTCATCCGGCCGCGCTCCTCGGTCAGCCAACGATCGAAGGCCGGATCGAGGCCGGTTAAATCCTCCAGCAGCGGGCTCTGGAACTGCCGGACAGCGTCGATATCTCGGGTGGAAGCGCTATGCAGGTTTAGGGCATCCACCGACAGCCCTCCGCCGTGGAGGGACACATGGTGCCGTTCGGCGTGCAACAGGCGGCCCCATGTGGGTCCCAGCGTATCCTGCAATTCGTGCAGGGCCTGCCGCAGCGATGCCCGCCCTTGCTCCTTCTGACGCTGGCTCCATAGCAGCGCGGTCAGATTCAGGCGCAGCACCGGACGCGGGCTGGCCATCGCGAGAATCGCGAGAATGGCTCGGGCCTTCCGGGTGCGCGGGAGGGAGACGCGGCCGAGTGAGTCATCGATGGCCATATAGCCCATCAACCTCAGCCGCAGGACCGGAGACACTACCAGCGCCCGTTGTCCGCCGTCCTGTCGCGTGGTGCCAACCAATGTCACACAAAAATCCCGTTTATGGTTTGACCGATCCGAAAAATACAACCCTTAAGAGAATTTAACACTCCGTTACACCGACCCGCTCAGGTCTGCAAGCCACGCAACAGGGAGAAAAAAAATACCCCCGCCGGCACAACGATGATATTTTTGCCGCCTCCCGGGTAAGGACAAGCGAGTTATTTTTCGACATACTCGCCCCGAATCCAAGGAGGACGTTCATGGCATCGTCAGCAAAAGCCGCCGCGCAGGCCGTGGCTCCATTGCCCGCCTGGGCCAGATTAGCGATGGGCATCGGGCTGTGCGTGGCAATCGCCGCGGTTGCCCTGGCCGCAGGTTCGCGGGTGCCCCTGATCGGCGCCCCGCTGATCGCCATCGCGATCGGCGTAATTATCACCAACGGGCTGCGCGGCCCTCTGCGCATCGGCACCTTGCGGATCGGGGAGGTCAGCAAATACGCGCTGCGCGGCGGTATCATCGTACTGGGCGGCAGCCTGGATATCGGCGACATTGCCCGCACCGGCTGGGATTCGTTGCCGCTGCTGATCGTCACCATCGTCGCCGGGCTGGTGTGCGCCCTGGGCGTCGGCAAGATGCTCGGTATCGATTGGCGCATGCGCTGCCTGATCGGCATGGGCACGACCATTTGCGGTGCCTCGGCCATCGCCGCGCTAGCGCCGGTGATCCGGGCGAAAGCCGAGGAAATCGCTTACGCCGTCACCGTCATCTTCTTCTTCAATATGGTCGCGGTCTTCTTGTTCCCCGCCCTCGGGCATCTGATGGGGCTGAGCGACGCCGGCTTCGGACTGTGGGCCGGCACCGCGGTGAACGATACCTCGGCCGTGGTCGCAGCCGGTTTCGCCTATAGCCAGGACGCCGGCACGGCCGCCACCATCGTCAAGTTGACCCGTACCACGCTGATCATTCCGCTGGTCATCGGCTTCGGCCTAGCCATGCCGTGGCTGGATCCGGCGGGAAATAATAAGGGCGGGTCGCTGATGCGGCGGGTTTACGATGCGATCCCGATGTTCATCGTGCTGTTCCTGCTGGCGGCGGTCATGAAAACACTGGGGATGTTCGGCGCCTACGGTCCGGACATCCAGGTGGCAGGACGCTGGGTACTGGTGGTGGCGCTGGCCGCGGTGGGGCTGCAAGGTCACTGGCGCGCCTTTGTCGGCGCCGGTGCCAAGCCGCTGCTGTTGGGATTACTGACCTGGCTGGCGGTGGCGGGCACCAGCCTGATGATCCAGACCTGGACGAAAACCCTATGAGAAGGGAATTTTTCATAAAAACGAAAAAATTCTCTTGACACCCTGCCACCGCCCGGCGTATCAACCGCCTTGTCAACGGGCGAGGTGCGTCTAACGGCCGCACCGCCCCTTTCGTTCCGCTTCCACCTTACAAACAGGGCGCTCCGGTTATGCCGGGGCGCCCTGTTTCGTTGTGGTATTGGTTTGGAAGGAGCGGGTATTTCGCGGGCGCGGGCATGCCACGGCACCGGGATGACATCGACACGCAATCCTGGAGAAAACCATGAATACGATCCCGTCCTCGACCGCTACCTTCGATTATGGCCGCGTTATCCTCGGTGCCTGCGCACGCCTGCCGGCCGTGAAGCCGGCCGCGACCGCCGACAACGGCAAAGTCAAACTTGGCGCCTGCGCCCGTCTGCCCGCCGTCCGCGGCTGATATTTGAGCCAGCGGCCCCGCCTGGCCCCGGTCGAACAACCTTCGCCGGCGGGGCCGCTTTTTTTCCACCCAAGGAAGAGAATCCACCAGCATGACCCAAGACATCCGTCCCATCGCTCGGTTCTTCCGTCTGATCGAACAAGCCCGCCCGCCGCAACGCGCCGACCGCTCCGCCATGGGCACCCTGCCCACGCGCGCCTTCCGGTATTGCGAGGCCGTCACCAGCGCCTCCGGCTACGGCTGGTGGATTTTCCCGCCCATGGACATGCAGATCATGTGGGATGGGTCCGATATTTTCTGGCATTACGACGGGGCCGAGGACTGGTTGAAGCTGATGCCCTCGGCGCAGTTTCCCGGCTTCTCCGCCCAGTTCGACGCCGCCGCGCCGCCGGAATTGCGCGGGTTTTCGCCGCCGTTCCTCACTGCGCTGCCGGAGTCCGGTACGCTGCAAATCTGGACCGGCCTGATCGCCCGCACCGCGCCCGACTGGCATTTGTTGCTGCGCGCGCCGGCCAATGTGCCACTCCCCGGCGGGTATTCGTTATACGAAGGAATTGTCGAAACCGACCGCTGGTTCGGCCCCCTGTTTACCAATTTGCGCTTTACCCGGTCCCACACACCGATCCGCCTGCGTGCCGACTTTCCTCTGCTTCAGGCTCAGCCTGTGCGGCCCTTGGACTACGCCGGTGAGACACTGGCGGCGATGTCCATCGCCGGGCCGATGGAGGATTTCGCAGCCGAGGACTGGGACGCCTACCGCACCACGATCGCCGAACCCAACCTGGACCACGACAGGCCGTTCGGGGCCTATGCGACGGCGACCCGCAAGCAGCGGCGGTGCCCGGTCATGCACCGAACGCCTGCAAACGCGGATAGACTTCTCGTGCAAACAGCTTGATGCCGCGCACGGTTTCCTCGTGTTCGAGGAAACCGGCCTGCCCCATGTTCAATAAATGCCCGAACCCGCCCACATGGTCGTAAACGGCGCGGATTTGTTTCACGACCTGATCGGGCGTGCCGGCCATCATGATTCCAGCCTTGATGGCCCCCTCCACCGTTGCCGCCTTCGCGAACGCACTCAACGGGTGTTCGGCGCCCCGCAGCATTTTCACGCCGGCGTCGACGGAAACGTAGCCGGGCGGCTGCGCGAAGTGCGGCGGTACTTTGTTGGATGTCACGTACCACAACAATTTCTCGGCACCAGCGTGGGCCTCCGCTTCGGTTTCGCCGACATAAACCATCGCGGCGTAGGCCAGCCGGTCCAACGGCACGTCCTCGCCCCGGCCGCCCGCCCGCCAAGCGGAGCGGTATGAGTCGAAGATGGCTTTGGTGCCATCGAAGCCTGTCAGAAACGTCGCCTGAATGTAACCGCGCGATCCCACCCGCGCCGCACCCGCCGGGCTGGTGGTGCTGATCCAGATCGGCGGGTGCGGTTGCTGATACGGGCGCGGCCAGATGTTGATGGCGCGGGCGTGGAAAAACCGCCCCTCGAAACTGACCGGCCCGTCATGGTGCGTCCAGGCTTTGACAATCATGTCCAAAGCCTCCCACTGACGCTCGTTCATCCGCACCGGATTGCTGTTGGCGGGGGAGATTTCATAGGGCACGCCGCGCACGAACCCGGCCTCCAGCCGGCCGCGCGAAATCACATCGATCATCGCCATTTCTTCCGCGACGCGAATGGGCTGGTTGCGGTTGGCGATTGGGTTACCAAGGATCAGCAGCCGCGCTTTGTGCGACTGGCGCGCGAGGATCGAAAGCATCAACGGCGCGGCCGGATCGACGCAGGTGGCGGTCTGGTGATGCTCGTTGAGCATGATGTCCAGGCCTTCCTCCTCCGCCAGCAGCCACTCGTCCAGGAAGCGGTGATACAGATCGGCCCCGACCGCTGGATCGTAGTGCTTGTTGGGCAGGCTGACCCGGATCGAGTCATAGGTCTCGGCGGGCGGCAATAGGTGATAGGCGGTTTCGCTGAAGTGCCAGGCGCGCATGGGTCAGCCCTCCCCGTTCAGAAATGACAGCACGGCAGTGGCGAAGGCCTCGGGCGTTTCCAGCTGCGGCACGTGGGCGGCATCCGGCAACGTGACAATCCGCGCGTTTGGGACCAGCGCGGCGTAGCGTGCGACATATTCCGCCGAGATCAGGCCATCGTGCGCGCCACGCAGAAACAAGGTCGGGCAAATAACCTTGTGTAACCGATGCGGCAGCTTGGGATTGTGCAAATACGGATCCCAGGCGAACAGTGCGAAAGATTCCCGGTTGCGCAGCATGATGCGCAATTCCTCGTC
Organism: Acetobacteraceae bacterium; assembly: GCA_025352375.1. GTDB lineage: Bacteria > Pseudomonadota > Alphaproteobacteria > Acetobacterales > Acetobacteraceae > Rhodopila. The sequence goes on along the minus strand of JANXTL010000230.1, from coordinate 8,980 downwards.
CGTCATGGCGTCGGGATCGACTTTAAACTTGTCCGGATCGACGTAGAGCATGCGCTGAATGACGTCGGCCGGCGTGGCGAACATGTCGGGAATGTCGAGTTCGTGCCGGCTGCCGGTTTTGACCCCCGCGGGCGCGACTAGCACCAGCCGGTGCAGCCGCTGCGGTTGCATCGTCGCCATCTCTGCCGCGATCCAGCCGCCGAAGGACGTCCCAACGATATCGATGGTGTCCAGGCCCAGCCGGTCCAGCAATTCCCAGTAGACATGGGCGATGTCTTCGGGTCGGTCCATCCAATCTGCGAGGTCCGACAGGCCGAACCCGGGATGCGACGGCGCGATCACCCTTTGGTGCATCCCGAGCAAATCCAGGAACGCCGGCCCCGGGCGGAACCCACCGGCGCCGTGCAGGAACAGGAGCGGCGGGCCCTCCCCACCCTCCCAAACGTCGATGTCGACCCCCGCCAGGTTGACGATTCCCATGGTATTTTCCTTCCCTTGGATGCGACGCTACGGCGGATGGGGGGCAAGGGGAAGCGTCCACCGCGACGTACACTGGAACCCCGCCATGCGGACGGGCACCCAATTGCCCAGTCCGGTCACATAATTTTACCTTCCAGCACACAGCCTGTAACGCGGAGGCCCCATATAGCGCGGCGGCGATGGGTCTCCATCGGCCGAAAACAGGACAGGTAACGAATGAACAACACCCGCCCCCTCTTGGCTGCTTTTGCCGCGCTGGCATTCGTCGGCCTGTCCCCCGCCGGCGCGCAGGCGCCGCCCGCGCCGCACCCAAACATGGCCATGCATCAACAGGGGCACGGTGGCAGCATCGAAAAGCGCGTCGACCAGATGCTCAAGCGGGTCAACGCCTCCCCCGAACAGACGACAAAGGTGCATGCGATCGTGCAGACGGTGAAAACCGATATCGCCCCGATGCGCGCGACCCTGCGGGACTCGCGCAAGCAGTCGCGCACGCTCCTGGGTGCAGCGCAAATCGACCCTGCGGCGATTGAGACCTTGCGCGCGCAGGAAAGCGCGACGCGCGACCAAATCTCCCGCCGGGTAACGGCGGGCGTCATTGAGGCGGCGAACGTGCTGACGCCCGACCAGCGCGCCAAACTGGCCACGATGGGCCCGCGACAAGGACCGAACCAGCCACGCTGATCGCTCATGCAGCCGCTCGGCTTCACACAACTTTACGTTGGCCCACAACGGCAGTAACGCACCGGGCGCAGGGTCCGTTCCGTCGCAGCCATCATGGCAGCGGAAAACAGGAACGGACCCATGACCACCATTCAGACCACGACCCGAGGCAAAGGCCGCAAGCTCCTTCTGGCTGGCCTGTCCGCCATCGCCTTGCTGGGTGCTACCGCGGGAATCACACATGCCTACGCCAGGCCGCACGACGGGAACGGCATGAGCGCCGAACGCATGGAGCACCGCGCCGACCGCATGCTGAAGCAGGTCGGTGCCACCCCGGACCAATTAGCCAAGGTGCATGCGATCATCGAAGCCGCGGCGAAGGATGTCGCGCCGATCGAGGCTTCGATGGCGGGGACGCACGAAAAGATGCGGGCGCTGCTCGCCGCGCCAAAAATCGACACCGCGGCGATCGAGGCCCTGCGCGCCCAGCGTAGCACTGCGATGGACCAAATCTCCCGCCGCATGACGACGGCGCTGGCCGACGCGGCAAATGTGCTAACCCCTGACCAGCGTGTGAAACTGGCGGCGCTCGACACCGAACACGCCGGCCGCCACCACCATCGCGACTAGAGCGTGATCGCCTGAGGTCGCACGCGATCTCGGCGTTGGATCATGGTCTAAGCCTTTGTTTGAGAGGGCGATTCACGCCCGAGGTTGAAGTCAACCTCAAACGATCATGGTCTAAGGGGAACACGGCGAGATGGCGCAGCGGGTCTTGATCATCGATGACGATACCCGCCTGACGTCCATGCTGGCCGAGTACCTCTCCGCTGCCGGCTTCACGGTCGAGGCCCATCCGAATGCTCGGATGGGCCTTGCTGCGTTGCACCGGCAGGACAGCGACCTGCTGATCCTCGATCTGATGCTGCCCGACGCCGACGGGTTCGACGTCTGCCGGCAAATTCGAACCAGTTCCGACATCCCGATCCTGATGCTGACCGCCCGAGGGGAGGAAACGGATCGGGTGGTCGGGCTGGAAATCGGTGCCGACGATTATTTGTCCAAACCGTTCAGCAGCCGGGAATTGCTGGCCCGCCTGCGCGCGTTGTTGCGCCGGCGGGCCAGCAGCGCTTCCAGCGTATTGAGATTCGGGCACCTGGAGATCGATCCAGGCTCCCGCACTGCGAAAGTCGATGGACGCGATGCCCCGATGACCAGCTACCAGTTCGATTTGTTGGTGGCGCTGGCAGAACGTCCCGGCCGGGTGCTGAGCCGAGAACAACTGATGGATCTGGTGAAAGGCGAGGAGCTGGAGGCGTTCGACCGTTCCATCGACGTACACATCTCCCGCATTCGGTCGGTTATCGAAACAGACCCCAAACACCCCCGCCGCATCATCACCGTGCGCGGCACCGGCTACGTCTTCGCCCGCAGCCAGGACGAGGGCGCATGATCGGCCGGCGGCTGTTCTGGCGCATTTATCTCACGCTGCTCGCCAGCCTGGCATTGGCGGCGTTGCTCATTGCGCTGCTGTGGCATTTTGCGGGCGACAAGCGGGTGGACAGCTTGCGGCGCATGCCGGTGCACTTGCTGGAAGCGGCGATCCCCGTCGAGGACCAGCCCCCAGGCGCGATCCAGGCCGCGGCCGAACGCATCGCCCGAGCGGTTGGCGGCGACATCACGGTGCTTGCCAGGGATGGGCAAATGCTGGCGTTCGCGGGGGAGCGTTTGAAGCGCGGGCCTCCGACCGAGGAGGCCGATTGGGATATCCCTTTGCCCCAGAATGTGCGCGCGTTTCACTTGCGGGACGGCCGCGTGGTGCTGGCACGCTTCGATTTTCCCCTCCGCCGGCCGCCCTGGTACGGTGTGCTCGGCGGCTTGCTGATCGCGGTCGGGGTGGGTTTGGCCGCGCTCCCGGTTGTGGCGCGCCTGACCCACCGGCTGGAGCGGCTGCAACGCAGCGTGGAACAATGGGGCGCCGGCGATCTTTCGGCGCGCGTGCCCGTCGCCGGGCAGGACGAAATCGCCGCGGTGTCCGCCAGCTTCAATCGCGCGGCGGAGCATATTCAAACTCTTTTGGCAGCGCACCGTTCGCTGCTGGCCAATGCCAGCCATGAGCTGCGGTCCCCGTTGGCGCGATTGTCCATGGCGGCGGAACTGTGGGAGCAAGACCCCTCGCCCATCCGTCACGCCGAAATCGCCCGCAATCTGGCGGAGATCGACCAGCTGATCGAGGAAATCCTGCTCGCCAGCCGGCTGGATCGTCCGGAACCGAACGGCGCGGCAGCGGTGTGGGAGCGCGTGGACCTGTTGGCGCTGGCCGCCGAGGAAGCGGCCCGCACGGGTGCAAGCGTGGAAGGGTCCGTGGTGGAGATCGACGGCGACCGGCGGCTGCTGCGCCGCATGCTGCGCAACCTGCTGGAAAACGCGGTCAGGCATGGCGCACCGCCGGTGACGGTGCATGTCGCAACCCCCGCGCGGATCCGGGTGCGGAATGCCGGGCCGGCGATCCCGCTGGCCGACCGCGAGCGTATCTTCGAACCTTTCTTCCGGCCGGCAGGACATGCGGAGGATACGGGTGGTTGGGGCCTCGGCTTGGCGCTGGTCCGCCAGATCGCGGCACGTCACGGCGGGACGGTGCGGTGCGAGGCACCGGACGAGGGTGGTACGGCTTTCATCGTGGAATTGGCGTGACGCGGTCACGTAACCGTTACCTTTGGCGGAGGACATAATTCGGCATAAGGTTCGGACAAACAGGAGGCTCGGCCATGCCCGACACACCTGCGATCGCGGACGCCATGCGGAAATACCGGCAGGCGTTCTCCGCCGCCGCGAAATGATTCAACGTCTACATCCTGGTGCGGCGCACCAACCAGATGTCGCTGCAATATGTCGGCAAACCAGGCTTCGTCCCGAAGCGACTCGACTCCTATGGTCCTTCATGGCGCGCAGGAGGGCTACGGAGCCGAACATTCCGACGAGGGTGTCGACGTGTTCACCCCCGACGGGAAGTTGTTCGGCGCGGAAAACAAGGCCGAGATCGCCTGGCTATACGCAACGACGTTCAAGGGCAGGCAGCTGTTCACCAAAGGCGGCCTGAAGGAAGTGGTTTTGGGGGCGTATATGACGCCGGGATAGGCCCCGGTTTGACTCCCGTCCACATCGGGCCAAACCTGCCAGGGAGACAAACCAAGGAGGGATAGCACGATGAGCAGCCTCAGCCTCGAAGGTGTCCGCGTGCTGGAACTGGCCCGCTACCAGGCCGGGCCGCGCGGCGGCATGATCCTGTCCGACCTTGGTGCCGAGGTCATTAAGATCGAGCGCCTGGGCGGCGAGGAAACCCGCGGCAACCCGCCCATGGTGCGTGGCCAGAGCGTGTATTTCACGGTCTATAATCGCGGCAAGAAAAGCATTTGTCTCGATATGCGCAGCGAGCAGGGTAAGGCCATCTTCGCTGATTTGGTGAAGACCGCAGACATCGTGCTGGAAAACTTCCGGCCGGGCACAATGGACCAAATGGGGTTCGGGTACGAAACGCTCAAGGCAATCAACCCTCGGATCATTCTGGTTTCGGTTTCCGGTTTCGGCCAGTACGGCCCCTACAAGGACCGCCCGGCCTTCGATCCGCTCGGTCAGGCGATGTCCGGCCTGATGACGCTGACCGGGCAACCGATCGGGCAACCGCTGGGCACCGCATCGTCGATCATCGACCGCACCACCGCCCTGCACGCAACGATCGGCTGCCTCGCCGCGCTGCGCCACCGCGACCGCACCGGGGAGGGTCAGGTCGTCGACGTCTGTTTGCTGGATTCGGCCCTGACTTTGGTGGAAATCCCCACCAGCTATTACCTCGCGACCGGCGAAGAAGGCGGTGAGGCCGGCCGCCCGCCCTACAAAGCCGCAGACGGATACGTTGTCATTTCCGCCACCGGCCGCGAGATGGCGGCGCGCCTGTTCAAGCTTGTGTCCGGCGGAACGGTAGAGGGCGGCCCAGTCAATTCCAGCACCGGCGGCGGCCGGCGCAAAATACTGGACGATTGGTGCGCGACCCGCACGAAAGACGAAATCTGCTCGGCGTTGATGGACCTCGGCATCCCCGTGGCACCAGTGAAAACCATTCCGGAAGTGGCGGAGGACCCGCATCTGTGGGCGCGCGAGATGCTGGTCAAGATCGACGATGCCGTGGCCGGTGAGATGTACGTTCCCGGCGTGGCAATGAAACTATCCGCCACACCGGGTCGGGTAAACCCCGTACCTACGCCCGGTCAGCACACGGACGCCGTGCTGACCGAGCTGCTGGGCTACGACGCCGCGAAACTCAGTGCGTTACGGGCGGCAAAGGTCATCGGATGAAGCGATCCGTTATTGCTTGATAACGGTCTTCAGTGACGGCACGCACAGCATGGTCGGTCCGCCGACCGTGAGCTTCTCAGTGCCGAACTGGTTGGTGACCGAGACCAACTTGTCCACCGCCTTGCCGCCTTCCTCCTCATAGCAGACCAGATGGGTTCGCGGTTCCTTCACAGCCGCTTCGTTCTTCGACGTCGGCGCGCACAGCATGACCGGCTTCAGCACCGTTACCTTCGCGGCCCCGAACTGGTCCTTCAATGTTACAGTGATCGGTTTGAACGTTCCTTGCGGGGCGACCCGATAGCACTGGTAATGTGCGGGATTGACGCCGGGCGGATCCTTGCCCTGCGCGTTGGCGGTGGACAGTAACGCCGTCATCGTGAATCCCATCGAGACGGCGGTCAACAGCAACGATACTTTCATGACGCTCTCCTCATCGCTGGCCCGTCACGTTAACTTCACCAGCTTCTGCATGCAACGAATATCCTGCTCCGCCGGAATCGGCGTCCCCTTGTTTCGCATTGCCGTCCGCGAGACCTCGCCGACGTAAATATCCCCCCGCGAGTCCACCGCCACACCATGCGGGGCAATGAACTGGCTCGGCCGGTCCAGAGTCGCATCGCCTAACCGGGCGATTTGCTTGCCCTCGTGCGTCCACAGGCTGACCCGCGGGCCGATGCCGGGAGACCGAGCATTGACGGCCATCCCAGGCCCGCTCTCGCCGATATACGCGATGGGGTTTTTCCCCCGCGTCATACAAAGCCCGCAGGGGCGGTGCATGTTGTTCCACTGGGTCTCGAATTTCCCCGTTCCGCCGAATACCTGAATGCGATGGTTCTCCCGGTCGGCGACATAAACCCAGCCGTCGTCGTCGCAGGTGATGTTGTGCACGATGTTGAACGCGCCGGGCTGCGTCCCGGGCTCACCCCAGGAATATAGCAGCTTCCCATCGGGGGAGTAGCGATGCACGCGGGCGTTGCCGTAGCCGTCGGCGACGTAAATATCGCCATTGGGGGCGAGCGCGGTGTGGGTGCAACGGTTCATCGGATTGCCGCTCATGTATGGCGCGGGATCGCCGGGGACGCCGATTTCCAGCAGCCTCTTTCCATCCACCGTCATGCGCCGGACCGTGTGGTCCCCGTCGTCGGTGCAGAACACGGTGTCGTCGGGGGCGAAATGGACTCCGTGCGGGCGGACGAACAGCCCCTCCCCCCAGGATCGCAGGAAATTGCCGTCCCGGTCGAACACGGTCATGGGGTGTTCGGATCGGCTGAAGACATAGACATTGTCCTTGCTGTCCACGCCGACGGCGGCGACCTCGCCGTACTGCCAGCCGTCGGGCAGTTTGCCCCAGTTCTCGATGACCTCGTAGCGGTGTTCGCCCTCTCCCACGATGATCGGCATGGCCGGTCCTCCCTTGTTTGGGGGAAGCGTAGGGCCGGTTCGCTCGGGATGCCAGATCGAACAAAAATTCCCAGATGGGTTTCGCCACTCAGGGGCCCTCCGGGGTTTCATTCCACATGCAGGTGCACCATGCCTCGGCCTTGCTTTGCCCAATCACTTGAACGGCCGACGACCCGGGCAACGCCGCGAAAACAACCCCCCCTGTGTCATCCCGGCCTGCGCCGGGATGACACAGGGGGGTTGTCCTGGCCGCACGCCAAACCGCTTGCATCCCCGGCAAACCCTGCTAAAAGCCGCCGCTTCCCTGCTGGGCGCGAAGGCATCGCACCCGGCTATGCCCACATTCCATCCCGGAATGGGACCCAACAAAGGTCCGGGGCAGAGAAAAGCCAGAGGGGGATCGTACATGCCATTATATGAAACCGTGCTGATTGCGCGGAACGACGTGACGCAGCAACAGGTCGAGACGGTCGCCGACGAAATCGGTGTCGAGCTCGAAGCCGAAGGCGGCACCGTCAAGAAGCGGGAATATTGGGGCCTGCGCGGCCTCGCGTACCGCATCAAGAAAAACCGCAAGGGCCACTACATGCTGCTGGCGCTCGACGCCAAGCCCGCCTTCGTCAACGAGATGGAGCGCAAGCTGGGTCTGAACGAAGACATTCTTCGCTTCATGACGGTGCGGATCGAGGCAGTGGACGAAGCCCCGTCCGCCGTTCTGTCACGCAAATCCGACGAACGTGAGCGCAGCTTCCGTGGGCCCAAGCCGGCCGGGCGCTTCGAAAGCGGCCGCCGCCGTGGCTTCGACGACCGTGAAGAATTCCGCGCCCGCGACGAATTCGCCCCCGAGGGCGCCTTCCGCGGCGGAATGGAGGAATAAGACCGATGTCCGACGCACAAGAGCTGAACCCCGCCGCCCGCCGCTCCGCTGTTGGCGCCCGCCGGCCGTTCTACCGCCGCCGCAAGTCCTGCCCGTTCTCCGGCCCCAACGCGCCGAAGATCGACTATAAGGACGTCCGCCTGCTGTCCCGCTTCCTGAGCGAGCGCGGCAAGATCGTGCCGAGCCGCATCACGGCGGTATCGGCGAAGAAGCAGAGGGAACTGGCGACCGCTATCAAGCGCGCCCGCTTCCTCGCTCTGCTTCCCTACATCGTCGCTTAAGGAGCCCTGTCATGGCCGCCGTTGAACTGGTGTTGCTCCAGCGCGTCGAGAAGCTGGGGCAGATGGGCGACATCGTAAAGGTGAAGCCCGGTTATGCCCGTAATTTCCTGCTGCCGCAGAAGAAGGCTCTGCGCGCGAGCAAGGACAACCTCGCCCGTTTCGAGGAGCAGAAGGCGCACCTCGTCGCCCTGAACCTCAAGCGCAAGGAGGAGGCCGAACGCCTCGCCGAACGCGTGGGCGGTCTCTCGGTGATCATCATCCGTCAGGCCGGCGAGTCCGGCAGCTTGTACGGTTCGGTGTCGCCACGCGACATCGCCGATGGCTGCGAGGCCGGTGGCCTGACCATCAGCCGCTCGCAGGTGATCCAGGAGCATCCGATCAAGATGCTCGGCCTGTCGAAGGTCCGGATCTCATTGCATCCGGAAGTGTCGATGATGGTGACCGTCAACGTTGCCCGCAGCACCGAAGAAGCCGAACGCCAGACTCGTGGCGAGAGCGTCGGCGCCGCGGCGGAAGACGAGGAAGCGGCCCTGGACGCCGCCCTTGCGTTCGAGAACGGTGAACAGCCGGACGTTCCCTGATGTGAAAGGCCCGGGGGAAACCCCTGGGCCTTGCGCTGCCGGCCATCCGCTCCCTATTTGCGTCATGCAGTAGGGCGCGGACGGTAGACTTGGCTGACATCGAGGCTTTGAAAGACCGTGGAGCCCGCCATCCGGCGCCGTCTGCGGTCATTCGGTTGTACGATCTCGCATTCGAACAGTACACAGCCCGGCCGCTTTGGAACGGTTCTGTCGCAAATTTTCGCGCGCCCGTGGTCTGGGGTATGATTGGTGGCGATGGTTTCGGTGGGACGGCGGGCGATGATCGAATTCAAGGGCAGCCATTTTGAGCGTGACGTGATCCTCTGGGGCGTCCGCTGGTACGT
>JANXTL010000168.1 GCA_025352375.1 Acetobacteraceae bacterium | reverse complement strand
TTTTACCTCATAATCGCCAGCAAGTGACCTTACGCAGATAAGAAAAGGCGATGACGCAGATGCACGCAGATGAAGAAATTTTGAGCATCCCAACCGCTATGCGGCGATCGGCAACGACGGGGGCCTGCTCGAAGCAATGGGTAAAAGCCAGGACGAGATCGCCGCGACGATCCTTGGCATGGCCGAGTGCCTGGAAAGCCATTCAGCGGCCAAAAAAAAAATCTGCGTGCATCGGCGTAATCGCCTTTTCTTATCTGCGTCAGGCCACCGACCCCGCCAACCGCGCCGGACGCGACACTATTCTCGTTAACCTTTTCTTAACCGTTTTACCTCATAATCGCCAGCAAGTGACCTTACGCAGATAACAAAAGGCGATGACGCAGATGCACGCAGATGAAGAAATTTTGAATGCGCTATCGCGCAAAATTATCGGCTGTGGCTTTACTGTTCTCAACACGCTCGGTGCCGGGTTTCTGGAAAAGGTCTACGAAAATGCGCTTGTCCAGGAATTGCGGGAAGCCGGGCTGGCTGTCGCCCAGCAGCAGGGCGTCAGGGTCATGTATAAGGGCAGCGTCGTCGGCACCTACGTCACCGACCTTATCGTCGAGCAAGCCGTCATTGTCGAACTGAAAGCCGCCAAAGCCATGGACCCAACCCACTACGCCCAATGTCTGAACTATCTGAAAGCCTCCGGCCTGCCCCTCGGCCTCGTCCTGAATTTTGGCAACCCTCGGCTGGAGATCAAACGCGTTGCCAACAGCCAATAAAAAAATCTGCGTGCATCCGCGTCATCGCCTTTTCTTATCTGCGTAAGGTCACCGACAGGCCAACCGGCAATGACCCACCCCGGTAGCATTCCCCGACCACCCGCGTGCCTCCCGATGTCAAGGGCTTGCCGATGCCCCCCCGAACCTCCATCTAGTGCCGTCATGCAGAACCCATCATCCACACAACACGATCCCATCGGCTGGCACGGCACCACCATCCTGTGCGTCCGGCGCGACGGCAAGGTGGCGATGGCCGGCGACGGTCAGGTCAGCCTCGGCCAGACCATCATTAAGGGCAACGCCCGCAAAGTCCGGCGCATTGGCGCGGGCGGTACCGTGCTGGCGGGATTCGCCGGCGCCACCGCCGACGCCTTCACGCTGTTGGAGCGGCTGGAGTCCAAGCTCGAACGCTTTCCCAACCAGCTCGAACGCGCCTGCGTCGAACTGGCGAAGGACTGGCGCACCGACCGCTACCTCCGGCGGCTGGAAGCCATGATGGCGGTCGCCGACAAGTCCCACAGCTACACTCTGACTGGCAACGGCGACGTGCTGGAACCCGAGGACGGGCTGATCGCCATCGGTTCGGGCGGCAATTTCGCTTTGTCGGCGGCCCGAGCGCTGATCGACATCCCAGATCTCAGCGCCGAGGATATCGCCCGCAAATCTTTGCGCATCGCCGCGCAGATATGCGTCTACACCAACGGCAACGTGATTGTTGAGACCATATGATGGACGTCCCCACCTACTCCCCGCGGGAGATCGTGTCCGAACTGGACCGCTTCATCGTGGGCCAGAACGACGCCAAGCGCGCCGTCGCGATCGCCATGCGCAATCGCTGGCGCCGGCAGCAATTGCCGGAGGCGATGCGTGAGGAAGTCGTGCCCAAAAACATCCTCATGATCGGCCCGACCGGCTGCGGCAAGACCGAGATCGCTCGGCGTTTGGCGCGGCTGGCGCAGGCGCCCTTCCTAAAGGTCGAGGCCACCAAATTCACCGAGGTCGGCTATGTCGGCCGCGACGTGGAAAGCATCGTGCGCGATCTGGTTGACGCAAGCCTGAACATGCTGCGCGAAGCCTCCCGCAAGGAGGTCCAGGTGCAGGCCGAGCATAATGCCGAGGAACGGCTGATCTCGGCGTTGGTCGGCGAGGATGCCGCCGCCGACACGCGCTCGAAATTCCGCCGCATGCTGCGTGCTGGCGAATTCGAGGGGAAGGAAATCGAAATCGCGGTGCAGGAATCCGGCAGTAGCCCGATCGGCCAGATCGACTTGCCCGGCATGCCCCCAGGGCAGGTGATCAACCTGTCGGAGATGATGAAAGGCATGATGGGCGGTGGGCGGCAGCGCGAGAAGCGCCGCATGACCGTCGAAGCCGCCCGCCGCCTGCTGGAGCAGGAGGAAGCCGAGGATCTGCTGGACAACGACCGCCTGGCCAAGGACGCGGTGATGCATGCGCAGAACAATGGCATCGTGTTCATCGACGAGATCGACAAGATATGCCGCTCCAGCGACAGCGGCATGCGCGGCGGCGACGTGTCCCGCGAAGGTGTACAGCGCGATCTGCTGCCGCTGATCGAGGGCACGACCGTCAACACCAAGTACGGCCTGGTGAAGACCGACCACGTGCTGTTCATTGCCTCCGGCGCGTTCCATCTGTCCAAGCCGTCGGACTTGCTGCCGGAGTTGCAGGGACGGCTGCCGATCCGCGTCGAACTGTCCCCGCTGTCGCGCGACGACCTGCGGCGGATTCTGACGGAACCCGAGCACTCGCTGCTGAAGCAGTACACGGCGCTGTTGGGGACGGAGGCGGTGACGCTGACATTCAGCGAGGATGCGGTAGACGCGCTGGCCGATCTCGCCGCGGACATCAACGACCGGGTGGAAAACATCGGCGCGCGCCGGCTGCACACAGTGCTGGAGAGGCTACTGGAAGAAATCAGTTTCTCCGCGACGGATCGTGGCGGCGAGACGATCGAGGTGGATGCCGCCTATGTGAACGAGAAAGTGGCCCCGCTGGCGCAGAAGGGGGACTTGAGCCGGTTTATTCTGTAAGGTTCGGGTTGAAAGACGGGGAGCAAAAAATGCCCAACAAACCAGAGGTCATCGCCCTGGAGGAACACTTTCAAATTCCTGCGCTCGGCGATCTCTACGGCCCGGTCGACGCGAACACCGCGCCGGGTATGCTGCGGCAGTTGGCCGATCTCGGCGACGCGCGGATCGCCGAGATGGATAAAAACGGCATCGATATCCAGGTGCTGTCGCACACAGCCCCCGGCTTGCAGAAAATGGACGCGGAAACCGCCGTCCGGCTGGCGCCGCTCGTTAATAACCACCTGTACGACGCGGTCCAAACCCACCCCGACCGGTTCGCCGCCTTCGCGATGCTTCCCACCCCCGATCCGCTCGCCGCCGCCAACGAACTTGAGCGTGCGGTGAACAAGCTCGGCTTCAAAGGCGCGATGATCCACGGCCTGACCAACGGCGAATTCATCGACCGCAAGAAATTCTGGCCCATCTTCGAACGGGCGCAGGCGCTGGACGTGCCGATTTATCTGCATCCCTCCGCCCCCAGCCCGGCGGTGACCGAAGCGTATTACCAGGACATGGTGGCAGAATGGCCCGGCATTCTGCGGGCCGCCTGGGGTTTCACCGTCGAAACCGCCACCCAGGGTGTGCGCCTGTGCCTGAGCGGGGTGTTCGACAAATACCCCAGGTTACGCTTCATCATGGGCCATTTGGGGGAGGGCCTGCCCTTCCTGATGTGGCGCATCAACATGGCGCTGAACCGCCAGGGCTCCGATAAAAAGCCATTTCGGGAGGTGTTCAGCGAGCACTTCACCATCACCACCTCCGGATTCTGGTCCGATCCGGCGTTGCTGCTGTGCGTGCAGGAGATGGGGATCGACCGGATCATGTTCTCGGTCGATTATCCCTTCGCGCCGAACCAGCCGGCGACGGAATGGCTTTCCCGAATCCCCTACAGCGCGGAAGACAAAGCCAAAATTGCCGGCGGCAATGCCCGCCGTATTCTGAAACTGTAAGATAGGAGACCGCCATGGACGACGTTATCTCCGGCGCCTATCTGTTCACGGGCGAACGCTCCGCCCGCAGCTATAGACTGAACAAAATGGCGAAGTCCTTCACCGACGCAGCGAACCGCGAACGGTTCAAAGCGGACGAAGAATCCTACATGGAAACCTCCGGCCTGTCGGCAGATGAGAAAAATCTGGTGCGGCGCCGCGACTGGAAAGGCATGATGGACTACGGCGCGTCCATCTATCTGGTCATCAAGATCGGCGGCGTCACCGGCCATCCATTGCCGGTTATCGGCAACCATACCGCGGGAAGGAGCATTTAATATGGCAACGATCATCGGCGGCATCGGCAGTTCCCATGCGCCCACCATCGGCGTGGCCTACGACCGGGGGCAACAGAACGATCCCAACTGGGCACCGTTGTTCACCGGCTACGAACCCGCCCGCGCCTGGCTGGACGCAATCGAGCCGGACATTTTTCTCGTTGTCTACAACGACCATGCCAATAATTTTTTCTTCGATGCCTGGCCCACCTTCGCGCTGGGCGTCGGCGCGGTGCATAAGCAGGCGGATGAGGGTTGGGGCAAACGCCCGCTGCCGGATCTGCCTGGAGACCCGGAGTTCGCGATGCACCTCGCGCGGTCGCTGGTGGACGACGAATTCGACCCCACCATCTGCCAGGATATGGCGGTCGATCATGGCGTGTTGTCGTTTCTGCCGCTGCTGACCGACACCGATTGGAAAATCCCGGTCGTCCCGCTGGCGGTCAACGTGATCCAGCACCCGATCCCCTCGGCCAAGCGGCTGTGGAAACTGGGCAAGGCGATCCGCCACGCGGTGGAAACTTTTCCGAGCGATAAAAAGATCGTGGTGTTCGGCACCGGCGGGCTGACGCATCAACTCCATGGCACCCAGTTCGGCCAGAAAAACGAAGCCTGGGACAACGAGTTCATGGACCGCCTGGAATCCGATCCCGAACCGCTGTCGAACTTATCTCTCCAGGAATACATGGAACGCGGCGGCACCGAGGGCGTCGAGATGATCATGTGGCTCGCCATGCGCGCCGCGCTGGGTCCCACGGTGAAGCGCATCCACCGCAACTACACCGCGCCCTTCACGACCGGCTACGGCCTGCTGGCGCTGGCGAGCTGACCGCATGAGCATCCGCACCGGCGCTGCCTATCTGGAATCCCTGCGGGACGGGCGGCAGATATGGATCGATGGTGAGTTGATCTCCGATGTCACCACCGACCGGCGCCTGGCCGGCGCGGCGCTCAGCATGGCCGCCCTGTACGACATGCAGCACGAACGCCCGGGGATGACCTTCGTCTCGCCCAGCAGCGGCGATCCGGTGGGGCTGTCATTCATCCAACCGAAAACGGTGGACGATCTGATTGCCCGCCGCGGCATGGTGAAAACCTGGATGGACGCGACCTGCGGGATGTTCGGCCGCAGCCCGGATTTCATGAACGTCATGCTGACCGGGTTGGCCTCGTCGTACAAAACATTCGGCGAGCCGTACGGGCAAAACATCCTGAACTACTACGTGCATTGCCGCGAAAACGACGTCGCGATGACGCACACATTGATCAACCCGCAGGTGGACCGGTCCAAACCGGTGCAAGAGCAGTCGAAGGACCTCGCCGCTCGGGTCGTGAAAGATACCGACGCAGGCATGGTGGTGCATGGGGCGCGGATGGTCGCGACCCTGTGTGCCTATTCGAACGATCTGATGGTGATGCCGTCCACCTATTTGCAAAATGTGCCGGAGGCCGCGCCCTACGCGTTCGGGTTCTCCATCCCCGTCGCGACGCCGGGGTTGCGGTTCATCTGCCGCCCGTCTGTGATCCACCAGCACGCCGGCTCGCCGATGGATTTCCCGCTGTCGTCCCGCCTGGACGAAACCGACGCCATGGTGGTGTTCGACAATGTGCTGGTGCCGTGGGAGCGGGTGTTCATCCATCGTAACGTCGATGTCGCCAACGGGCTGTTTCAGCGCACCGGGTCGATGCGTCAGACGATGCACCAGTTCTCCACCAAGAACCTGGCGAAATCCGAGTTCATGATGGGTCTGGGCTTCGCCATCGCGAAAGCCACCAATATCGACCAGCATCTGCACGTCCAAGGCATGCTGGCGGAGCTGATCCAGTTCACCGAATTCTGCCGATCCTGCCTGCGTGCGTCGGAGGCCGATGCCACCCCGAACGAGGAAGGCATCATGACCCCAGCCGCGATGCCGTTGTGGACGGTGCGCATGATGTTCCCGAAAATGTTCATTCGCGCCTGCGAGATCATCCAAACCCTAGGTGCCGGCGGTCTGGTCGCGGTGCCGTCGTACGCCGAAACCGCAAGCCCTGTCTGGGACGACGTCGAACAATATTTCCAGGCGGTCAACCTGGACTCACGCTCCCGCATAAAACTGTTCCGGCTGGCATTCGACGTGGCGGTGTCCTCGTTCTCCGGCCGGCAGCAACTCTACGAACGCTACTACTCCGGCGACCCCGTGCGTCTGGCCGGGGCGCTGTATTCGATGTACGACAAGGACAGCTACATGGACCGCATTTGGGGCACGCTCGACCGGCTGGAGCAGGGGCGCTTGTGACCGACCCCTTCGTCCAACCCGAGGAACCCACTGCCGCCGAGGCCATCGCAGCCATCCGCGAGGAACTCGAATTCTTCGACGATTGGATGGAACGTTATCAATTCATTATAGAACTCGGCCGTAAGCTGCCAGCCTTCCCGGAAGACTGGGCCAACGACGCCCACCGCGTGCCCGGCTGCCAAAGCCGGGTCTGGATGGAAGCGGTCAAGCGCGACGGCACCCTGTATTTCGCCGGGGCCTCCGACGCCGCGATCGTGTCAGGCCTCGTGGCACTGCTGCTGCGCGTCTACTCCGGCCGAACCCCGGCGGAGATCGCGGCGACCGACCCGGTGTTCCTGAAGGACCTCGGCCTGTTGGAGGCGTTGTCGACCAACCGCGGCAACGGGATCGCGGCCATGGCGCGCAAAGTGCGGGAAGTCGCGGCCCAGTGACGCTGCCGGTCGCGGTTCGTGTCGGACTGTTCGTCGGTGCCTATTTCACCGCCATGGGCGTCACCGGTTTCATGCCCCTCTGGTTCGCCGATCGTGGCCTTTCGCCAGCCGATATCGGCCAAATCCTGAGTGCGGCATCCTTCTTGCGCGTGTTGGCCGGCCCACAATGGGGCGGGGTCGCCGACCGGCTGGGGCGCCGCCGTCCGGTGCTGACCGGCGCGACGCTCGCCGCCACCGTGCTGGTGCTGATCTTCCCGCTGACATCGGGCTTCTGGCCGGTGTTACTGGTCGCGGCGGGGCAGGGGATCGCGGCCTCCGCCATCAATCCCCTGGCAGACTCCCTGGCATTATCCCTGGCTCGGCAGGGGCTGATGGAATACGGGCCGGTGCGGGCCGTGGGATCGGCGACCTTTATGCTCGCCACCGCCGCCGCCGGTTCGTTGCTGACTGCGGTAGGGTCCTGGCTGGTGCCGTTTCTGCTGGCCATCGGCTACGGCACCTCGACCGTTCTCAGTCGGTTGCTGCCGGAGGCGGATCTTGGGGCAAGCCGAGCACGCGGGTTTGGCGGGTGGGAGCTTTTTCGGAACCCGGCGTTCCGGCTGGCGGTCGCATGCACGGCGCTGATCCAGGGCGCGCACGCCGCCTATTACGGGTTCGCCGCGTTGCTCTGGCGTTCGCAGGGCCTGAGCGACCAGACTATCGGGTTATTGCTGGCCGAGGGCATCGTCGTGGAAATCCTGCTGTTCTGGCGCGGCAGGCGGTTGATCGAGCGGCTGGGACCCTCCGGCCTCACGGCCTGCGCGGCAATGGCGTCGATCGTGCGTTGGTCGGCGATCGCGTTCTCACCCGGACTGCCAATGTTGGTGGCGGTGCAGTTGCTGCATGCCGCGACCTTCGCCATGCAACATCTGTCGTCGATGCTCCTTCTCGGACGGGCGGTGCCCCCCGAACGCGCGGCCACGGCGCAAGCGCTGCACGCGGCCCTGGGGTATGGCATTCCAGCGGGGGTGGCGATGTTCGTGTCCGGCCTGCTCTACGCGCGCTTCGGTGGCTTGGCGTTCCTGGCGTCGGCCGTGCTGGGCGGCAGCGCGTTGCTTCTGGTGCGGCCGCTGCGGCGGGTGGTGGTATAAGCCGGCCCGCCAGGAAGGAAATTGTCCATGCGCCCCGAAGACATCATCGCCGATAAAACCCGTCCCTTCACAGGTGCGGAATACATCCAAAGCCTCCAAGATGGGCGGGAGGTCTATATCGATGGCGAACGCGTCGCCGACGTCACCACCCACCCCGCCTTCCGCAATTCCGTCCGCTCCATCGCTCGGCTTTACGACGCGATGCACGACCCCGCAACGAAAGAGGTGATGACCTGCCCCACGGATACGGGATCGGGCGGTTACACCCACAAGTTCTTCCGTGTGCAACGATCGCGGGAGGATTTGATCGGCGCGCAAGGCGCCATCGCGGAATGGTCGCGGTTGTCCTACGGCTGGATGGGCCGCACACCGGATTACAAGGCGGCATACACCAACACGCTTGGCGCCAATGCGGAATATTACGGTCCCTACGCCGACAATGCGAAAGCCTGGTATAAGCGCGCGCAGGAAGCCGTGCCGTTCATGAACCACGCAATCGTCAACCCGCCGGTCGACCGGCATTTGCCGGCCGAAGCGTCGAAAGACGTTTTCGTTTGCGTGCAGAAGGAGGTCGATGGCGGCATCGTCGTCTCCGGCGCCAAGGTCGTCGCGACGTCGGCGGCCATCACGCACTACAACTTCATGGGCCAAAGCTCAAAGACGGCGACAGAAGATCTAGACATGTCGCTGATGTTCATGGTGCCGATCGACGCACCGGGCCTGAAATTATTCTGCCGCACATCGTACGAACGCGCTGCCCGTTCCCCGTTCGATTACCCGTTATCGTCCCGGTTCGATGAGAACGATGCGATTTTCGTTTTGGATAACGTGTTCATCCCGTGGGAAGACGTCTTCATCTATCGAGACCCCCAGCGTGTCTTAAGCTTCTACCCGCGCTCGGGGTTCACCAATGGCTTCCAGTTCCAGGGCTGCACCCGTTTCGCGGTTAAACTGGATTTCATCACCGGCCTGCTGGCCAAAGCCCTGCGCTGCACAGGCGGAGACGAAGCGCGCGGTAATCAGGTGCTGCTGGGGGAGGTCGTGGCCTGGCGCAACCTGTTCTGGTCGCTGTCCAATGCCATGGCCAATAATCCCGACCCGTGGAAGGGTGACGCCGTGCTGCCGGAATTGAAGGCCGGGCAGGCATACCGCGTGTTCGCGCCGGATGCCTATCCCCGGATCAAGGACATAGTCGAAAGAACTGTGACCTCGGCGCTGATTTATCTGCCGTCGTCGGTGAAGGATTTCGCCAATCCCGCGATCCAGCCGTATCTGGAGCGTTACGTCCGCGGCTCCCACGGGGTCGGCTACGAGGAGCGTATCAAGATCATGAAGCTGCTCTGGGACGCCGTCGGCACTGAATTCGGCGGCCGGCACGAGCTGTACGAACGCAACTATGCCGGCGGGTGGGAGGATATTCGCGCCCAAACCCTGACCTGGGCGGAAAAGGGTGGGGAACTGGCGAAGATGGAGGCGATGGTAGATCGGTGCATGGCTGACTACGATACGCAGGGGTGGACGGGCGATACGTGGTTGGATGATCGGCGTGATTCAGGTATGCTCAAGCCGTAGGAGGTCGTGATGGCCGACGTTGTCGATGTCGTTATCCCGGTTGAAGCAGAAGCAGCGGCATTGCTTGACGCGCGGAAACGCGCGGCGGTGGGGCGGATTGTGAGCCGCATTCTTATCGCTCAGGCTGGCCATGACCCGCTGATGGACGCCCTGGATCGGCTTGGCGCCGATTCAAAGGCCAAGGGTCTGACGCCCGAGTTGCTGGAGGCCGAACTCGCCGCCCATAAGGCCAAGCGAACGTATTGATCGTCATGGACGCTTCGACGTTAGAGCGTGATCGCCTGAGGTTGACTTCAACCTCGGGCGTGAATCACCCTCTCAAACAAAGGCTTAGACCATGATCCAACGCCGAGATCGCATGCAACCTCAAACGATCATGGTCTAGTGAGCGCTGCCATGAATGTCGGCGGTGTTCCATATTTGGCTTTCAGAAAAGCCAGGGCTACAGATATCCTGGCCATGTCTCAGTTTGTCTTCGATGAGATATTCGAAGTGATGCATCGCCCAAGATTGGCACGATTCATCGATTCCGACCTACGCGACGATCTTCTGGATCGGCTTGTATCGGGTACGGTCTGGGGCGATCCCTTGCTAGCAGTAACAGATTGCCGGGACCCGAAAGACAACAAATACCTGGAATTGGCGCTCGCTGCATCTGCTGGAACAATAGTATCCAGCGATAACGATCTTCTGGTCCTGCATCCTTGGCGCGGGATTTCAGTCTTGCGGCCGTCAGACTATCTCGGTTCCGCGTGACCCGAACGCCATTGAACAGCTAAACCCGCGGCAAAACCCGGTCGCCAAACAGCCGCATCGAATCCATCGCGGCCGCCAACGGCACGTCGTTGAAATTCACCTGCAACGACGCAATCTCGAAATCCCCGACCTGGCGACGATAGCTGCTAATAGTGTCTAAAATCCGCTCGGGCGTGCCCACCCACGCCGCGCATTTCGCCACCTGGGTATCGAAATCCTCCCGCGACAAACCCTCAATCACCTTGTCGTAGCCAGGGTAATCGGCGGACGACGCACCGGTCGTCCATTCCGATGCCGCGGCAACCAGAGATTTCAAATACCGTTCGATCGGCCCGCGCGCGATTTGCTCGGCCTGCTGCTGGTCCTGGTGACACAGCATGTGAAACGCCAGCATGATCGAGCCCGGCCCGTCGTGCCCGGCGAGCGCCCGAGCGGCCCGGTAGACATCGAGCAGTTCCTTCATCGGGCCGCCGGCCATGGGGATGGCCATGATGCCGTATCCCGCCGCACCCGCCCGTTCGAATGATTCTTTCGTTGCCAACGCCGCGACGTAAAACGGTGGGCGCGGCAACTGGGTCGGGCGGGGCAGGGACGTCACGTTGGCGAACGAGTGAAAACGACCCTCGCTGGTAACATTCTCTTGCTCCAGCAACCGCCGCACCTGTTCCACTCCTTCATCGAATCGTGCTCGGCTTTCGTCCAGCTTGACGCCGAAATGCTTGAATTCGTGCGGCAGGAAGGCGCGGGCGAAACCGGCGTCGACGCGCCCGTCGCATAGCGCATCGAGCATCGCCAGTTCCCCGGCGATTTTCAGGGGGTTGTTGAACGCCGGCAGCACCGCACCGGTAATCAGGCGGGCGTGCTTGGTGACCTGCGCCGCCGCCGCCAGGAACACGATGGGGTTGGGGCTATAGCCGCCGTAAGGCAGAAAGTAATGCTCGACAGTGCGGACGTGCGCGTAACCATAGCGGTCGACGAGGCCGACCAGCTTGAGCGCGTCCTGCCAGTAGTCTCGGGCGGATTGGACCTCGGGACCGATGTCGGGGAAAAATTGGATTCCAATCTGCATCGGTCCCGCTCCGTGACGATTAAGCTGCCGCGGCCATTTGGCGCAGCACGTATTGCAGAATACCGCCGTGCTGGTAGTAGCCGACCTCATCTACCGTATCGATGCGGCATGTGACCGGAACGGTATCGACAACACCATTGGACCGGTGGATCACCAACGAAAGATCCATGCGGGCTTTGATGTCGTCCAGCCCCACGATGTCGACGATCTCATCGCCCGTCAGACCCAGCGTCTTGCGGTCCATGCCTTCCTTGAAGGTCAAGGGTAGCACGCCCATCCCTACCAGGTTCGACCGATGGATACGCTCGAAGCTTTCCACGATCACGGCTTTGACGCCGAGCAGGAAGGTGCCCTTGGCGGCCCAGTCGCGGGACGAGCCGGTGCCGTATTCCTTGCCGCCAAAAATCACCAACGGCACGCCCTCGGCCTTGTAGCGCATAGCTGCGTCGTAGATCGGCATTTGCTCGCCGGACGGCAGGTGCCTGGTCATGCCGCCTTCGACGTTCGTCAGCATTTCGTTCCGGATACGGATGTTGGCGAAGGTGCCGCGCATCATGATTTCGTGGTTGCCGCGGCGGGCGCCGTAGCTGTTGAAATCCTTCTGCTGCACCTGACGCTCACCGAGGTATTCGCCGGCGGGCGAAACCTTGCGGATGTTGCCGGCCGGGCTGATGTGATCGGTGGTGATGCTATCGCCCAACTCCGCCAAAACCCGAGCACCGAGGATGTCGCCAACCGGCTTCGGCTCCATGGTGATGCCGTCGAAATAGGGCGGGTTTTTCACATAAGTGGAAGAATCGTTCCAGCGGTAGGTCGCGGCGCCGGCTTCGACCTCGATCGCCTGCCACTGCTTCGGGCCTTTGCTGACCTCGCCGTAACGCTTCAGGAATTGATCGCGCGACAGGCTGGACGCGACGATGTCGGCGATTTCCTTGTTGGTCGGCCAGACGTCGCGCAGATAGACGGGGTTGCCGTCGTTGCCGATGCCGAGGGGCTCCGTCGTGATATCGACGGTCACCTTGCCCAGCAAGGCGTAGGCGACCACCAGCGGTGGAGATGCCAAATAATTGGCGCGCACGTTGGCATGCACCCGGCCCTCGAAGTTGCGGTTGCCGGAGATCACGGCGGTGCCGACCAGGCGGTTGTCCTCGATCGCATCGACGATGGCGTCGTCCAGCGGGCCGGAGTTGCCGATGCAGGTCGTGCAGCCGTAGCCCACGGTGTTGAATCCGATGGCGTCGAGGTCCGCGGTCAGGCCGGACTTGTCCAAATATTCGGTGACCACCTGCGACCCAGGCGCGAGCGAGGTCTTGACCCAAGGCTTCGGCCGCAGGCCTTTGGCGTGCGCCTTGCGTGCCACCAGGCCCGCGGCGACCAGGACAGACGGATTCGATGTATTGGTGCAGGATGTGATCGCGGCGATGACGATGTCACCATGCGTCAGCTCGTAGTTTTTCCCTTCCACTTTGACCGAAACCCCGGCTTCGTTGGCGGGTACGCCTAGTCCCTTGGTCAGTTCGGCTGCGAAGCTTGAAGAAATATCCTTCAGCGCCACGCGATCCTGCGGCCGCTTCGGGCCAGCCATACTCGGCTCGACGGTGGAAAGATCCAGTTCCAGCGTATCGGTGAACACGGGGTCGGGCTGGCCGGGCTCGCGGAACATGCCCTGAGCGCGCAAATAGGCTTCGACCAGTGCGATGCGGTGCGTGTCGCGGCCCGACAAACGCAGGTAATCCAGCGCTACCTTGTCCACCGGGAAGAAGCCGCAGGTCGCGCCGTATTCCGGCGCCATGTTGCCGATCGTTGCGCGATCCGGCAGGCCGAGATCGTCCAGGCCCGGCCCGTAGAATTCGACAAACTTGCCCACCACGCCCTTGCGGCGCAGCATTTGCGTCACGGTCAGCACCACGTCGGTGGCGGTGATGCCTTCCTTCGTCTTGCCGGTCAGGCGGAAGCCGATCACGTCGGGGATCAGCATCGCGATGGGCTGGCCGAGCATGGCGGCCTCGGCCTCGATGCCGCCAACGCCCCAGCCGAGGATGCCAAGGCCGTTCACCATCGTGGTGTGGCTATCGGTGCCATACAGCGTGTCCGGGTAGGCGAAATTGGTGCCGCCATTCGTCGACGTCCACACGCATTGACCCAAATACTCCAGGTTCACCTGGTGGCAGATGCCCGTCCCCGGCGGGACAACCCGAAAATTGTCGAACGCGTCCTGGCCCCAGCGCAGGAATTTGTAGCGTTCTTCGTTACGCTCGAACTCGATATCGACGTTTGTTTGCAGCGCGGCGGCGGTGCCGAACACGTCGATCTGCACGGAATGATCGATCACCAGATCGACCGGCACCAGGGGGTTCACTTTGGCCGGGTTGCCGCCCAGCCGAGTAAGCCCGTCGCGCATGGCGGCCAGATCGACCACCGCCGGCACACCGGTGAAATCTTGCAGCAGAATGCGCGCGGGCTTGAACGGCACTTCCTTGGAGGACGACCCCTTCTCCAGCCACTCCACGATGGCCTTGGCGTCGGCGGTGGTGTAGCTGCGCCCGTCTTCGAACCGAAGGGTGTTCTCCAAAAGCACTTTCAGGCTGACCGGCAGGCGGGAGAAATCGCCCAGGGTCTTCGCGGCCTCGGGCAACGAGTAGTAATCGTAGGCCTTGCCCTCGACGTTCAGGGTGCGGCGTGTTTTGAGAGTGTCGTGCCCGATTGATGTCATGTGCCCGTTCCCTGTGCTGGGTGCTCAGTCGCCAGGGGCTTTAGACCAAACGGCGGGGGATCGTCCACCTGCCGCATTGCAACAAGGATTTAGCGTGCTGCGCGCGGAAAATTTGGCGGCATTTCGGGGTGAGCGGCTGGTGTTCCGGGACTTGTCGTTCTTGGTGCCGCCCGGTGGCGCCCTGGTTCTGGCGGGTCCGAACGGGTCCGGGAAGTCCACATTGTTGCGGGTACTGGCCGGATTGGGGCGCGCCGAGGCCGGGCGCCTGCTGTGGGATGGCCGTGACGCATTGGCGGATTTGATGGAGCATGCCAAGCGGGTGGCGTATGTCGGGCATCGGGATGCGGTGAAGCCCGGGCTGACGGTGGCGGAGAATTTGGGGTTTTATGCGGCGTTAACGACTGGCATTGATAAAGAGAAACGCCCCCCAACCGCCTTCCTCAAGGGGAGGGGAAGCGTTGTCGCAGCGGCTCTGGCCGCCCTCTCTCTCACCGACCTCGCCGACCTCCCGGCCCGCATGCTCTCCGCCGGCCAGAAGCGGCGCCTCGCGCTGTCTCGCCTCGCGCTCACCGCCGCCCCGCTGTGGCTCCTGGACGAGCCTTCGCTGGGTCTCGACACCGCCGCGATCGCCCGTTTCGGCGGGCTATTGCGCAATCATCGCGACCGAGGCGGCATCGTCATCGCCGCCACCCATGTGCCGCTGCCGCTGGCCGACGTCGCGGAGCTACGCCTCGCATGAAAGCCATCCTCTCCCGCGAGCTCCGGTTGTCCTTGCGCCACGGCGCCGACACCCTGGGCGCGCTGCTGTTCTTCGTCCTCGCGGCGTCGCTGTTTCCCTTGGCCATTGGCCCGGCGCCGGAGACCCTGGGCCGCATTGCCCCCGGGATCGTATGGGTCTGCGCCTTGCTCGCCGCCCTACTGCCGCTTGACCGCCTGTTCGGTGCGGATTTGGAGGATGGTTCGCTGGACCAGCTACTTCTCAGCGGCCTTCCCGCCGCCGCGATCGCGGCCGCCAAAGCTGCCGCGCACTGGCTGGTAACCGGTTTACCCCTGTTGCTCGCGGCCGCGCCGCTGGCCGTGATGTTGCGGATGCCGTCGGAGGCAATTCCCGCTCTGTTGGCCGGCCTGCTGCCCGGCACGCTACTCCTGTCGCTATTGGGCACAACCGGGGCCGCCATCGTGCTCGGCGCCCGTCGAGGCGGGGTGTTGCTGCCGCTGTTGGTTCTGCCATTGACCACGCCCGTGCTGATCTTTGGGGTTGCGGCGGCGGACGCGGCTTCCAGCGGAATGAGTGCCCGGCCGCATCTGCTCCTGCTTGCCGCGTTGCTGATGGTGGCCTTGCCTTTGTGCCCATTGGCGGCGGGGGCGGCATTGCGGGGGGCGGCGGAGTAATCTCGGTTTTACAGGCGGCCACGCCCCGTTTAAGCACGTGTTTCCACGCGCGGGTTGAAACTGCGAGTGCTGTTCGATCGTATCGCATGGCCCGATGGCCCTGATATACGCACGCCGAACACACCGCCCAAGGACGCACGCCCATGACCCGCAAAGGTTCCGACTGGATCG
>JANXTL010000138.1 GCA_025352375.1 Acetobacteraceae bacterium | reverse complement strand
CTCACGCCGTCCGATCCCCCCGCACCCCGAGCGCCGCCTGAGCCGCCGCCAGCCGCGCCACCGGCACCCGGTAGGGGCTGCACGAGACGTAATCCAGCCCCACGCTCTCGCAGAACGCGATCGACGCCGGGTCGCCCCCGTGCTCCCCGCAAATCCCCATCTTCAGGCCTGGCTTCGTCCGGCGGCCCTTCTCGACCGCGATGCGCACCATTTCGCCCACGCCCTCGACGTCGATCGACACGAAGGGGTCCTTCTCCAGGATGCCCGCCTCCACATAGGCCGGCAGGAACTTCCCGGCGTCGTCGCGCGACAGGCCGAACACCGTCTGGGTCAAATCGTTAGTGCCGAAGCTGAAGAAGTCCGCGACTTCGGCGATCTTGTTCGCCAGAAGCGCGGCGCGAGGCAGCTCGATCATGGTGCCGACGCTGTATTCGATGGACTTGCCGGCCTCCGCGAACACCTCGGCGGCGATTTTGTCCACCTGTGCTCGGGTGATTTCCAACTCGCGGCGGGTGCCGACCAGCGGGATCATGATCTCGGGGTGGGGGGCGTCGCCGGTCGCCGCGACCAGCAGCGCGCCCTCGAAGATCGCGCGGGCCTGCATCTCGTAGATCTCGGGATAGGCGATGCCCAGGCGGCAGCCGCGATGGCCGAGCATGGGGTTGGCTTCGGATAGTTCTTCGGCGCGTTGGCGGATGGTCGCGATATCGGCGCCCAGACTATCCGCGACCTCCTGCATGTCGTGTTCCGCGTGCGGCAGGAACTCGTGCAGCGGCGGGTCGAGTAGCCGGATCGTTACCGGCAGCCCGGCCATGATGTTGAACAATTTGCGGAAATCCTCCCGCTGGAAGGGCAACAGCCGAGCCAAGGCGGTGCGGCGGCCGGATTCCGTGGACGAAATGATCATCTGTCGCACGGCCAGAATGCGTTCGGGGTCGAAGAACATGTGTTCGGTGCGGCACAGACCGATGCCCTCGGCGCCGAATTTGCGGGCGGTTTCCGCGTCCAGCGGGGTTTCCGCGTTGGCGCGCACGCCCATGCGGCGGCAGCCGTCGGCCCACTCCATCAATATGCCGAAATCGCCGGACATTGCGGGCTCGACCATTGCGACCGAGCCCTGGAAGACCTCCCCGGTGGCGCCGTCCAGGGTGATGGTTTCGCCGGCGTGCACGGTTTTGCCGCCGGTTTTCAGGGTTTGGGCGTTGTAATCCACCGCGATGCCGCCGGCGCCGGCGACGCAGGGGCGGCCCATGCCGCGCGCCACCACTGCCGCGTGGCTGGTCATGCCGCCACGAGTCGTCAGGATGCCCCGGGCGGCGTGCATGCCGTGGATGTCCTCGGGGGAGGTTTCGATACGGACCAGGATGACCGCCTCGCCTTTGGCGGCGCGGCTTTCCGCCTCATCGGCGTTGAACACCACCGCGCCCACGGCGGCGCCGGGGCTGGCGGGGAGGCCCTTTGCCAGCAGGGTGCGCGGGGCTTTTGGGTCGAGCGTGGGGTGCAGCAGTTGGTCCAGCGAGGCAGGGTTGACGCGGCGCACGGCCTCGGACCGGTCGATCAGGCCGTCGTTGGCCATCTCGACCGCCATGCGCAGGGACGCGGCGGCGGTGCGTTTGCCGTTGCGGGTTTGCAGCATGTACAGCTTGTTTTGCTGCACGGTGAACTCGATGTCCTGCATGTCGAGGTAGTGCCGCTCCAGTTTTTCCCGGACGGCCATCAGTTCGGCGTAGGCGTTCGGCATGACGGTTTCCAGGGGCAATTCCCCCGGTTTGGCGCCCTTGTTGGACAGCGGCTGCGGGGTGCGGATGCCGGCGACGACGTCCTCGCCCTGCGCGTTGGTCAGATATTCGCCGTAGAAGATGTTTTCGCCAGTGGAGGGGTCGCGGGTGAAGCATACGCCGGTGGCGCAATCCTGCCCCATGTTGCCGAACACCATGGCCTGCACGTTGACGGCGGTGCCCCAATCCGAGGGAATGTCGTGCAGCCGGCGATACGTGTTGGCGCGCGGGTTTTCCCACGATCCGAACACTGCGCCCACCGCCGCCCAAAGTTGCTCGCGCGGGTCCTGCGGGAACGGCTTGCCAGTTTCGTGTTCGACCAGGTCCTTGTAGCCCTCGACCACGTTCTGCCAGTCATCCGCGGTCAGGTCCGTATCTTCAACGACAGCGGCCTCGATCTTGGCCAGTTCGATGATTTCCTCGAACCGATGGTGATCGACGTTCAGCACGACGGAGCCGAACATTTGGATGAAGCGGCGGTAGGAGTCCCAGGCGAAGCGCTTATCCCCGGCCGAGGCGGCCAACCCGGCCACGGTGGTGTCGTTCAGGCCGAGGTTCAGGACGGTGTCCATCATGCCCGGCATGGACACCCGAGCGCCGGAGCGGACGGAAACCAGCAGCGGTTTGACGGCATCGCCAAACTTCAGCCCGACCGCGTCTTCCACCAGCCCGAGCGCGGCATCGACCTGCGCGGCCAGATCGCCGGGGTATTTGCGGCCGTTCGCGTAGAACGCCGTGCAGAGTTCGGTCGTTATGGTGAAGCCCGGCGGCACGGGCAGGCCGATGCTGGCCATTTCCGCCAGATTCGCGCCCTTCCCGCCCAGGAGGTTGCGCATGTCCGACCGGCCCTCATTGAGGCCGGCGCCGAAGGAGTAAACCCACTTATTGGTCATGATCAGCCTTCAATGCGTGAAAAATCGGCGACGCGATCCATTATAACGCGGACCCGATGCAAAAGACGCAAACGATTGCGGCGTAAATCCGGATCGGGCGCGTTGACGGTGACATCGGTGAAGAACGCGTCGAGGGGGGCGCGGAGGCCGGCCATGGCGGTCATGGCGCCGACGTAGTCCTCGGCCGCCAGTTGCCTGTCGAGGTCGTGCAACCCGGCCAGTGCCATTTCCAGCCCTTGTTCCGCCGGTTCCCGCGACAGCGCGGGGTCGGTCGGTCCGGTGTGCGGCCCGTCCTTGCGGTCCTCGATCCTCAGAATATTGGCCGCCCGGCGGTAGGCGGTGAGCAGGTTGGTGCCGTCCTCGGTGCCGAGCAGGTCCGCGACCGCCCTAGCCCGAGCCAGTAGCCGCACGATGTCATCGTCGGCCCCGGTCGCGAACACGGCGGTCAGCACGTCGTGGCGTGCGCCCTCGGCGCGGAGTTGGATGCGCAGGCGATCAGCCAGGAAATCGAGAACATCAAGAGAAATCGGTTCAGCAAAACCGTCGTGCCCTGGGACGTGTTTTAAGGCGGTTAAGCTCGACGATCCGGGCGCTAATGACCGGAGCGTGTCATTCACAGCTGAGAATGCTGCGTCGAGGAGCGGCAAGAGTGATAACCGTAGGCCGTTTTCTCGGATGATACGGATGACGCCGAGCCCGGCCCGACGCAGCGCGTACGGGTCGCCCGAGCCGGTGGGCTTTTCCCCAATGGCGAAGAACCCGACGAGTTGGTCCAGCTTGTCGGCCAGTGCTACCGCGATGGACACCGGCGCGCTGGGGGCGGCTTCGTTGGGGCCGCGGGGGGCATAGTGCTCGCGGATGGCATCGGCGACCTCGATCGGTTCGCCGTCGTGCAGCGCGTAGTAGCTGCCCATGACGCCTTGCAGCTCGGCGAACTCCCCGACCATGCCGGACACGAGGTCTGCTTTCGCCAGCTCCGCCGCGCGCTCGGCCATCGCGCCGGGGGCCCCGACGTGCGGGGCGATGATGTCGGCCAGGCGCTTGAGCCGGATGACCCGGTCGCCCTGCGTGCCGAGCTTGGCCTGGAAGGTGACATGCGCCAGCGAGGGCACCCGGCTTTCCAGCCGCCCCTTGCGGTCGAGGTCCCAGAAATGCCGCGCATCCGAGAACCGGGCGCGCAGCACCCGTTCGTTGCCGGCGACGATAATGGCGCCACCGTCCTCGGCCGCGATGTTGGACACGAAGGCGAACCAAGGGGCGGCTTTGCCCTCGGCCGTGCGCAGCGCGAAGTAGCGCTGGTTGACGCGCAT
>JANXTL010000114.1 GCA_025352375.1 Acetobacteraceae bacterium | reverse complement strand
TGCCCCGCGCCTTCGGCCACCCATAATTCGGTCGGCCCCTTCGCCGCCGCGATCATGGCGCGCCCCATCGCCGGCGGCACCAACCGGTCGGCCGAACCCTGCATGACCAGAATGGGCGCGCGCACCCTTGGAATGCGGGAGAGCGATTCGAACCGGTCCTTCAGCAACAACCGCACCGGCACAAAGGGATATTGCCCCTGCGCGGCATCGGCGATGCTGGTGTAGGGCGCATCCAGCAGCACGGCGGCGACCGGGTTCTCCGACGCCAGCCGCACCGCCAGCCCGCTCCCGAGGGATTCGCCCCAAAGCAAAATGCGCTCGGCCCGCACCCCACGACGGTGCAGTTCCGCCAGACCGGCCTGCGCGTCGAGGACCAGACCGTCCTCGCTGGGTGACCCGGGATTGCCGCCGTAGCCCCGGTATTCCAGCAGCAGAACGCCCCAACCGATCTGCTGAAACGCGCGCAGCCGGCCGGCGCGGTTCGCGATATTGCCGGCGTTGCCGTGCAGCAAAAGCACCGTGAAGCCGGTGGGTTGCACAGGCGGCACATACCAGGCGAGCAGCGAAAGTCCGTCGGCGGTGGGCACCCGCGCCACCGCGACCCCCGGCACGCCAACACCCGCCGGGTCAGGCGTATTGGTATCGGGCACGAACAGCAGCCGCCGCTGGACCGTGTAGAGCCCCGCGACCACGATCGCATACAAAACGCCCGCGGCGAGGCAGCTCCAAAGCAAAATGCGTGTCATGGCGACATTTTGGACCGCGGCCGCCGCCGACGCTACTTACTGCGCCCCATCCACGCGTTGGTAGGCCACAACATGGAACCCACGGCCGATTTCATACCATCCGGACTCGTGCAATGCGGCCGTCATGACCGGCAGCGCCTTCCGGCTGTCCGCGTCTTGCGCCAGGTCCGCCAGCACGATCCGGCGAAAGGGTGCGATTCGGCGGCGGATGTCCGCCAATGTTTCGCCGGGACCGACGACCAACAACCGCATATCCGGTGGGGATGCCGCGGCGAATGCACCCACGATCCCCACCCCGTCGTTGCCGCGCGGCAGCATGACCGCCCCCTCCCCGGCCAGTTCCGCCGCGGCCAGCGCTGTGGCCGTCGCCGGCTGCATCGTTTCCGGCCGCAGGATCAGCCCGGCGATGGATGCGGCCTGCACCGTTAGAATAGCCGCCAGGACCAAACGCGGGGGACGCGCGGCGGCAACCAAAAGTGCGACGAACGGGGTCGCGAAAGAAAGGTAGCGGAGTTCGATTGGCGTGTTATCGAACACCCACCCCAACGCCAGCAGACCGGCCGGCGGTGCGAGCGCCGCCAACGCAAGACACAAATGCGGCACGCCAAAATGGCGCCATCGAAGGACGACCAGCCCGCCAACAGCCAGCAGGCCAACCGCCAGACCCGCCGCGACAAACGACTGCGCCGCCTCGGGCACATAAAGCGGCAATCCCCCGGTCAGGTTTGCCGCCCCGTATCGCGCCAGCCGGACCATCGCCGGCAACATTTCGAAGGGCGGAAACTGACCAATGCGGGTGCCGCGTTGGGCGAGGAAAAACCAAACCGCCCCCAATAGCCCGGGAAGGAACCCGATCGCGATACGCCAACGGCTCCGCCAGCCGAGGGCGGCCACCGCGATGCAGGCGAACACGGCCAAATAATTGGTCGGCACCGCCGCGCCCAGCAGCACGCCCGCGAGGAACCGGCGCCCGCTCAAAATCGTCACCAGTCCGGCCAGAGTAAACAATTGCGCCAGCGCGAAACCCCTCGCGATGGCGGCGGTATAGGCGAACCCGTAACAGCCCAAGGTCAGCAGCATCGCGGTCGCCGGGGGAATGTCGCAGCGCCGCGCGGCCATGCCAACGGCGGCCAGTGTGCCCAACCCGAAAAAGACCGACAGCAACCGTACCGCGAACAGCCCGTCGCCGACGAGCGGGCGCCAGACGCCGGCCACCCAAAAGTAGAGCGGGGGATGAACATCGGTCCGGCGCAGATCGCCGGCAATCGCGGCCAGTCCGGCGTGTCCGGATTGCACCCGAACGACCTCCCGCGCGGGGAACGCGGCGTCCGGCCAAATGGGACGTGGCGTGCCGGAGGTAACGAACAGGGTATACTGCTCGTCGTACTCCGCACCCCGGCTCCAGGCAGTGGCGGTCAACACCGCGACCGCCAGCAACAAAACCGCGGTGCATTCGAAAATATCTCGGCGGCTGTTAACCAAGGATTAACCTTTCGGTGCGTATCGTCCAAGCCTACGCGGCAAAGGTTAATATTTTGTTAATAACGCATGCTGTTCGGGGTTTTATTTTCTGTTGCGTCCTGCTGACATCGGTGGCCTCGGCGCAGCCGCCGGCTTCCGTGCTGGCGCATCTTCGGCATGGCGTGGCCATTACCGGCTGGTTCCGATTTCCCGGCAGCCGCGACCCTGCCGTGCTGTCGCGCTGGATGACCGACGCCGCGATGGCGGATCTGCGCCGAGCGGGGTTCGATTTCGTGCGCCTGGCGGTGGACCCGGATGTGGTGGCGGCGCCCGGCATGCGGGAAGTGGCGGTCACGGCCATCTGCCGCTTGCAGAGTCGGGGCCTGGCGGTTGTGGTGGATGCGCATCCCACCGCCTGGCACCTGGAGACGAGCGCCGCCGACCGGAACCGGTTGCTCGCCTTCTGGCGTGCCATGGGTCCGGCTTTGCGGCGCTGCGACCCGCTTCTAACCGTGCCCGAAATCCTGAACGAACCGGTCTTTCCCGGCGATCCCGCAAGTTGGGCGGCCCTGCAGCACGCGATTCTGCTGGAGCTGCGCGCCACCCTCCCGCACAGCACCATCCTGCTGACCGGCCAGGACTGGGGAAGCATCGGCGGCCTTCTGGCCCTGACGCCGGAATCGGACCCGAACGTTCTCTACAGCTTCCACTTCTACGACCCGGCGGAGCTGACGTCGCTTGCCGCCTATCGTCCCGGCCTCGACCGGACGGCGCTCGCCCGCCTGCCCTTCCCGATCGGTGACCGCGCAACCTGCGAGGGAAGCGCCACCGGGCCCAGCGCCACCGGGCCCAGCGCCACCGGGCCGAGCGCCACCGGGCCCACGGGCGAGCTCATGCGGTACTACTGCGCCATGGGCTGGGACCGTTCGGCGATCGAGCAGCGGATCGGGCGCGCGGCCGCCTGGGCACGCGCCCATCGGGTGGTACTGCTGGCAGGGGAATTCGGCGCATCGGATGCGCTGAACCCGCCCGCTCGTCTGGCGTGGCTGCGCACCGTGCGGCAGGCGCTGGAGGGGTCGGGCGTCGGCTGGGCGCTGTGGGGCTACGACGACGTCATGGGATTGGCGGTGTCGCGGCCGCCGGCCGCCAGACCGATGCTTAATGACACTGTATTGACCGCGCTGGGCCTGCCTTCGCGGCGTTAACATTCCGAGTAACGAAAAGAGACAGTACAAAGCGGAAGCGGCACAAAAAAACCCCCGGCGGTTAGCCGGGGGTGAGTATACAGGGAGGCTTCACGTCTGGGAGACGTAGGGATCAAAGACCCCCTTCCAGCCCATCGGGCTGAAAAACGGGCGGCATAGCCACCGTATGCGGTAACGAGATATTTAGTCCCCGCTGGAACTTTGATCTATCGCTAAATCCCGGTAGCGGCCATGCCGCGCATGCATGGCAAGCGTTCACGCATTCGCGAGCGGCATGGCAACGCAAATCGGCCGTCGCGACCGGAACGACATGCCATGCGGGAGGCGGAACGGATCAGTGGATTTCCGCCAATCGGGCGAGCAGGAAGTCGCGGAAGACCGCGACGCGTTTCGAGTTCCGCAACTCCTCCGGATAGACGAAATACACATCCACTTTCGGGCCTTTCAGGTCCGTCAGGATGCGCACGAGATCGGGATTCTCCGCCATCGCGTAGTCCGGCAGCGCACCAATCCCGAGGCCCGAACGGATGGCGAGCAGCACGGCATGGACGCTGTTGACGTCGAGCAAGGGGCGGCGCGGATTGCCGGGTCGGCGGCCGGCCTCGGCGAGCCAGTTCACCTCCTCGACCGGGGGATGATGCTGGCCGAACAGGATCAGCTTATGTTCGTCCAGATCCTCGGGCCGCTGCGGCACGCCGTATTTTTTCAGATACTCGGGCGACGCGCAGACATGCCAGTGCATTGTCATCAGGTGCCGTTGCACCAGATCGGGCTGCTTGGGCGGATGCATGCGGATGGCGACATCGGCCTCCCGCATCGCAAGATCGAGTTCGCCGTCGTCCAGCAGCAGCGAGACCGATACCTCGGGGTAGGCTTCGAGGAAGCCTTGCAGCCTTGGCGCCAACCAAGATGACCCGAAGCCCACGGTCGTGGTGACCTTCAGCCGGCCAGCCGGCTTTTCCTTCGATTCGGTCAGCAACGCCTCGGTCATAGCCAACTTGGCGAACACTTCCCGCACGGTGCGGTTCAACGCCTCGCCCTGTTCGGTCAGGATCAGGCCGCGCGCGTGGCGATGGAACAGCGGCACCTGGAGGTTTTCTTCCAGCGCGGAAATTTGGCGTGAAACGGCGGACTGGCTGAGGTTCAGCGTATCGCCCGCGTGCGTGAAGCTTCCAGCTTCGGCCACCGCGTGAAACACGCGCAACTTATCCCAGTCCATGACTCAGCCTCTCCCTCGGCCGGACCTTGCCGGCCAATCCGTCTCGGGCTTACCCGGACAGTTCAGTCTAATACCAAGCGACCCGAGTCATGGGACGGAAATTGGACCAAATTGACAAAAATTCGCCAGACCTGGCCCTCAGTCGTGCTCCGCGAGCCATTTCTCGGCTTCCAATGCCGCCATACAGCCCGTGCCTGCGGCGGTCACCGCTTGGCGGAACAGCTTGTCCTGTACGTCGCCGGCCGCGAACACCCCTGGAACCGAGGTTTTCGTGCTGCCGGGCGTCGTCTGGATATAGCCCTCGTGGTCCATCGCGAGCTGGCCGCGGAACAGTTCGGTCGTAGGCGTGTGGCCGATAGCGATGAACACCCCGTCCACCATCAAATCGCTTGTCGTGCCGGTCTTGGTGTCACGCAGGCGGGCACCCGTCACCCCCTCCGGCGTGCCGCCCGACAGAATGTCGTCCACCGCGCTGTTCCAGATGACGGAAATCTTGGGGTTGGCGAACAGCCGGTCCTGCAAAATTTTCTCGGCCCGCAGCGAATCCCGGCGATGCACCAGCGTCACCTTTTCGGCGTGGTGCGTGAGGTACAGCGCTTCCTCCACCGCCGTGTTGCCGCCGCCGACCACGGCGACGGTCTTGCCGCGATAAAAGAACCCGTCGCAGGTGGCGCAGGCGGACACACCGCGGCCTTGCAAGCGCATTTCGGCCTCAAGGCCGAGCCAACGGGCCTGGGCACCGGTGGCGACGATGAGGGAGTCGGCGATGTAAATGTCGCCGCCATCGGTTTCGCAGCGGAACGGGCGCTTCGAAAAATCGACCTTGGTCACGATGTCGCTGACCACATTCGTGCCGACGTGGCGGGCCTGCGCCTCCATCTGCTCCATCAGCCAGGGGCCTTGGATGACGTCGGCGTAGCCCGGGTAGTTCTCCACGTCGGTGGTGATCGTCAGTTGCCCGCCCGGCTGCAAGCCGGCGATCAGGATGGGTTTGAGGTTGGCGCGCGCGGCGTAGATCGCCGCCGTGTAGCCGGCGGGGCCGGCGCCCACGATGAGGACCGGTGTGTTGTGTGTATTTGCCATGAACCGAACATATTCGGAGGCATCGTGCGGAGGAAGGGGTGGCGCAGTCGGGGGAACGGCGCGACACTCCCGGCACCCAAGAAAAAGTAACCCAAGCCTATGTCAGGCGAAGCCCAGCCCGTTCCGCACCGCGCACTGATCACCGCCTCGGCCATGATGGCGATGCTGATGCAGACGCTGGATTCCACCATCGCCAACGTGGCGCTACCCTTTATGCAGGGCAGCATGGCGGCGTCGCGAGACGAAGTGACCTGGGTCCTGACGTCCTACGTCATCGCTGCCGCGATCATGACCGCGCCGGTCGGGTGGATGGCGGTGCGATTCGGGCGCAAGCGGCTGTTCATCGGCTGCATCGTTGGCTTCACCGTCGCATCGATGCTGTGCGGCGCGGCGCAAACGCTGGAGCAACTGATCGCCTTCCGCTTGCTTCAAGGCATGTGCGGCGCCGCGTTGGCGCCGTTGTCGCAGGTGACGATGCTGGACATCTACCCATTTTCCCGCCGCGCGCAGGCGATGGCGATCTTTTCGATGGGTATCACCATGGGGCCGATTATGGGGCCGACCTTGGGCGGCTATTTGACCGATCTTTACAGCTGGCGCTGGGTTTTCTACGTCAACCTGCCATTCGGCATTCTGGCCGTCATTGGTCTGGCCCTTTTTATGCCCGACGTGCCGGCGAAACCCGAGTTGCGCTTTAGCTGGTACGGATTCGCGATGCTCGCGCTGGGCGCGGCGGCGTTGCAGATGATGCTGGACCGCGGCCAGGAGCTGGATTGGTTCGCATCGCGGGAGATCTGGATCGAGGCGGCGACCGCCGGCCTCGCCTTCTATCTGTTCCTAGTGCACATGTTCGTGGCTGAAAAACCGTTTCTGTCGGTGGCCTTATTCAAGGACCGGAATTTCGCCTCCGGCATGGTGATGGTGTTCTGCATTTCGTCGGTGATGATGTCGACCGCGGCGCTGCTGGCCCCCTATCTACAAAATCTCGCTGGGTACCCGGTGTACACTGCGGGCATCGCCATGTCGCCGCGGGGCTTCGGCATGATCGGCTCGATGTTCCTCGCCAGCCGGCTGGGCATGCGGGTCGATCAACGCAAGATCATGGCGGTGGGGCTGCTGGTACTGGGCGGTGCGATGTACGAAATGAGCACCTGGACCCCCAGTGTCACGCAGAACGAAATGATGCTGTCGCTGATCGTGCAAGGTTTTGCCATCGGGCTTGTATTCAACCCGATGTCGGTGATGGCCTACACGAGCTTGTCGCCGGTGCTGCGCGGGGAGGGTACCGCGATGCAGTCGCTGGCCCGTAATATCGGTGCGGCGATCGGCATCTCCATCACGTCCGCCTCCCTGACGCGCGGCATTCAGACGACGCACGCGGACATCGCGGCGGGGATCACGCCATTCGGCCGCGTGTTGCAGGCGGGCGACTATGCCAGCCGGGTGCTGGATCCGTTTACCCGTCATGGCGCGGCGCTGCTGAACGAGATGATCGACCACCAGGCACAAATCATCGCGTTTAGCAACGATTTTCGCATGATGACTCTGACGGTGGTGCCGCCGATGATTCTGCTGCTGCTGATGCGGCGGCACCAGCGGGCATAATAAGGAGCAGCTTTCCGCGAAGCGTAGATTCGTGCGCGGGCCAACGGATCGCACACGCGCTGGGGCGGGGCCTTCGTGTTAACCGGGCGTAATGCGCAAATACCCCATCCCGTCGACGAGAACCCGCCAGCGCGGCGGCACGACGACGGTCGAATCCAGCGCTTCGATAATCGCCGGTCCGGTCAGTTGCTGGCCGAATATTAAACCGTCCCGCCAGTGGACCTCGACATCGATAAAACCCGACGAGGCGAACCACACACTCCGTTTACGGACCTTGGCGAGCGCCGCGTCGCCACTGCGTGCCAGACGCAAATCGGCGCGCCGGCCAAGGGCGGTCAGGCGCAGGGTCACCAATTGAACCCCTTCCGCTCGGTTTGCATGACCGTAGGTCTGTTCGTGCCTCCCATGAAATGCCGCCGCGAGCGCATCCAGGGCCTCCCGCGTAATTGGCCCGCCGGACATGGGAATATTGAGTTCATAGGCCTGTCGCCGGTAACGCACGTCCGCCGATCGGACCAGCGCCCGTCGTTCCGCCGGCACACCGGCCGCTTCCAACATGGCCGCACCCGCTGCCTCCATGGTCTCGAAAATATCGGCGACGCGTTCTGGCGGTACCGATCCCAGATCGGCGTAGAGCGTGCGGGCATAGTCCCGCTTCAGGTCGGTGGCGACGAGACCCAACGCGGAAAACGCACCGGGAGCGGGTGGAACGATGACCTCGGGGATGCCGAGTTCTTCGGCCAGCGCCACGGCATGGACGGGTCCCGCGCCGCCGAACGCGATCAGGCTGAATTCGCGCGGGTCGTGTCCGCGCTCGACCGAGACGATGCGCAGCGCCTGCGCCATATTACTATTGACGATGCGCACGATGCGTTCGGCCGCATCGGCCGCGGACAGGCCGTAATGCGCGCCCACATCCGTCAACACCGCCCGTTCGGCGGCAGCGGCATCGATCGGCAGACCGCCGCCCAACAATGCGTGGCGATCGAGGTACCCAAGGACGACGTTCGCATCCGTCACCGTGGGGTGAACCCCGCCTCGGCCGTAGGCCGCCGGACCTGGTGCCGCACCGGCGCTGTGCGGTCCGACTTTCAGCGCGCCGCCCGGATCGACCCAGGCGATGGAGCCGCCCCCGGCGCTGACCTCCGCCAGGTCGATGACCGGCACGCGGATGGGGTGGCCGGTGCCGTGCATCCAGCGCCTGGCATTGGCGGCGCCGCCGACCTCGTATTCCGCGGTGACGGCGATCTCGCCGTTCACGATGACGCTGGCCTTGGCGGTGGTGCCGCCCATGTCGAAGGAGATCAAATTGGGCCGGTCCAGCTGCCTCCCGGCCAATGCCGCGGCGATCACCCCGGCCGCCGGGCCGGATTCCACCGCCATCGCGGGCATCCGCAACCCCTCGGCGATATCGAACACCCCGCCGGAGGAACCCATGACATGGAGCGGCGGCAGGCCCAGCGCCGTGGTTGCTTTGGACAAGCGGTCGAGATAACTGGCCAGCAGAGGTCCGACATAGGCGCAAACGGCGGTTGTACTGGCGCGCTCGAACTCCCTGATTTCCGGCAGTACCTCGCAGGACAGAAATACACCGACATCCGGCAGCGCGGCGCGCAGTGCCTCACCGACCCGGCGTTCATGCGTGTCATTGAGGAAAGAAAACAGGAAGGATACCGCGACCGTTTGCAGGCCCGCGGAGCGGATGGCCTCGATCAACGCGGGCAGTTCGTCCTCGGCCAATGGCGTGACGACCTCCCCCTGGGCGTCGATGCGTTCGGTGATCTCATAGCGGTACCGGCGGGCCACGAGCACGTTCGGCGCGTCCTGGAACAAATCGTACAAATCCGGGCGGGAGGACCGGCGCAGTTCCAACAGATCGCGGAACCCGCGCGTGGCGATAAAGCCGGCTTTGGCGCCCTTCTTTTCCAGCAGCGCGTTGGTCACGACGGTCGTGGCGTGCGACAGCAGCGCGACATCGGCGGGATCGATGGCGTTTTCCGCCAGGCCCCTGCCGATGCCGTCGATCACGGCCTCCCCAAAGTCGTGCGGTGTGGTCAGCACCTTGGCGATGCCTATGCGGCCAGTGCCCTCCTCCACCAAGGCCACATCCGTGAACGTGCCGCCAATGTCGATGCCGATGCGCCAGGGCATGGGGAAGAATCTCCGGTTTGTCCGCCCTATCGTTACCCAGGCCTTGTCCGAGGGCAACGCGTCATGCAGGGTCGGCAGCGCATGACCCCCTCCCCCGCCATTCCGCGTCTGATGTGGTTCTTCGCCATCGTCTACGCAGTGGAGGGAATCGCGCAGGCGAAAGCCGGGGTCGTGTGGCAGCCCTTGGCGCATTTTCTGAAGGAAACCCAGGGCTGGGGACCGACGGAGATCAGCGCGTCGCTGGCCGTCGTGGACATACCCTGGGTGATCAAGCCGCTGTACGGTTTGATCTCGGATTTCCTGCCGTTGTTTGGATCGCGCCGGCGGGCTTGGCTGATTGTGGCGAACCTGGCCGGCGTGGCGGCTTTCGCGGGCGTGGCACTGACAGGGTCTCCCGCTGGGATCGTGCCGGCTTTGGTGCTGACGGCGCTCGCGATGGCGATATCGAGCACGCTGTGCGGCGCGCTGCTGGTCGAAAACGGGCAGCGCACCGGCCACAGCAGCGCTTTCGTGAACCAGCAATGGCTTTTCTTCAATATCGCGCTGATCGCGGCGTCTTTGGCCGGTGGGCAACTGGCGGAGCATCTGGACGCCTCGGCGGCGCTACACACCGCCGCCTGGATCGCCGCCGCGGCGCCGTTGGCGGTGTTACCGGTGCTGTCGCTGATCCAGGAAGCGCCCTCCACAATCGACATTGCGGCGCTGCGGCGGCGGTTCGGCGCTTTGATGCAGGCCCTGCGGTCGCGCGTGCTGTGGCTGATCGCGGGGTATCTGTTCTGCTACTATTTCAGCCCTGGATTCGGCACACCACTCTATTTCCACATGACGGACAAGCTGGGTTTCTCGCAGGGATTCGTTGGGTTGCTGTCATCGGTTAACGCCGCCGGATGGATCGCTGGCGGGTTGGTCTACCGGTGGGCGCTGGCACGGCTTGATACGCCCATCATGCTTCGCATCAGCATCGCTGCCGGTGTGGTAACAACCCTTGCCTATCTTGGGATGCACGGCTCAGTCAGTGCAATATCGATATATTTTGTCGCCGGTATCGCCAACATGCTGGCCACCATCGCGACCCTGACCCTCGCCGCCGAGGTCTGCCCGGAAGGCGCGGAGGGGTTTGGGTTCGCCGCGCTGATGTCTGTCATCAATATCGCCACGCCGCTGTCGGACACGGCGGGTTCGGCGCTTTACGAGCACGCATTCGCAAACAACCTGACGCCGCTCATCGTGGTATCGGCGGCGTTCACTGCTTTGGCATGGCCGTTGCTGCGGTTTATGCCGCCGCTGCCTTCCCGCTGACCAGCTGGCGCAGACGGGCAGCACCGGCCGGGCCTTTGAGCGCATCCCGCCAATTGGCTTCCGCGACCCGTTGATGTGCGGCGACGGCCTCATCGGCGCCGGTGATCATGGCAACCCCGGTAAGAGCACCCGGCTGCGTATCGGGGCGGAAGGGGTTGATCGCCAGCGAAACGCGGTCGCGGGCACGCAGGATTTTGAAGGCCGAGCTGGGTTCGGCGCTGGCGATCAGACCGAATTGCAGCCCCATCGGCTCCGTTTCCATCAGGGACGCGATGTTTTCGATTTCTTTGACCGCGATATCCCGGCAAATGCGCCGTAACCGGTCCGAGACCGGTATGCCGCCCGCAACGCCCGATTTCAGCAAATCCTGAACCGAGGCGATGGAGATCATGGCGATGATGCCGGGGCGGCGCATCCCATACATCCGTTTACGCTCGATCATCACACTCTGCAGCTGTTCGGTTTGGCTGCGCATCGCCACCCGTTCGTCGCCCGCGTGCTCGGTCGTTTCGTCGAATACCGCCCCCATGGTGGCGTCGTAGGAGTCGGACGTTGTGAGGTAACAAAGGGGTCCGGCCACCTGCAGAATCTGGTCGGTCGTTTCCTCGATCTGCCTGACGCGTTCCGCGTAGCCGATGGGACGGCTATAATATTCGATGCCTATCCCCAACAATGAAAGCGGCGAAATCTTGAGCAGTTCGGCGAGGCGCTTGATGGTGTCGAGCTTGATCACCTCGCCCTTTTCATAGCGATACAGCGCGGCGCGGGACACGCCCAGCCGAGCGGCGATTTCTTCGGCACGCAGGCCGGACTCCAGGCGGTACGCCCGCAATTGTTGGCCGATTTCCGTGAAACGCATCGACATGGTGTGCCTCCGCCTAGCCTTGCTCATGGACGAATGAGCATCGCTTCTCTGGTTCTGAGACGCGGTGCGATGCCGAGTCTCAGAACTGGTTACCGGCGGAAACCTATGTCACGTGGGTTTATTTTTCAACCATGACTATCGTTTATGCGTCTCGTTCTCAGCCGCTGATAGCGTTCACGATTTCTCGCGCATGCTGTAGCCGGCCATGCCCTCGATCGCCAGGACCAGTGCGGAATGGTCGAGATCGCCGTGCCCATGCGCCATGCAGGACGCCATCATCTGCTGGGCGACCGCGGTGTTGGGCAGCGAAAGATTCAAATCCTTGGCCGCCGACAACGCTAAATTGAGGTCCTTCTGGTGCAGCCGGATGCGGAAGCCAGGGTTGAATGTGCCGTTCAGCATCCGCTCCGCATGCAATTCGAGGATGCGTGACGAAGCGAAGCCGCCCATCAGCGCGGAACGCACTTTCGCCGGATCGGCGCCGGCTTTGGAGGCGAATACCAGCGCTTCCGCCACTGCTTGGATCGTCAGCGCGACGATGATCTGGTTAGCGACCTTGCAGGTTTGGCCGGTGCCGTTTTCGCTGCCGATGTGGGTGATGTTCTTGCCCATAAGGTCGAACAGCGGCTTGGCGCGCGCGAACGCGGCATCGGGGCCGCCGACCATGATGGTCAGGCTGGCGGCTTTCGCGCCGACCTCGCCACCCGACACCGGCGCATCCAGGTAGTCGCAGCCCAGTGCATTGATGCGCGCGGCGTAGTCCTTGGTGGGGACCGGGCCGATCGACGACATGTCGATCACCAGCGTGCCCGCTTTCAGACCGGCGGCGACGCCATTGGCGCCGAACAGCGCTGCTTCGACGTCAGGGGTATCCGGCACCATCAGGATCACCACCTGGGACTGCGACGCCACGGTTTTGGCATCGGCCACCACGCTCGCGGCAGCGCGGATTTCCGGCGTCAGGCTGGCGCGCTCGGGCACGATCAAATCGTGACCGCCGTTCTTAAGATTGAGCGCCATGGGGCGCCCCATGATGCCGAGGCCGACGAATCCGATTTTCATGGTGGTTTTCTCCTTGATGTTTTTTCAGCGCGCGAATCGTTCGCGCCAGCCCAGCCCCGCGACGGTTTCTCCGGCGGGTCGATACTCGCAGCCGACCCAGCCTTCGTATCCCAGTTCGTCCATACGCCGGAACAGATAGGACCACCCGATTTCCCCGGTACCCGGTTCGTTGCGCGCCGGCACGTCGGCGATCTGCATGTGGGCGATCACCGGCATGTGTTTTTCCATGCGCTTGGAAATGTCGCCCTCGGCGATCTGCACATGGTACAGGTCGAATTGTAGGCCCAGGCGGTCGCGGCCGATCGCTTCGATCACCGCCGCACCCTGCGCCTGGGTGTTCAGGAAGTAGCCGGGCATGTCCCGGTGATTGATCGGCTCGATCACCAACATCACACCAGCGGGGTAAGCCTGTTCGGTCGCCCAGGCCAGATTCGCGGCATACAGGGCCGCAGCGGTACCAGGCGCGACATCGGCCGAGGGGATGCCCGCCATGCAGTGCACAAGCCGGCATTCCAAGACAGCCGCATAATCCAGTGCCCGCTTCACCGCTTCGCGGAATTCCATCTGACGGCCCGGCAAGCTGGTCAGCCCACGCTCCCCGTTGGCCCAATCGCCGGGCGGCATGTTGAATAGTGCCTGGGTCAGACCCTCCCCTTGCAATCGCGCGCGGATCTCGGTGGCGGGGAAGTCGTAGGGGAATAGAAACTCGACGCCTTCGAACCCGGCCTTGCGCGCTGCGGCGAAGCGGTCGAGGAACGGGACCTCGTTGAACATCATCGACAGATTGGCGGCAAAGCGTGGCATGATGGACCCTCCCGTAACGCGCGGACGGAGGCTACAAGCCACCAGACGGCTTTACCAGATACCGCTGTACAAGGAGGGGATGTAACAACAACATGACGGCCGAACGGATCCTGATGGGGTTGCTGCTGGGGGGCGTGGCGATCGGCTGCGTGCTGGTTCTGTACCCTTTTATTTCCGCGCTGCTCTGGGCTGCAATCCTGGTGTTCACCACTTGGCCGGCGTTCGAGTGGCTGCGCCAGCGGCTGCATCTGCGGCACGGAGCGGCCGCCGGCATCATGGTCGCATTGACCGCGATCGTGGTCGTGCTGCCGATCGGTCTAGCCGCGCCGAGCCGCGGCGACGATATTGCCCGGCTGCAGCGTGTCGTGGAAGAATCGCTGCGCTCCGGTCTGCCGGCCTCCCCCGCGTGGTTGTTCGACATTCCGCTGATCGGTCAGACCGTGGGCGATCTTTGGAACCACTGGTCCGCAGACATCAGTGCCATGCTCGGCGCGATGCAACCCTATTTCGGCATCGTGCTCGAAAACGGATTTCATATCCTGCTGGGTATCGCCAGCGGCGTGCTCATGTTCCTGCTGGCGCTGTTCGCCGCCTTCTTTATCTATGTGCACGGCGAAGCGATGGCGGGCCGCATCGAGCTTCTGCTGAAACGTATTGCCGGCGACCGCGCCGAGCGGCTGATTTTGGTCACCGGCAACACGGTGCGTGGGGTGGTGTATGGCATTCTCGGTACCGCCATCGTGCAAGGCTTGCTGACCGCCTTTGGACTGGGCCTGGCCGGCGTTCCGCGCGCCATGCTGCTGGGCGGCATCGCCGGGCTGTTGGCGGTATTGCCGGTAGGCGCGCCGGTCGTCTGGATCCCCGCCGCCATCTGGCTTGCGTCCACCGGCCATTGGGGCTGGGGGCTGTTTCTGGCGATCTACGGCACCGTCGTGATTTCCGGGGCCGACAGCATCATCAGGCCTTGGTTTATCGCGCGCGGTGCCGATTTGCCGTTTTTGCTGACGGTACTCGGCGTACTGGGGGGGGCCTTGGCATTTGGGCTGCTGGGGATATTCCTGGGGCCGGTACTGCTTGGCGTTGGCTACACGCTCATGAATGAATGGGCGCGCGGAGAGGACGAGGGATCGTGAGCGAAGAACCTTCCAATAACCGCCTGCGGTCGTTGGTTGGGTTAGCGTTAGACCATGATCGTTTGAGTTTGCACGCGATTTCGGCGTTGGATCATGGTCTAAGCCTTTGTTTGAGAGGGTGATTCACGCCCGAGGTTGAAGCCAACCTCAGGCGATCACGCTCTAAGCAGCCTTCGCTCGGCAGCCCAACGGTGCGGCGGAACAAGCCCATTCGGACAGGCTCACTTTCGGCACACCTCTGTTCCTCTCGCGCCTCTCGCGGC
>JANXTL010000113.1 GCA_025352375.1 Acetobacteraceae bacterium | reverse complement strand
GGCATGTCGTTCCGTTTGGCCTCCAGCAGCGCCATGCCGCCGACCGCGTAGACCGCGACGGCTGCCAGCAGCTCCCGCAGGCGCGCGGGGGCGTTGGCGTCGAAGGGCAGGACGCAGCCGCCGGTGCGGCGCGCGAGATCGAGAAAAACCTCGGCGTCCTTTCGCGCCATCCAGTCGGTGGCGTCGTGCAATATAAAGAGTTTGATGCCGGCCCGGCCCAGAGAATCGGCGATCTCTCGGCCCCGGGCCAGGGATTCCTCGAACACGTCGCCGGTGTAGACCACCACCCGCACGCCCGGCTTGGCCATGGACCGGGACAGTAACGGCAGCAGCCGCGTCGGACCCGAAATGCACTCAATCCCCGCTGCTCGGTCTCGTAACGTATTCGGATTGGAAGTGAAATCGGTAAACGTATGCAACAACCCGCCGCCATGCACTGCTAGCGCAACGTCCAGCTCCCCCGGCAATGCGCGGACCAGCGAGTCCGTTACGGACCGAGCGGTCGCCCACGCGGGCTCCCGCGATGCGGTGGCGTCGAAGCCGAACACCAGGCGCGGGCGGCCATCCCATGGGGCCAAGGCGGTCGAGCCGCCTTGTAGCTGCCCGGTGACGAGCGCCACCAACCGGCCAAGCAGCGTGACCGAGCGGCCGGGGGGCGGGGCGTCGTCCGGAATCAGGACGAAGTTCGGCTTGTCTGCCATGGTGCCACCCTAGACCATGATCGTTTGAGTTTGCACGCGATCTCGGCGTTCGATCATGGTCTAAGCCTTTGTTTGAGAGGGTGATTCACGCCCGAGGTTGAAGTCAACCTCAGGCGATCACGCCCTAGCGCGGCGCCGCGGCTTCGGCCATCGTTCTCCCAAATTCGACCGGCTCGCTAAACCGAAAACAAATGGTAATCGCCGCTCCCGGTATGGTCGTGTTGGCCTCCGCCCGGGCAAACGCCTTGGGTGGCATTCCCCGCGAAATACAGCCCTTGGCATTTGTGGCACCAGCGCCAATTGCTCTGGCCGGCAC
This sequence comes from Acetobacteraceae bacterium, assembly GCA_025352375.1. GTDB lineage: Bacteria > Pseudomonadota > Alphaproteobacteria > Acetobacterales > Acetobacteraceae > Rhodopila. The sequence goes on along the minus strand of JANXTL010000113.1, from coordinate 34,187 downwards.
CGGCCGGGAGGTTACTCCGGAGATGGTAGTTGCCGCTGGCGGTGTGGATGTGCTGGCCGCCGGCGGGACAGGGTCCCTGGCTCGCATTGCCCGAGAAATGCATCCCCTCGCATTTACTGCACCAGCGCCAATTGGTTTGGCCGGGGTAGGCAGGGGTATTTTGCACGATCGTATAGTTACCGCTGCCGGCCTCGATATGCGGCCCGCCCGCCGGGCACACGCCTTTCGTGGGATGCCCGGCGAAATGCATGCCCTGACATTTGGAGCACCAGCGCCAATTTCTCTGCTCGTTTACCGTGCTGTCGTACAGGTGTGGAACGACGACCGTGAGGTCCTTGGAATTCTTCGCCTGCTGCTGATTGTCGGGCGGGGCCCAGGGCCGCAACAAAGGCGGCGTTTGTCCAGCCCACGGTTCCAGATTTCCAACAATTGTCGGCGAGCTTGCGTTGTTGCCATAAACCTGCGCCGGGTCGAGCCTCCAGACCTGCGCGGGGTCGCTTTGCCACATCGCCCATAGCCGGTCCATGTTGCTGTGCAACAAGAATACCATCGGATCGTGGAACGAGAAATGTTGCTGCGAAATGGTGCCGCCGATGTAACCATGCGCGCTGTTGTGGGCCGGTTGCAGCAAACCCTGAAAGGCGGGGAATTGCTGCGCATGGGGCAGCGCCGCCGTGCCGCCGACGATTGCCGCGTCGGCGGAAACCGGCGGCGCGCCGGCCGCCATGCTGCGCCAGATCAGGGTATGGCCGCCGCCCTCGGTCGATTCGAACGCCGCGAGCGGCGGGCCGGCGTTGCCCGACGCGCTGCCCATGAACTGGGCGGTCATCAGGTTCGCCCGACCACCGGCCGTACTGCGCGGATCGGTCATCCAGTCCCAGTATGGCAGCGAAACCAGGGGATCGACCTGCCGCAGCAGCGCTTCCAGCCGGTTGATCAGCTCACGATGCCAGGGGATGAAGGCTGGGCCCGCATGGACATCCTGGCCGTCAGCGTGAGCGGCCTTATGGATCTGCTCCTGCTTGTCCCAGAAGGTGACCCCGTCCGGATAGGTTTTGACCGTGTCGAGCGCGACGAACGCGTCGCGAACATGGTTGCGTTCCTGTTGTGACATCGTGGCGGCATTGCGCCGAATTCCATCGCCTAGCGGCATGTCTCATTCCTCCCAGAGAATTGAAAAACCGTCATGTTTGCGGCGCATGCTTGGGCTTTACGCCTCACGTTGGCGCCGTGTCCCGATACACCCCAAGCGGAACATTGCGTAGCAGAATGCTCCATGGTCAGTTTTGTCAAGTCTCGTTTTCGTGATGACCGCAAATCCGGTCGGGAGGCGCCGGGTTAAGCCGCACGCACGGCAACACCACCCCGCACTGCCGGCTTCCGCCCACGGTCCAGCCAAAGCGCGAAGCGCAGCAAAATCGCGGAGCCCACCGCCATCCCCAGCGGATCCACCCACCACATCGCCCCCGGCCACAAGCGGAACGCCGCCGTCATACCCCAGGACAGGAACAGGCCGAGGCAGAAAACCTGCAAGCTGTGGCGCCCCGCCGCCGCGAGCCAGCGCATCGCCGCGGTGTGCATCCAGCGCGCATCGCTGCGGTGTGCATCCAGCGCGCATCGCGCGGCACGGCGATGGCGACCAGCCAGGACAGCGCGAAGGCGTGCAGCACCCGGGGCAGCGCCAGCAAATCCTTACCGAAAACTGCATCCGTTTCCGGGATCGGCAGCGGGAAGGGCAGGAACCCGAACCAGGACAGCCGCAGCAGCAGCCCGATCGCCTCGATCGCCACTGACAGGACCGTCAGCCAGTGCCAGCGCGGCAAAGCTTGCCCATACAACAGGGAGCGCCGGCCGAGCCAGGCCCCGACCAGGAACAGGATTTGTCACGCGAAGGGATTGAACCCGCCTTCCGTGCCGGTCCCCAGTACCGGCGGCGCCAGTCCCAGCAGATGCGCGGCGGCGTACAGGGCCAGCGGCAACGCGAGGGCCCAATCGCCGATCCGAGCCTCCAGCGCCGCGAAGACCGGCAGTATTAGCATGCACCAAAGGAAGACCGGGAGAATGCCCATATAGTTTGGCTGGTAGAAGGTGGTCATGCCCGCCAGCTCGCCCAGCACGGGGTGGTCCATCGCATAGCTCCATCCCAGCCGCTCGGTTTCTCCAGGCAACAGCCCGGATTGGCCAGCGGCGAAGGCTAGACCATGATCGCTTGAGGTTGCATGCGATCTCGGCGTTGGATCATGGTCTAAGTCTTTGTTTGAGAGGGTGATTCACGCCCGAGGTTGAAGTCAACCTCAGGCGATCACGCTCTAAAGCGCCGAACAGCGCGAACACGATCGTATTGGTGCGGTACAGCCGCCAGGTCCGGACCAGCATGTCCAGGCTGGCCGTGACCCAGCCCTGCCGCGCGGTTTTCAGCGCGAACACGCTGCCCAACATCAACCTCGACAGGAATACGAACTGCTCGGAGCTATCGGATAGCCCCCAGGCGCGGTGAATTAGCCAGTACCCAATCCACGTCCCCGCAGCGTGGGAGGCAAAGATGGTCAGTTGCAGTCACCCGCGCACGATGTCGACGCGGGTGTCTCGGGCTGGGCGGGCAGGGATCGAGGCTTGGGTCATGTCGGTTCCCGCGCAAGATGGCGCGTAACGTCTGACCAGGGCCGCCGGCATGCGTTACAACGCGTTTGCGGCGGCACGGCGCGGTGCGCTACAGGGACCGCTTACGCAGGAGAATTCGGAACCCCATGCCCGTGATGTCCGACCGCTGGATCCGCCAAATGGCGCAAGGTCACGGCATGATCGAACCCTTTGTGGAAGCGCAGAAGCGCGACGGGGTGATCAGCTACGGCCTGTCGAGCTACGGCTACGATGCCCGCATCGCCGACGAGTTCAAGATTTTCACCAACATCGACTCCGCGACGATCGACCCCAAGGCGTTCGCCCCGACCAGCTTCGTGGACCGCCAGGTGGATACCTGCATCATCCCGCCGAACAGCTTCGCGCTGGGCCACACCATCGAGTATTTCCGCATCCCGCGCGACATTCTGGTGGTCTGCCTCGGCAAATCGACTTATGCGCGCTGCGGGATCATCGTCAACGTCACCCCCCTGGAACCGGAATGGGAGGGGCAGGTCACCATCGAAATCAGCAACACCACCCCCCTGCCCGCCCGCATCTACGCGAATGAGGGCATCTGCCAGTTCCTCTTTCTGCAAGGGAATGAGGCCTGCGAAACCAGCTACGCCGACAAGGCGGGCAAATACATGGGCCAGCGCGGCACCGCGCTGCCGAGGATGTAAGCGAATGGACCGTATCCGTATCCGCGGCGGCAAGCCCTTGTCCGGCGAAATCCCCATCGGCGGGGCGAAGAACGCAGCGCTGCCGCTGATGGCCGCCGGGCTGCTGACCGAGCAACGGCTTATTCTCTCCAATGTGCCTCGGCTGGCGGACATCAAGACGATGGGCTCCTTGTTGGCGCAGCACGGCATCGCCGTCGACAAGCAGGACAACGAAGGCCGCGTGTTGTCGCTGGGCGGGTCGATCACCAATACCGAGGCCCCCTACGATATCGTCCGCCAGATGCGCGCGTCCTTCCTGGTGCTGGGACCGTTAATGGCGCGCGTGGGGGAGGCTCGGGTGTCGCTGCCCGGCGGCTGCGAAATCGGGGCTCGGCCGGTTGACCTGCACATCAAAGGGCTGGAACAGATGGGCGCCCGCTTCGACCTGCAAGGCGGGTATATCGACGGGCGGGTGGACGGGCGGCTGCGCGGGGCGAGGATTGTGTTTCCGTTTGTCTCCGTCGGCGCCACCGAGAACCTGTTGATGGCCGCAACCCTGGCCGAAGGCCGCACTGTTTTGGAAAATGCCGCGCGGGAGCCGGAGATCGGCGATTTAGCTGTGTGTCTGGTCGCGATGGGCGCCCAGATTGAGGGCATCGGCAGCGATACGCTGACCATTGAGGGCGTGCCGGCCCTGCATGGCGCCGATCACTCCATTATTCCGGATCGCATCGAGACCGGGAGCTATGCTTGCGCCGCCGCCATCTCCGGCGGGTCGGTGTTCTTGCGGCATGCGCGGCTGGAGCATTTAGGGGCTACAATCCGCGTTATGCGCGAGTCCGGGGTCGAAGTGACCGAGGCCGACGGCGGCGTGATGGTGCGCCGGCTGAATGGGCTACACGGCGCGGACGTGATGACGGAGCCTTACCCGGGCTTTCCGACCGACATGCAGGCACAGTTCATGGCGATGCTCTCGGTCGCCGAGGGCGCGTCCATGGTCACCGAGACCATTTTCGAGAACCGATTCATGCATGTTCCCGAGTTGAACCGGATGGGCGCGCGGATCAATGTGCACGGGTCCTCGGCGATCGTGCGCGGGGTGCCCTCGCTGTCCGGTGCGCCGGTGATGGCGAGCGATCTGCGGGCTTCTCTGTCCCTGATTTTGGCGGGATTGGCGGCTAAGGGTGAGACTATGGTGAACCGGGTTTACCACCTGGACCGGGGGTATGAGGCGGTGGAGCGGAAACTGGCGGCATGCGGGGCGGACATTGAGCGGATTGGGGGGTAGGCAACGGCCTAAGCATGATGACGTCGCTAACCGTCGAGAAGACGAAACGCGGGACTACGATTATCGGATCGAATGTCTCGTTGGCCACCTCCATCGCAGCGTATCGAAGGAGCGGCTCGACCGAATTTCTTACGTTAGGCAACGCTGGCAAATAAGTGCGTCAGCACGCCGGCAAAGTTGCCGTTCAAAACAAGAGCTTAGGCCCTGTCCGATCCGCATGATCGATTCGATTATCTTTGGACAGGGCCTTAGCGACCCTTCTGGCAATCGGATTTCGGCAACCGGGGTAACCGATCGCCCCTTTACCGGCGCGGGCACGGCCGACCCTGTCGTTTATCGGCATTTCAGCCGTGCATCTTGCGCCTTGTTTCAAATGGCCACCATGCCTGCCGATTCCTACTGCCCAGCGACATTATTGACTGGTTCGTGATGTAAAAAACATCATCAATAATGGTATTGACCGCTAAGACTGAGGTTTCTACGCTCTGTCCTGTCGTATGGAGCGCCCATGATCACCGCCGCCCAAATGCGTGCCGCGCGTGCGTTGCTCGGTATCGACCAGCGCCAGTTCGCCCGGATGGCTGGCGTGTCGCTGCCGACCGTCCAGCGGATGGAAGGGAGCGAGGGGACGGTGCGCGGCGTAGTCGAATCGCTCACCAAGGTTGTCGCCGCCTTCGACGACGCTGGGGTCGAACTTATCGGCGACAACGTCAGAAGCGTGGGTGACGGGCGCGGCGTGCGATTGAAGCGGGCAGCGAAAAGGGTTGGTTCCGATGATGGCAAGGAAAACGCCTGAGCCTAGTTTTGCCGAACTCTACACCCCGAAACTGGTGACAATCCTGCGGGAGGGCTATGGTTTTACCGGGTTGCGCGCCGATATCGTTGCCGGTCTGACGGTCGCTATCGTTGCCCTGCCGCTGTCGATGGCCATCGCCATTGCCTCTGGCGTCGGGCCAGACAAGGGGCTGTACACGGCCATTGTTGGCGGCTTTTTCGTGTCCGCCCTTGGCGGCAGCCGCTTCCAGGTTGGCGGCCCCGCCGGCGCGTTCATCGTATTGGTGCTGGCGACGGTGGAAACGCACGGGATCGACGGGCTGATCCTGGCCACGCTTATATCTGGCCTGATTCTGCTGTTGGCCGGGTTTCTGCGGCTTGGCACCTATATCAAATACATCCCCTATCCCGTCACCGTGGGTTTCACAGCCGGCATCGCCGTCATCATCTTCGCGAGCCAGATCAAGGAATTGTTGGGCCTGCGCCTGCCGGGCAAGGAACCCGGCGAGATCATCCCCAAGCTGGAGGCGTTGGGTCACGCCTTGCCCACCGCCAACCTCGCGGCGGTGGCGCTGGCCGCGGTGTCAATCGGCATTATCCTGGCCACACGGCGCTGGCGGCCGCATTGGCCGGGCATGCTGATCGCCGTGGGCGCAACGGCCTTGCTGGCCTGGCTGTTCGCCCTGCCCGTCGATACCATCGGCACGCGCTTCGGCGGCATTCCGCAGTCCTTGCCCGCGCCGACGCTGCCAAACTTGTCTGTCGATAAGATCGAGGACGTTCTGCCGAGCGCGTTGTCCTTTGCCTTGCTTGGTGCGATCGAAAGCCTGCTGTCCGCCGTGGTCGCCGACAGCATGTCGGGGCGGCGGCACCGGTCCAACTGCGAGCTTGTTGGGCAGGGGGTCGCCAACATGGCCTCCGCTTTGTTCGGCGGATTTTGCGTTACCGGCACAATCGCGCGCACCGCGACCAATGTGCGGGCGGGCGCGCAAGGGCCGGTTGCCGGCATGCTGCACGCGGTGTTTCTGCTGCTGTTCATGGTGGTGGCGGCACCGCTGGCCAGCTACATCCCGCTGCCCGCCTTGGCCGGCGTTCTGGCCGTGGTGGCCTGGAACATGGTGGAAAAGGACCAGTTCGCGGTACTCCTTCGCGCGTCCCGCGGGGACGCCGTGGTACTACTGTCCACATTCCTGCTGGTGGTGTTTCGCGATCTGACCGAAGGCATTCTGGTGGGCTTCGCCATTGGGGTGCTGCTGTTCCTGCACCGCATGGCGCAGTCTGTCGAGATCGAGGACGCGACCACCGAAGACGTGGCGGACGACGTGCGCTCCGGGGGCCGCAAGCCCTATGACGCGGCGCAAGCAACCGATCCGGATGTCGTGGTGTATCGCATCTCCGGCGCGTTTTTCTTCGGTGCCGCGGCCAATGTGGGGGCGGCGCTGGACAATATCGGCCAGCATCCACGCGCCTATGTGATCGACTGTTCCGCGATTTCGGTCCTCGATTCAACAGCCGCCGCGACGCTGGCAGGGTTCGCGACCAATGCGCAACGGCGGGGGGCCGCCGTTTATCTGGCCGGTGTGCGCGACCCGATACGGCAAATATTGCGGACACACGATGTCGCACCACCCTTGGTGACGTTCCCCGCTACGGTCGCGGCGGGCGTAGCCGCGGCCAAAAGCCGGTTGCCGTAACATCCGTGCCGTCGGCGCCGAGGCCACCAATATGAAGCGGTAGATTTTGGGCGTCGCCTCGAGCGTGATCGCCTGAGGTTGACTTCAACCTCGGGCGTGAATCACCCTCTCAAACAAAGGCTTAGACCATGATTCAACGCCGATATCGCGTGCAACCTCAAACGATCATGGTCTAAGGGTGAGATGATGGTAAACTGGGTCTACCACCTGAGCCGGGGATACGAGGCTGTTGCGCAGCAGCCAGCAGCGTGCGGGGCGGAGATCGAACGGGTGCGCGGGTAGCCCCCGCGGCCGCGAACGCCCCGTAAATTTGCGACACCGGTGCGAAGGCCCCGTACACCGTGGCGGGGGCCTGGAACGATTTATAGGTCGCCGGCCGAGCGGCACTGGCAACCGCGATGTGCGCGCCGGTCCAACGCAGTATCACCATCGCCCGGTATGGGTCGCCGAATGCCGGGGTCGCGGAATGGTAATCGCCGATGGCCTTCGCCCAATCGTCCCCGGGTGCGTGCAAACGGTTCAGGAACTGCGCCGCATAGGCCGCGTTCATGCTCGGCTCGAACGCTTCGTCCAGGGAGCCGAAGGCATCGGGATGATGCATCAAATTCACTTGCAGGCACCCCACGTCGATCGACCGGACACCCCGCATTCGCAGCGCCCGCACCGCGCCGATCGCGTCGGCTTTGGAGGCGTAATAATGCCCTTCCCCCTCCGCGTTGATGGTCCAGGGCCAGGGGTGGACGGTTTTGGTGGTCTCATCGTACCGCCCGCTCTCGACCAAAGCGATGGCGTTCAGCAAGCGCGGCGGCAGGTTTCCGGCATTTTCGGCGGCGGCAATCGCCGGCTCGCAGAGGGATGAGGAGAGGGACGAGGAGAGGGACGCGGGCTCGGCCGCATGCGCGGCACTCGTCAACAGCAACCACGGGAGGATGAGGATCGGCAATCGCATGGATGTATCAAACACAAATTTTGACCAAAATATATCAAAATTAGTCATTGCAACCCAAACAGGAAGTGCCCGAACCGACCCGCCGGGTCCGTCCACTGGCGCTCCAGCGCCCATCCGGCGTCCCGCGCCAGCGTTAGCAGAGCATCGGGCGCATGCTTATAGCTGTTTTCGGTGTGGATACTCTCCCCCTCGGCAAAATGCACGGTGACGCCGGCCAGGATGATTTTTTGGTCGCGCAGGCTGACCAAATGCATCTCGATGCGGCTTTCGGCATCGTTCCACCGCGCCTCGTGGCGGAACGCCATGAGGTCGAAATTCGCCGCCGCCTCCCGGTTGAGGCGCACCAACAGGTTACGATTGAACGCGGCGGTGACGCCTTCGGCATCGTCGTAGGCGGGGATCAAAACCGACGGGGATTTGCGGAGATCGGCGCCAAGCAGAAAACGGGCACGCGGTCCCAGGGTTTCCCGCGCTCTGACCAGAAACGAGATCGCCTCGGAGGGCTCCAGATTGCCGATGGTGGAGCCTGGGAAGAACCCAAGCACCCGCCCGTCGCGCGGCAAGCCGGCGAGCACGATCGGACGCATGAAATCGGCGACGACCGGCTCAACGTTCACAGCTTGGTGGCTGACCGCCATACGCTCCCGCAGCCGCGAGAGTTCGGGGGCGGCGACATCGACCGGAATGTACCGGGCGAAGGCGCCAGGAAATGCCATGAGCAAACAGGCCTTTTCCTCATGGCTCGCGCCATATTCGACCAGGGTCGCACCCGGCCCGACGGCGGCCGCGATCGCGGGACCGATCTCGGCCAGCAGCACCCGTTCGGTACGCGTCAGGTAATATTCCGGCAGATCGGTGATGCGATAGAACAGCCGGCAGCCTTCCTCATCGTAAAACAGCGACGGCGGCAGCGTTTTGCGGGGCGCGAGCAACCCCTCCAGCGCCATGCGCGCGACATCGGGGTCCATTACAGGTCCCGCGCCAGCCGCAGGCCGGTGAATTGCCAGCGCTTGTCGGGATGGAAGAAGTTACGGTACGGCAACCGAACATGATCGGACGGGGTGGCCATGGAACCGCCGCGGAGTACCATCTGGTTGATCATGAATTTGCCGTTATATTCCCCGACTGCGCCGGGTGGAGGGCGATAGCCGGGGTACGGGCGATAGGCGCTGTCGGTCCATTGCCAGACATAACCCGTTGCTTCCCGCAGGTCCGGGCAGGCGGCTTCCCATTCGAACTCGGTGGGCAGACGGGCACCGGCCCAACGGGCGAAGGCGTCGGCCTCATACCAGGAGACATGACGCACCGGCGCGTCGGGATCGATCGGCGCCAGCCCGCCCAGGCCCATCTGCATCCCGTCCTCCCGCCAGTGCAGCGGGGCGGTCCAGCCTTGTGCCTGCACGCTCGCCCAGCCATCGGACATCCACAGCGACGGGGACCGATATCCGCCGTCGGCGATAAAATCGGCCCAGTCGCGGTTGCGCACCAGCCGGTCGGCGATGGCATAATCGCGCAGCAGCACGTCGTGTGTCGGCACCTCGTTATCGAAATGGAAGCCATCCCCGGCGTGGCCGATTCTGGCACTGCCGCCGGGGCGCGGCAGGAACTGGGCCGGTCCGGGTGCCGGCGCGGGTTCCCGCCATCCCGGCAATGCCGCGGGCGTCAGGGGGTTCTGGGCGAAGGCGTGCAGGATATCGGTCAGCAGCAGTTCCTGATGCTGCTGCTCGTGATGCAGGCCCAGTTCCAACAGGTCCGTCGGCGCCTTGTGCAGCGATGCCGCCATCGCCGCGTCCACATGCGCGCGATAGGCCGCGATCCGTTCTGCCGCCGGGCGGGTCAGCAGACCGCGCATCGGACGGGGGTGACGAGCGCCCACGGCGTCGTAGTATGAGTTGAACAGGAAGCGAAAATCCTCGTCGAACACGCGGTATTCCGGCACGTGTTCGGTCAGGATGAACTGTTCGAAGAACCATGTGGTGTGGGCGCGATGCCACTTGGCGGGGCTGGCGTCGGGCATCGACTGGACGCACTGGTCCTCGGGCGTCAGGGCGGCGGCCAGAGCCTCGGTATGCGCTCGGACGGCAGCATAGCGGGACGCGAGGCTCACGGGCAATGGTACGGTGTCGTGCATCCCCAGGACTATGGCATCGCCCTGCAACGCAAGGAAGTGTCATCTGATTGTCGTTGATTGGGGGCGCCGTGCTTTTATGGTGCACCGCATTGTCAGGGGACCAGGGATGCTAAAACCGCTTGCCTTCGCCGCCGCTTTCTTGGCCTCCACCGCCGCGTTCGCGCAAGCGCCCGACCCGTTGGCCAAGATTGGTCACATCGTGGTAATCTTCGATGAGAACCGCAGTTTCGACAGCATGTTCGGCCGCTTCCCCGGTGCCAATGGGCTGGCCAACGCGGGCGATCGCGCCATCCAGATCGGGCCGGACGGCAAGCCGTACACGACTCTGCCGCAACCGGTCGACAGCCATATCAGGGCGGTCGATCCGCGCTTCCCGGCCAATCTGCCGAACAAACCGTTCGACCTGGCGCGTTACGTCGCGATCTCCGACAAGACCGGCGACATGATCCACGCCTTCTACCATGAGCAGATGCAGATCAACGGCGGGCGCATGGACCGTTACGTCGCGGTGTCCAACGGCGCCGGACTGGCGATGGGTTATTACGACACGTCGAAAACGCAGCTTTGGAAGCTGGCGAAGCAGTTCACGCTGAGCGATGCGACGTTCCACTCGGCATTCGGCGGGTCGTTCCTGAACCATGCGTTCCTAGTTTGTTCCTGCGCGTTCCGCTTCCCCGAGGCGCCGGCGTCCATGGTCGCTCAGGTTGGGCCGGACGGCGCGATGATCGAGAATGGACAGGTAACCCCGGACGGTCACGCCGTGAACACGACGCAGTCGGTGTATCTGCACGACCCCAAGGCGACCGACACGACCACGCTGGTGCCGCCGCAGACCATGGCGCATATCGGCGACCGGCTGGATGCGAAAGGCGTGAGCTGGGCCTGGTATTCGGGCGGCTACGACGACGCGATGGCCGGCAAACCGGGCGAGACCTTCCAGTTCCACCATCAGCCCCTGGCGTATTTCCAGAACCTCGCACCCGGCACCCCGGCGCAGAAGGCACATCTGAAGGATTACAAGGATTTCGTGCGCGATGCCCAGGCGGGGACCCTGCCGCCGGTCGTGTTCTACAAACCCATCGGCGCGTTGAACGAGCACCCCGGCTACGCCGAAATCGCGACGGGCGACAAGCATCTGGCCGAGGTCGTGGCGATGCTGCAAAAAAGCCCGGCTTACAAGGACATGCTGATTGTTATCACGTACGATGAGAACGGCGGTGCCTGGGATCATGTGGCCCCTCCGCGGCGGGACAAATGGGGCCCCGGCACGCGGGTGCCTCTGGTCGCGGTGGGTCCGACGGTGAAGACGGGGTATGTGGATCATACGCCGTACGACTTCGGATCGATCCTGCGGACCATCGAACTGCGCTTCGGCGCGGCACCGGTGAACGAGATCGATGCGAACGCTTATCCGCTGGTTGGGTTGCTGAAATAGGGCTTACCAAGTCTGGTGGATATCGCGCAGAGTCTTTTGGGCCAACTCATTGCCCTGCCTTGCCGCGAGACGCGCGAGGCGTATGCCCTCGGCGCGGTTGGCGGCGACTCCCCACCCATTGTAATACATGAAGCCAAGATTGAGCTGCCCATCGGCAAGACCTTGGTCGGCGGCGAGGCGGAACAGGCGGACGGCCTCGTTGTAGTTTTGCGACATACCGTTGCCATATCGGTACATGAAACCCAGGCCGTTCTGAGCTTGGGAATCGCCTCGATCGGCGGCGATACGAAACAGGCGGGCGGCTTCGTTGTAGTTTTGGCTTACGCCACTGCCCAGGTAGTACATGGTCGCCAGGCTTGCTTGTCCCCTGCTAAACCCTTGATCGGAGGCAAGCCGATACCAACGCACCGCTTCGGCAGCGTTTGTTGGGATGCCTTTGCCGTATTGATTCATCCACCCGAGACTGGTCTGAGCAAGTGCGTAGCCCTGGTCCGCGGCTAAGCGTAAGAGCCTGGCTGCTTCGTCTGAATCTTGCGATACACCCCGTCCCATTTGGTACATCTCGGCCAAATTGGCTTGCGCCATCGGCAACCCCCGATCAACAGCCAATCGGTACAGACGCACGGCCTCCGCAGGGTCGTTGGGCACACCGCGACCCAGGCTGTACATTACGCCCAGGGTGGCCTGTGCCACAGCGTTACCCTGATCGGAATAGCGGCGGAACAATGTTGCCGCCTCGGCGTCACGACCGAGTTTAACCAACGCGCGACCACGCCATAACTGAAATCGAACCTCATCCGGGAAGTCCCCGATCGCGCGGTCGCAGGCATTCAGCACCGCGCTTGTATCGAGTTTTTCAAACTCGACGCCCGAGACGAGCGTTAGCCCACGCCCGAGAGCATTGTAGGAAGGCTGCGCCAGCCGATCGCAGTCTTGGGGCGGCGCGACCGCGAGTTTTTCAGCCGGAAGCGGAACCGGCCGCGCGGACGCCACCGCCGCCAACCGGGCGCGCGCTAAGGGCGCGAACGTACCATTCGGGAATTGCTGCAAATATGCCTGGAACTCCGGCCCGCCGCCATTGGTTTCGATCGACTGCCAAAACATCATCTCCGCCGTCACCCCCGACGCGGCAGAAGGCGTCGGCGGCACAACGGCCGGAACGGCGGGCGGCGCAACGGCCGGAGCGGTGGCTGGCACGAAATAGAAATCGGCATCCAGGCTTTCATTCACCCAGGGCACCTGCACATTCGCAGTCGCCGCCTTCACATCTGCTCGGACCCGGGTGAGCATTTGCCGGACATCCAACCCCGCGGTCCCGATGTGCTGCGCCAAGGCGGTCGAAAAGGGGCTATCGGCGCCCGAACCGTCGGCCGCGATTTCACCGGGCGCGGTGGCGAAGGCGATCAAAGTGCTGGCCCGGTTCGTATCGATCCCGGCGAGGCCGCGACCGACCAGCGCGGATCGGCTTCCCATATGCATCGCCAACGAACGCGCCAATTGCGGATCGTTCCGGCAGGCGTCGAGGAAAATCAGATTGACGCGGCCGGGCCCGTCCATTTCCTCCAAAACCGCCTGCATGTCGAAAGCTTCGTAACGGAGATCCTGCTCGCGCACCAGCTTCGCATTGACCGGCAACAGATAGTTCCGGCCCGCGACCTGCACCCCATGCCCAGCGTAGAAAAACAACGCAACCTTGGCCGGCGCCAGTCTCAGCCCGAAATCGCGCAACGCATGCTTCATATCCTCGTACGTCGGATCGACGACGACCTGGGTATCGAATGACAGTTTCTTGAGGGCTTCGGCGATCAGCCGAGCATCGTTCGGGGGGTTCGCCAGCTTACCGACATTCTGGTAGGCTCCGACACCCACGACCAGAGCAACGCGCTCTTGTGCGATCGCGAGAACCGGATTGAGCAAAATGGCCGCCAGCAGCAGCAATGCGATGACGCGGCCACGAAGCGCATGACGGAAGGGTCGCGTTTGCTCGGTGCGGCGGGCGTGCATCGCTAGGAACCTCCGTACGATTGATATCGTCCGGCGCGGTTTGGCTCAAGCGATTATATTCGGCCTATGCCGCCAGCCGCTCAAACGCCGCCGCTTCCTCGGCCAGCCCAACAACCGCCCCGATCAACACCAGCGTCGGCCCGGTAAACCCGGCTTGCGCCAGCAGCCGCGGCAATTCCGCCAGCGTGCCGAACAACCGCCGTTCCCCGGCGCGGGAAGCATTCTCCACCGCCACCGCCGGTGTCGATCCCGCCATGCCCGCCGCCATCAGCCGCTCGGCCACCACTGGCAGCGTCCGCCCTGCCATGTAAGCCGCGATGGTGCCGCCGGACCGCGCCAAAGCGGTCCAGTCGTGTCCTGGAACGGTGCCGTCGCTGCCGTGTCCGGTCACGAAATGGACGGATCGCGCGACATCCCGGTGCGTCAGGGGGATTTGTAGGCTGGCGGCGGCGGCACAGGCGGCGGTGACGCCGGGGACGACCTCGACCGGGACACCGGCGAGGCGCAGGGAGTCCAGCTCCTCCCCGCCGCGTCCGAAAACGAAGGGGTCGCCGCCTTTGAGGCGCACGACATGGGCGCCGGACAGAGCCTCCCGCACAATCAACTTGTTGATAGCGCTTTGCTGCATCGCGTGCCGGCCGCAGCGTTTACCGACGTCGATGCGGCGGGCGCCCGGCGGGGCAAGATCCAGGATCGAGGCGTCGATCAACGCGTCGAACAGCACCACGTCGGCGGATTGGATTGCCTTCACGGCGCGGAGCGTCAGCAAATCGGGGTCGCCGGGGCCGGCGCCGACCAATGTGGCGCGGCCGGGCCCCCTCCCCCCGGCCGCCTCCCTTAAGGGGAGGGGGCGGTGCTTGCTTTGGCCGCGATCAGCCGGCGGGCATGCGGACATCGCGCAGGATCTCCTCTATTTCGGGGATGCAGGACCCGCAGTTGGTGCCGGCCCGTAATACCACGCCGATCTCGGCCACCGTGCGCAGCCGATGGGTTACCGCGGCGTGGCGGACCGCGTCGCGGGACACACCGAAGCAGGCGCAGACCCTCGGTCCCTCCGACGCCATCGGGTCCTGTGGGCGGCCGGCGAGCAACCGGGCACGCGCGGCATCGGGGACCGGGGCGCCGAGCATTGGGGTGATGGCGGCTTCTTGCGGCAGGCTGGCGGGGTCTCGGGCCAGGAAGAGGCAGGCGTCGAGGACCCCATCCACGAGCGCCGCGATGCGGAGAACGCCCCGGCGCGTATCGGAGACCTCGATCCACTCGGCCGCGGCGGGTGCTGCCAGCAGTAACTGAGCGAACTGGACCAGATCGTCGCCGGCCGGCAGTGCCCGCAGCCCGGTCAGGCGGTAGAGTTGGCCGGTATCCACCGGTATCCGCACCCAGTGGCAGACATCCGGCAGCGCGGCGCCGAAGCGGCGGAGCAGCAGGCCGTGAAAATGGGACGCGACCGGCGCGAGGCTGGCCGGTGTCGCCTTCATCTCCGGCTGCCCCGACACCGGGTCCACCCGCGCCCCAACCGCGCGGCTCAGCGGACCGGTGGACGCGAACAGGTCGGTCCAATGCATTGGCGCGTAGATCTCGCCGCGTCTCTGGGAATGCCTGGCATCGGCGCGCAGGATGACCTCGCCCTCGTCAGTGGACAGGCGGACCAGGCCGTTCGGTTCGATGCCCAATGCGGCGGCGTCGGCCGGATGCAGGGTGAGCAGCGGTTCTGGGGTATGGGCCATCAGCGACGGCGCCAACCCGGTGCGGGTCATGGTGTGCCACTGATCGCGCACCCGGCCGGTGTTCAGCAGGAACCCATGCGCGCCGCGCTCGGGCAATCCCTGGAACGGCGTGGCAACGAAGCGCGCTTTGCCGTCGGCGGTGGGGAAGCCTCCCTGGCCGAACAGACGCCCGCCCTCCCCCACGAAACCGGCGGGCGCCGGCCAGCGCACGGGGAGCAAGGCGTCGTAAGCCTCATCGTCCAGGTCGGCCAAACCGCCGATATCGAAGACCCTACGTCCGTGATTTTCGAAGCCGGATAACGCGGCATGCTCACGGAACACGGCGGCTGGGGTCTGCCAGGCGAATGCGGCCTCCCAGCCCATCCGGCGCCCGACCTCGGCGAACATCCACCAGTCCGCGCGGGCATCGCCGGGGGCGGGACGGAACGGCCGCTGGCGGGAGATGCGGCGTTCGGAGTTGGTGACGGTGCCATCCTTCTCCCCCCAGGCGGATGCGGGCAGCACCACATCGGCGAAAGCGGTCGTATCGGTATCCCAGCAGTCGGACACCACAACGAAGGGGCACTTCGCCAAGGCCGCACGCACGCGGTCGGTGCGCGGCAGGCTATCGGCGGGGTTGGTGGCGACGATCCACAACGCCTTTATTTTCCCGTCGGCCACAGCATCGAATAGATCCACGGCTTTCAGGCCGGGTTTTGGGGTCAGCGACGGCGCCTTCCAGAACCGGGTCAGCGCATCGCGGTCGGCGGGGTCGTCGAACTTCATGTGCGCGGCGAGCTGGTTGGCCAGCCCCCCGACCTCCCGCCCGCCCATGGCGTTGGGCTGGCCGGTCACCGA
The DNA here is from genome assembly GCA_025352375.1 of Acetobacteraceae bacterium. Taxonomy (GTDB): domain Bacteria; phylum Pseudomonadota; class Alphaproteobacteria; order Acetobacterales; family Acetobacteraceae; genus Rhodopila. Next base: position 18,067 of record JANXTL010000113.1, on the reverse strand, counting down.
GAACGGGCCCATACCGGGCCGCCCGATCCGTCCCGTCGCCAAGTGGCAGTTGACGATGGCGTTGACCTTGTCGGTGCCGACCGAGGACTGGTTCACCCCCTGCGAATACACCGTCATCACCCGGTCGGTGCGGGCGAACATTTCGTAGAATGTCTCGAGCAACTCGGGGTCCAGACCGCAGATGGCGGCGGTCATTTCGGTGTCGTCGGGGCCGGCGGCGTCCAGCGCTGCCTCCAACCCGTTAGCATGGCGCGCGACCCACGCTTGGTCGATGCGGCCGATGCCTTTGAGGAAGGCCAGCAGTCCATTGAACAGTGCCACGTCGCTGCCCGCGGCGAGCGGCAGATGCAGATCGGCGGCCTCGGCGGTGGCGGTACGGCGGGGGTCCAGGACCACGATCTTCGTCCCATGTGCCGCCTTCGCCGCCAGCAGGCGCTGATGCAGCACCGGGTGGCACCAGGCGGCGTTGCTTCCGACCAGGACCACGAGGTCGGCTTCTTCCCAGTCCTCGTACACGCCGGGGACCACGTCTTCCCCGAAGGCCCGGACATGCCCGGCGACGGACGATGCCATGCACAGGCGGGAATTTGTGTCGATATTGCCGCTACCGATAAAACCTTTCATCAACTTGTTGGCGACGTAGTAGTCCTCGGTCAGGCACTGGCCGGAGACGTAAAATGCCACACTATCGGGTCCGTGCAGATCGATGGTGCGGCGGAACTTCAAGGCGACGAGGCCCATCGCATCGTCCCAACTGGCGGGTTTGCCGCCGATGATCGGGTGTGTCAGCCGGCCGCTATTGTCCAAAGTCAGCGCCAACGCCGCGCCCTTGGAGCACAGGCGCCCGCGATTCGAGGGATGCGCGACGTCCGCCGCGATGACACCGTCGGGACGCGCGACGACCCCGCAGCCGACACCGCAATAAGGGCATGCCGTGTGGATCATGACACCTCCAGGAATATCGAGCGTCCGTCGAGCCGGGCGGGAACGGTTCGGGCGCAACCCTCGTCCGGGCTTTGCGCCTGACCGTCGGTCAATCCGATGACCCAGTTGTGCAGCGGACAGGTGACGGACTCCCCGTGCACTATGCCCTGCGACAGTTTGCCAGCCTTGTGCGGGCAGCGGTCGTAGAGGGCGAACACGCGGTCGTCCGCCAGACGGAACACCGCGATATCGTCGCCGTCGGTGGTGACGGTGCGGCTGCCCAGCCGAGGAATATCGTCGATCGTGCCGATGTGTTTCCAGAGTGTCGCGGTCGCGGTATCCATATGCGTTACGCCACCGTCGCCAAGGCCGCGAACTCGTGTGCTTCCACCCCAGCCGCACGATCCGCCCAGGGATCGCGCTGGGCATGGCGCTGGCCTTCGATGAAGCGGTCGTGCAACAGCTTGCGGGCGCCGGGATCGGCGACAATACGGGCGCGGACATAATCGATGCTGACCCGTTCGATCCATGGCGCCGTGCGCTCCAGGTAACGGGCTTCCTCCCGATAGAGCTGCATGAAGGCGGCGGCGTATTCCAGCACTTCGTCTTCCGTCGCGACCTTGGTCAGCAGATCGGTGACACGAACCGTTATGCCGCCGTTGCCGCCGACGTGCAGGTCCCAACCGCTTTCGGTCGCGATGGCACCGAAATCCTTGATGGTGGCTTCCGCGCAGTTACGCGGGCAGCCCGATACCGCCATTTTGGTCTTGTGCGGGGTCCAGCTGCCCCAGGTCATTTTCTCCAGCGCGATGCCCATGGCGGTGGAATCCTGCGTGCCGAAGCGGCACCATTCCGACCCGACGCAGGTTTTCACGGTGCGTAATGCCTTGCCGTAGGCGTGGCCGGATACCATCCCGGCGGCGTTCAGGTCGCGCCAGACATCCGGCAGTTGTTCTTTCCGCACGCCCAACAGGTCGATGCGCTGACCGCCGGTGACCTTCACCGAGGGAATGCCGTGCTTGTCGACGACATCGGCGATCGCGCGCAATTCGGCGGATGTCGTTACCCCGCCCCACATGCGCGGGACCACCGAATAGGTGCCGTCTTTCTGAATGTTGGCGTGCATCCGCTCATTGACGAAGCGCGAGCGGGCGTCGTCCCGATACGCCCCGGGCCAAGCGCACAACAGATAAAAATTCAGCGCGGGGCGGCAGGATGCGCAGCCGTCCGGGGTGCTCCAACCCAATGCTTGCATGACGTTGGGGATTGTTTGCAGATTTTTTCCGGTTATTTCCGCCCGCACGGCATCGTGGCCGTGGGTGGTGCAGGCGCACATCGGCTTGACCCGAGGTGTCGCGTCGTAGGCGGAACCCACTGCCAGGGTCAGCAACAATTCCACATGGCAGGTGCAACTGCCGCACGACGCGGACGCCTTGGTGCGCGCCCGCACCTCCTCGACGGACGTCAGCTTGTGCTCGTAAATCGCAGTGAGGATGCGGCCCTTGGACACGCCGTTGCAGCCGCAAATTTCTGCTGTATCGGGCAGGAATTCCACGCCACCGCCTTGCGGCACGCCGGCCGCGGCCGGGCCGAAGACCAGCAGGTCGCGGAACGCCGAAATATCGGTGCTGTTGCGGATCAGGTCGAAATACCAGCCGGCATCCTGCGCGTCGCCATACAGCACTGCGCCAATCAGCTTTTCATCGCGCAGGACCAGCTTTTTGTGCACGCCGCGGGCGGCGTCGCGGAAGACGATGTCCTCGGAGCGGTCGTCGCCGGTGAAATCCCCGGCCGAGAACATGTCGATCCCCGTCACCTTCAGGCGGGTGCCCGATATCGCCGGCACGTAGTCGGTTTCGGCGACCTGGCCGATACGATCCGCGGCGACCTTTGCCTGATCCCATAGTGGCGCCACGAGGCCAAAAAGGGCACCGCGATGTTCGACGCACTCGCCGACCGCGTAGATCGCGGGGTCGGACGTGGCCATGCCGTCGTCGACCACGATCCCACGGTTGCAGGTAAGACCGGCCTCTTGTGCCAGCGCGGTGCTGGGGCGAATACCGACCGCCATTACCACCAGATCGGCGGGCAGGATGGAACCGTCGGCCAGTTCCACCGATTCCACACGATCGGTCCCGAGGATTGCCTTTGTATTCGCCTCGGTGATGACCGTCAGGCCGCGGCGTTCCAGGTCGGATTTCAGCATCGTTGCCGATACCGGATCGAGCTGTCGCTCCATCAAAGTCGGCATCAGATGCAGAACGGTGGTGTTCATACCGTTGCGCAACAGGCCGTTGGCCGCCTCGAGTCCCAGCAGCCCGCCGCCGATGACCACGGCGTTGCTTTGCCCGCCGCGCGCCGCCGCCACCATCGTCTCCACGTCCGCGATATCGCGGAACGCGATCACCCCCGGCAGCTTATGCCCTGGAACCGGAATAATCACCGGGTTGGATCCCGTGGCGATCACCAAAATATCGTAGGGACGCGGTGTTCCGTTTAATCCCGTAACGATGTGAGCGCCCCTGTCGATTCTCACGACCGGTTCCCCGGCGATCAGTTCGATGCCATTTTGCTCGTACCAATCCCGGCCGTGCGTCACGATGTCTTCGAACCGCTTCTCCCCCGCCAAAACGGGAGAGAGCATGATCCTGTCGTAGTTTCCGAACGGCTCCGCCCCGAACACCGTCATGCTGAACGCATGCGGTGTGCGGCGCAGAATTTCCTCCAGGGTCCGGACCCCGGCCATGCCGTTGCCGACAAGGACCAAGCGCCGGCGGATGGGTGCGATCATATTCATCGGTCCGAACCCCTTTGGCGGTTAAACGCGGGCTGCGCCGTAGAGGGCCGTCCAGGTCGTGCGCCACCGGTTGCGGACCATCGTGATGCACACCAAAGCCACACCAGCCAGGCCGGCGAAGATCAGGAAGCCCGGCCCGTAGCTGCCCGTGAGCTGTTTGGAGTAACCCAGGCTGGATGCCAGGTAGAACCCGCCCAAGCCGCCGGTCATGCCGACGAGGCCGGTCATGACACCGATCTCCCGGCTGAAACGCTGCGGCACCAGCTGGAACACCGAACCGTTGCCCATGCCGAGGCAGAGCATGCCGATTAGGAACACCGGCATCACCAGATAGATGGAGGAAATGCCCGTGCCAATGATCGCGAAGGCGCAGGCGGCGACCGCATACAGAACGGTCAATGCCCGCACGCCGCCAACCCGGTCGGCGACCATGCCGCCCAACGGCCGCACCATCGAACCCACGAACACCACCGCGGCGGTGCAGTATCCCGCGGTCACCGGGCTGACGCCGTACTGGTCGTTGAAGTAGATGGTCAGCGAGGACGCAAGACCAACGAAGCCGCCGAAGGTGACGCTGTAGAAGAACATGAACCACCAGGCGTCGGCGACCTTCAGCAGGTTCATATAAGCCGCCAGCGATTTCCGCGGCGCCGGCTGCGGGCTGTCCTTGGCGAACAAGATAAACACCAGCAAAGCAACTGACAGCGGGATGGCGGCGAGGCCGATCACGTTCTGCCAGCCGAACGCCAGTGCCAGACCCGGGGCGAACAAGGCCGCCAGCACGGTCCCGGAGTTACCCGCACCGGCGAGGCCCAGCGCGGTGCCCTGATGCTCCGGCGGATACCAGGACGAGGCCATCGGCAGCGCGACGGCGAAGGATGCGCCGGCGAGACCGAGCACGCAGCCGACCATGAGGGTGGCGGTGAAGGTTTCGATGCCGATCGCCCAGGCGGCGATCAGGCCGGCGATCACCACGATCTGGGCGCCGATGCCGACCCGCTTGGGCTTGTAGCGATCGACCAGCATGCCGATCAGAACCCGCAACACCGCGCCGGCCAGCACGGGGGTCGCGACCATCAGGCCCTTATGGGCGGGGTCGAGGTGCAATTCTTTGGAGATGGAGACGCCCAGCGGCCCAAGCAGGACCCACGCCATGAAGCTAAGGTCGAAATACAGGAACGCGGAGAACAGGGTCGGCAGATGCCCCGATTTCAAGAAACTCTTGTGCATGATGATATCCCGATGCAGGCGGAGCGCCGTTGACCCGCCGGTTGAAGAGAGGGAGCACAGGAGCCCCGACAGGAAGAATCGCGGCCCACGGTTGCGCCGCGCCCAGGGGATCGTCGTCCCCTGTTCGCATATGCAGCAAAAGACGTGCCAACTCTGGGCGAGGCGAATGGCGGATGTTTGGGCCGCGTTCTCAGGCGTTAACGATAAAAAAACAGGCATATATGGCTATTGTTAATCCATATGAATGATAATAATGCATATTTTCTGGTGGCATCTGTCGGCCGAACACAGAAAAGCCTAAAATTCAGCCATACCGCGGGCCATCACGCTCCGCTTCGATCCCGATACTGCCCTGGCCGTCGCACGCCTGTGGGACCCACTGGCAAGCACCGGCATCGACGGCGACCGAAAGGCGCTCGGCTACACCGCCCATGTCACCCTGGCGATCTACCCCGAAGAGACGCAAGTGGATCAGCTGCGATTCACGATGAGCCGCTTCGGCGACGAATGGCAGTCGTTACCGGTGGGACTCTCGGGGTTGGGCGTGTTTCCCGGCCCGCCCGCCATCCTGTTCGCGATTCCAGTGGTCACCGCCGCCTTGCTCGACCGCCAGGTCGCGCTGACGGCGGCGCTTCCCGATCTGTCGGTGCACCCACATTATCGGCCAGGGCGCTGGGTCCCGCAGGTCACCCTGTCCGGGCCGCTCCGATACCCCGAAGCCGCGCTGGCGGCGATTTTGCCGCTGTGGCGCCCGGTCGAAGGGGCGCTGGCCGGGATCGATTTGGTGCGGTTTCGGCCAGTGGAAATTCTGGCTTCACACACGTTCGGGTGATCCCCCGGTTTCAGATCGTTCGATTGGCCCGAGCGACGACGGCTTCGAACAACACCTGGCAGCCGGCTTCGGCCTCGGACGGTTCGATGCTCTCGGCTTCGTTGTGCGATAGCCCGTCCTTGCAGGGGGTGAAGATCATCGCCGTGGGGATGTGGCGGGCAACGTAAACCGCGTCATGGCCGGCGCCGGAAACGATGTCGCGGGTCGGGTAACCAAGCCTCGCCGCGCCCTGGCGCACCAGCTCGACGCAACTGGGATCGAAGGGCTGGGCGGCGTATTTGAATAGCGTGGTCAGTTGCAGATCGACCCCGCAATCCCTGGCGATGAACCCGGCCTCACGGGGGAATTGGGCCTCCAGCCGGTCCACTTCTGCGCTGTCGGGGTGGCGGAATTCGACGGAGAAACGCACCTCGCCGGGGATCACGTTGCGGCTGTTGGGGGATACCAGGACCTGTCCGACGGTGCCGCGCCCATCCTCGCCGCGGGCGCGCATCATGCGGTCGACCAGATCGATGATGCGGGCGGCGCACACCAGGGCATCCTTGCGGGTCGAGGGGGGGGTGGTGCCGGCGTGACTGTCCTGGCCGGTGGTCACGGCATCGTACCAGATCTGCGACTGGGCGCCGGTCACGATGCCAATTGTCTTGTTCTCGCGCTCCAGGATCGGGCCTTGCTCGATGTGGAGCTCGAAATAGGCGTCGGCGGGAAAGCGGCGGGCGGGTTCGGGGCCTCGGTAGCCGATGGCGTCCAGGCTTTCGCCCACCGAGCGGCCGTCCACATCCTTCAACGCCAGAATCTGCTCTTCCGGGTAATCGCCGGTCCACACGCCGGAACCCGCGAGGCTGCGGCCGAAGCGGGCGCCTTCTTCATCGGTCCAATTGATCAGCTCCAGCGGCGCTTCGGTCACGATGGCGAGGTCGTTCAGGCTGCGCATCACCTCCAGCCCGGCCAGCACGCCCAGCGCCCCGTCGAATTTGCCGCCGGAGGGCTGGCTGTCGAGGTGCGAGCCGAACAGCACCGGCAAACGCGAGGAATCGCGGCCGGGCCGGCGGGCGAACATGTTGCCGATGGCGTCGACGCGGACGGTCAGGCCAAGCGCCTCGCAATCGGCGCGAAATCGGTCGCGGCCGCGCTTGTCCACGTCCGATAGCGCCAGGCGCCGGACGCCGCCTTTCGCGGTGGCGCCGATCTCGGCATAGCCCATTAGGGTGTCCCACAGGCGCTTCGCGTCGATGCGTTGGTTGGTTTGCGAGGCGGTCATGGGGGAAACTCCGATGAAGATTGCCGCTGCATCTTGCCCGTCCGCCCACTTCCTGCAAGCCTGCGTCGCATGAACACCTCCCGTCACAACGATCTGGACCGCCCCGAGGTGTGGCAGGCCCGAGTCGACCTCGCTGCCTGTTTCCGCACCGCCGCCGCGATGGGGCTGCATGAGGGGGTGTGCAATCACCTGTCCTTCATGGTGCCCGGCCGCGACGATCTTTTTCTCGTCAACCCCGACGGCTGGTCGTTCGGGGAGATCACCGCCTCCCGCCTACTCATCTGCGACTTCAACCGGCGGGTGATCGCCGGCGACGGGGTGCCGGAAGATACAGCATTTTATATTCACGCCCGCCTGCACATGCGGGTGCCTCGGGCGAGGGCCGCGTTCCACACCCATATGCCGAACGCGACGGCGCTAACAATGTTGGAAGGCCCGCCGCTGTTGTTCGCCGGCCAGTCGTCGCTAAAATTCTACGGCCGCATCGCGGTGGACGAGGAGTACGGCGGGCTGGCACTGGATGAGACTGAGGGCGACCGCATCGCCTCGGCGATCGGCGATGCCGACATCCTGTTCATGCGCCACCACGGTGCGATGGTCTGCGGCCCGACGATCGCCAAGGCCTGGGACGACCTTTATTACCTGGAACGGGCGGCGGAGGTGCAGCGTTTGGCGGGTGCCTCGGGCCGGCCGGTGCGGCCGATTCCGAAAGAACTCGCCGAACGCGCCGCGGAACAGATGCGGCGTGCAGGCGGGCGGGACTCCCCTGCCCTGCATCTGGCCAGTATCAAGCGCCAACTCGACGCGACCGCTCCGGAGTACAGACAGTGAAATTCGCGCCGTTTTTAGCAGGCCTGTTTTTGGCGGGCTGCACCCTTATCGATCAAACAACCTTTGCCCCGTCGCCTGAGGCGGAGCCGATCCCGTTAATCCCGGTGGCACCGGCGAAATACGACCCGCGCACGCCGCTAGTGACGATCGACTTCACCTCCACCGCCCCCAACTACAAAGAGCTGCTTCGCCTGGCGGTTCGAGCGGCGCTGGCTCGCGACGGCGCGGTGCAATTCGACGTGGTGGCGGTGACGCCGTCGCTCGATGCCGGCGCGCCGCCGCCAGCGATCGAGGTCATGCGCACGATCATGGCCGAGCGGGTGCCGGCCGCCCGTGTCCACCTCGGGGTTCGCTCAGAGGCCGCGGTAACGGCGGTTCAGGTGCGCGTCTACGTCCGCTGATCCCCGTGTCCGCTAACCCTTTGGGCAAGGCGCGATTCATTGGGTCTCGCGCCGAGGGCCTCTGCCTTGTGCTGTTCACCGCCTGCACCTGGGGCCTTACCTGGCCGCAGTCTAAATTTTTGCTGACGATGCTGCCGCCGTTTAGCATGCGGACGGTTTGCGGCGTCGCGGGCAGCCTATTCGCCTTCGCGCTCGCGGCCGGGCGGGGCGAAAAATTGCTGCCGCCGCGCGATCAATGGCTCTGGTTGCTGGTCTTCGCGATGTTGAACTACGGGTTGTTCGTCGTGCTGACGACCGCGGCGCTGGTCACCCTCAGCGCATCCGAAGCCGTGACGATCACCTACACGCTGCCGATCTGGGCCTCGATCCTGGCATGGCCGATGCTGGGGGAACGCCTGACGCCGCCCCGTATCGCCGCCATCCTGCTGGGCTGCGGTGGGGTGGCGCTGATGGTTGGTGTCGGATCGGTGGATGCCAGTTGGGACAAGCTGCCGGGCGCGGCAATGGGGTTCGCGGCGGCATGGCTGTTCGGGCTGGGCACGGTCGTGGCAAAAAAGCACCCGCTGCGCATGCCGCCTGCCGCCAGCGTCGCCTGGCAAGGCTCCATCGGCACCATCCCCGTTCTGGTGTTGGCGCAATGGGAACATCCGGTCTGGGGCGGCGTCACTCATGGCGGCTGGGCTTCGATCGCCTATATTTCGTCCTTGCCGCTGTCGGTCGCTTATCTCGCCTGGTTTCGGGCGCTGAAGCTGGTGCCGGCGTCCACCGCCGCGACAACCGTTCTGGTATCCCCGATGGTGGGCGTGATCGGTTCCACGCTGCTATTAGGCGAAGCATTGGGGCCGCGGCAACTCATTGCCTTGGCCATGACACTGACCGGTGTGGCACTGGCTGCCCGAGGCTGAGCAGACTTCGCTTGGCAGCGCTCGCGCCTCCCTTGGTGAATAAACGCGGACTTGTAACCAGCCAGACCAACAACATCGCAGGATATGTCCGCGAATTTCGCAGATCGGAGCAAGCAGCTGGTTGCGGCTCGTCTGGCTTAGGGTACACAACACCGCGAGCACCGCTATACGAACGCCGACCTATGCTATTATAGTTTGAACGCCTAGTGGGAGATACTCCATGCGACTCGTGCTTTTGTCGGCCACCGCCCTTATCGGCGCCGTGATCCTTGGGTCCGTTTCCGGACTTGCATGGGCGCAATCCAATCCAAGCGCCGAGCAGCTCGTGCGTTCCTTGACGCCGACAGCGGGGTTGGGAACGACCCGCGGCATTCACATTTCCAACCCCACGGGGCCCGCGGCGGCCCCGGCGGCAACACCCGGCGCGGCACCGACGGCAACACCCCCCGCGGCACCGACGACGGCACTGCCATCCGCCAGCCTGGGCGTTCTGTTCGCCACCGGTTCGGCCGAACTGACGCCAGCCGCCGTGAAAACGCTCGACGAGTTGGGAAAGGCACTGACCGACCCCCGCTTGGCCGGCGGTAAGTTCCGGATCGAGGGTCATACCGACACCGTCGGATCCCCTGCCAGCAACAAAGCACTGTCGGATGCTCGGGCTAAAGCGGTCGCGAAGTACCTTGCCTCCGCGTTTCATGTCGATCCCGGCAAACTCGAAGCTGTCGGCTTGGGTGAGGACGGGCAGTTGGTAAAGACACCGACACAAACCCCCGAAGCCCGCAACCGCCGCGTGGTGGTCGTCAATCTGGGAAGTTAGAGCTTCGGTGCCATGAGGATTTTTGCGCACGCCGATTATCCATCGAAATCACGTCGGCGCCGGCACCGTTCAACAGACCGATCATCGGCACGAGATTGATTGCTCCTGTCAGATATGCAGTGCGGCGATGGCGTCCACGAGCGTCCGGTGCGCTTTGTCAGCAGCCGCCGTCGCCTCGGCGATCGAATTCCCCAGTTGCTCGATCTTTGTTTCATCGGCATCGAGTGCCCGCATCAGCCGCGTGCGCAGGGCGTCGCTGGCGCTAACGGCGGCCAGATTACTGCGGATGCGGCTTTCGTCGGCCTGCACGTCGGTCAATGTCTTTCGCAACACCTCGACCTCCGCCCGCTTGCGGGCTTCGTCGCGCCGCAGATCGATCACATGACGCAGGGCGGTGCGCCCGGCCGCGTTCAGGCTATCGTTGCCGATAATGAGCTGTAACGTATTATCGTCGCCGGTCAGAAGGGCGGTCGAGTAACGCAACGGCTGATCGATATGCACGGTAACGATCTGGGTTTCCCCCGCCTTCAAGGTCACCGCCAGACGCCAGGCCCCCGCGGTGGACTCCGTCGGCTTTGCTTTCCCTTCCACGACGGTCAGGGTTTGATCGCCGCTGCCTTTCGGTAACTCGAGCAACAGATCGCGCGGCTCGTTCGCCGGGGCGGTCGCCGAGATGCGAACAACCTGTCGCGTCCGCAGAACGTAGTTGAGAATGCCGTCGGCCACGCTGAATGCCGAGACCAGATTGGGCTGGGACAACAGCTTGGAATCGACGGTCGTGCGCAGATCCTGTGCAAAAGAAAGCAGCCGCGTCTCACCGGCCGGCAATCCGCCGAGCCGTGCATCGCCAGCGAAGCTGATCGACGTTCGGGCCTCATACAGGGTCAGGACCCCGGCGGGCAGGCTCTGGCCGGCATCGTTATGGATACGGATGGCGGACAGGGGATGCGAGTGGAGGTACTGGGCCAATCCGATCCGCTCCGCCGGGATCTCCCGGTCGACGATCGGCAGGTTCGCCGAATGGCCGGCGGTGAGATCGACGGGTTGTGCGAGGGTGAAAATTGTCTCCTCAGCGCTTTCGTCGGCATTCGCCATCTCGGCAGGCGGAGCCATGGGCGGTGTCGGCGGCGCGGGTTTGGCAACGGGAACCGGGCTGGGCGCCGAGCGAGGGCTCGCAACGAATCCCGCGGGCATGTCCCGACGCAGACCCGCCGCCGTGGCTTCGTCCGCTGACGGTTCCTGTGGCCGAGCCCTTGTGTCTACGTCCGGCAGCACGTGACCGAGGATCTCCACCGGCACTTCCGGGCGTTGCACGAAATAGGATCTGTATAGCGCCTGCCGGAATGTGACGGGATTACCATATTGCAGCGTCAGCGCGACGCCCTTCCAATCGGCTCCGGACTGGTTCTCGAGTGTCGCCCACCCCTGCAGGCGGGCCTTGGGCGATGCCGCATCCGGCAGCATCAGGCGGTAGGTTGCCTTCCAGAGCGGCGCGCCGGCGACGTATCCGACGTTGATCGTCCGTTTGCCCTCGCCTTTGACGCGAATGGTCAAATGGCGGGTTGTGAGGCCGGCTTCGCGCCGTAAGGCCTCCAGGGCTCGTTCGATGCGGCTGCGCAGGATGGGATCGGCGACCTGGACCGCATCGGCATCCTCCAGCACGAACTGGCGCAGGCCATCGGCTGTCAGCAAGGTGACGCGGTTGCGCTGGACGACGGTCTTGTCGGTTGTCTCGGTCGCGGATTCGATTTGCAAAATGCGCCCGGTCATGGGGCGGGGCCCCTGAACGGTCACTTGGGTTCCGCGCAGTGCATTCAGGATTTCGACGGGCGATTTCAGCGCCTCGGGCCCAAACGGCAGGTCACCGAACGCGGCGACGGTGTTGTCCCGGCCGGGTAATTCCACGCCGGCGACGGCGCCCGATTTATCGAACACGACCAACGATTTCAGGACGTCATCGACCTTATCCAGCGGCACGTCGAGGCCGAGCGCGTCGTTACCGTCGACGTCGGCGGCATATTCGAAATAGCCGATGCCACCCGAGGACAGCATGACCCGTTTGAGGGTCAGATCGGTGGCCCATGCCGGAGTGGCAAGTCCCGCCAGGAAAACCGCGATCAGATATTGGCGCTTCATGCGGGCCTCCAACCAGGGTACTACCGGACCATATCACGTTTTTAGAGTCGTTCGATGATGGTGACGTTCGCCGTCCCGCCGCCCTCGCACATGGTTTGCAGTCCGTAGCGGCCGCCGGTGCGTTCGAGCTCGTGCAGCATGGTGGTCATGATGCGGGCGCCGGTGGCCCCGATCGGGTGGCCCAACGAGATGCCGCCGCCGTTGGGGTTCAGGCGTTCATGCGGGATAGGCGTTTCGGCCAGCAGCGCCATGGGGACCGAAGCGAAGGCTTCGTTGCATTCCACGATATCGAGGTCTTCCCACTTCATGCCGGTGCGCTGCATGGCGCGCTTCGTCGCGGGGATGGGCGCGGTCAGCATGACGATGGGATCGTCGCCCATTACGCTCATGTGATGGATGCGGGCGCGAGGCTTGAGGTTGTAGCGCTTCAACGCAACCTCCGACACGATCAGCACGGCGGCGGCGGCGTCGCAGGTCTGGCTCGACACAGCGGCGGTCAGCAGCGGGAAGCCGGGCAGCGGCTTGAGTTCGGCCATTTTCTCCAGCGAGGAGGCACGCGGGGTTTCGTCCTTCGTTACTCCATTCAGCGGCACGATTTCCCGATCGAAGCGCCCCTCGGCCTGCGCCTTGAGCGCGCGATTGTTGCTTTCGAGGGCGAAGACCTCCATCGCCTGCCTGGAAAAACCCCATTTCTCGGCGATCATGGAGGCGCCGCGGAACTGCGAAACCTCCTGCGTGCCGAAGCGCGCCACCCAGCCCTCGCTGGTGGAGAAGGGGTCGCCCAGGCCGAGCGGTTCGGCGGCGGTAAAGGCGTAGCCGATGGGGATCTGGCTCATGGTCTGGACACCGCCCGCGATCACCACGTCCTGCGTGCCGCTCATGACTGCTTGCGCGGCGAAATGGATGGCCTGTTGGGACGAGCCGCACATGCGGTCGATCGTCACCCCTGGGACCGTGAGCGGCAGGCCCGCGGCCAGCCAACAAGTACGGGCGATGTTGAAGGACAGCGGGCCGACGGTGTCGATGGCGCCGAAGACCACGTCGTCGTACTCGTCGGCCGGGATAGCGTTGCGGGCGACGATGTGACGCAGCACGTGCCCCCCGAGATCGGCGGGATGCACTTGTGCCAGCCCGCCGCGGCGACGTCCGGTGGGCGTGCGGATGGCGTCGACGATATAGGCCTGGGGCATGGCGCGGGTCCTTTACGGGAGATCGATCACGATCTGGATTTGGGTGACTTGCGCCGGCGAAGGCCATCCCCTGGACGGTGTCGGCCTCGGTGCGGCGATCCCCGCCAGCATCGCCTCGGCTTGGCCGCGAAGGTCTTCGATCATGGACCTCCCGTTGCAACGGGAAGGGAGGTTAACCGCTGCCGGCGACGTAGGCTACCAGGCTTTCAACCTCGTGTTCACGTTGGGTGATAATGGATTTCACCACGTCGCCGATGCTGACCAGACCGACCAGGTCGCCGTGGTCGACCACGGGAAGATGGCGGAACCGGCCTTCGGTCATGAGCGCCATCGCCTCGCTTACAGTGGTGCCGGGATGGGCGCATTGCAAAGCCTTGGTCATGACTTGCCCAGCCGTCATCTCCAGCCCACCCGCACCGTTGGCGGCGAGGCAGCGGACAACGTCGCGCTCGCTGACAATGCCGAGCAGATTGGTGGTGTCATCGACGATGAGGACGGAGCCGATGTGGTGTTCGGACAGAATTTTGATGACCTCACCGACAGACATGGACGGGCCGATCGTGGTCACCTGGCTGCCTTTGTGCTTCAAAATAGCCGCGACTGTCATGGCGCACACTCCGTTGGTTTGGGGGCGCGCGATCCGGGGCCGGATGCCAGAAACCGCCGGCCGGAACCGTCCGCGCGTCTTCTCCGACCCGGAGCATGCGCAGTCTGGCGGAGAGAATGCAAAGAGTTTTATGCTGCGGTATTCCTTGGCTGAGACTAGCTCGGCACCCCCACGATCTTGCCCGCGACCATCGCGTCGATCTCAGCCGCGCTATACCCGTGCTCCGCCAGCACATCGCGGGAGTGCTCGCCGACCCGAGGCGCATGGGCGCGCTTCGATCCGCTTACCAGCGGCGGCAGGCCAGGAATATTCGGCATCGGCACCAGTTCGGCGATGCCCGGCTGTGCCAGCCACGCCATGATCCCCGTCGCGGCGACCTGTTCTTCCTTAAGGAATTCCTGGTAGCTGTTCACGCGGCCGTTCATGATGCCGCGTTCGGTGAGGCGCTCACTCAGCCATTCGGTGGTGCGAGATTTGATAACAGGGCGGACGATGTCCAGCAATTCATCCAGGTTATCGCCGCGGGCCTTGTGGGTGGAATACCGGGGGTTGTCGTACAGGTCCATCCGGTCGATAGATTGACAGAACGGTTTCCAGTCCCCAGGCCGCACCATGGTGATGTTGATCTGGCCGTTCGAGGTGTTGAACACCCCGTTCGGCATGGACGTGCGCTGCGCCGCGCCGTGCTCCAGGTAGTTGGCGATCAGACGGATAACCGACAGCATCGCGCCGCCGTGCATCAGGCTGAGTTCGATGAACCGGCCCTGCTTCACTTCCTGCTCGCGCCGAACATAAAGCGACGTGGAGATCGCCTGGAAGCCCAGCAACCCGCTGAACATGTCGATGAGCGAGATAGCGATGCGATGCGGGTGGTTATCGTGCTCACCCTTATTTTCGGTCACGATACCCGTAAATGCCTGCAACACCGGGTCCATCGCCGGGCGCGCCGCGAGTGGGCCGGTCTGCCCGAAGCCGGAGATCGAATAATACAGAATGCCGGGGTTCTTCGCGCTGACCGCGTCATAGCCAAAGCCGTATTTCTGGATGGTGCCGGGTTTGAAGCCCTCCATGAATACATCCGCGCCGTCGATCAGGCGCCACAGCACTTCCTTGCCCTTGTCGGTCTTCAGGTCCAGCGCCAACGCGCGCTTTCCCATCGTGCCGTAGAACGAGAACGCCGAGTGGTCGCCGTAGGTGCGGCCCAGGATGCGCGACCAGTCGCCGCCATTGTGCGGCGTTTCGATCTTGATCACGTCCGCGCCGTGTTGCGCCAGCATCATGGCGCAGGACGGGCCGGCCACCCCGCCTGTCAAGTCGATCACCTTCAGCCCCGCGAAGGCCGCATCGTAGTCCATGGTTCGTTCCCTCCGATTTCACACGATGATACGGAGGGAACGCCGTTCGTCAAACCGTCGCCAGGATCGCCTCTGGCGTCAGATCCGGCGCGACCTCCTTGCGCCAATCCGCCTCGCGCGGCAACACCGCTTCCCCGGCCCGCAAGTTGTAATAGCTGGTGCCTGCCCCAGGCGGGCGTTCCCCGGCCGCAACCGTCCGCACCGCGTCGCGCAGCAGCTTACGGGCCTGGATGATCGCCTTGTCGGCGGGGCCCAGATGTTCCTTCGACCGATCCACGATCGGCCCCATGCTTTCCTGCAACGCTCGATCCTGCGCATTGATGCCGTCGATGCCGGAGTAACTCTCCAATCGCTGCACATCCCGATCCAGGAGATAGTTGTTGCCCCGGTTCGCCTTCGACCGGAACGTTTTTGGATCGACATGCAGCGGCCCATTGCCGAGTTGGGCTTCCAGCCGGTCTTCCTCGGTCAGGCCCTGAGCACCAGGGCTATAGTTCCAATTGTAGACCATGCAGGTTTCGTCATCCATCGGCACCCAGATGTGGCCAGCATCGACGTAAATGCCGCTGGGAGTCCGGGACGGCCGGATTTGGTGAAACGGCAGAATGAAATGGTAGGTGCGGACGTGCTGCTCGTCATCCCCCAACGGCCGAACGCCAGCGTATTGATAGCCGTAGTCGGTGAGGTCCACGACCAGCTTCGGCGCCTTGCCGCGCACGAAGGGGCTAGACGGTTTGAACCCACCCCTTGTGGAAGATTCACTGATCAGCCGATGCAGGATCGGCGCGTGGGAGGTATCGATGCCGCCCTCCAACGCCTGCAACCAGTTGCATTCTTCAATGACTTTGGTCACGTGGCGATGGGTTTCCGGCGCGCGGGTCCAGGCGAAATTCGGTGGTGCGGGTTGCTGGCTGGGTGGCCCCATATAGGCCCAGACGATGCCGCCGAGCTCGACGGTTGGGTAGGATGTTGCCTTGATCTTGTCGCTGAAGTCGTTTTCTTCCGGTTCGTTCATCATCGCCAGGCATTGGCCGTTCGTATCGAACTTCCAGCCGTGGTAGATGCAGCGCAGCCCGCATTCCTCATTGCGGCCAAAGAACAGGGAGACGCGGCGATGCGGGCAGAATTCGTCGAGCAGCCCGATTTTTCCCGACGTGTCGCGGAAGGCAACGAGATCTTCCCCCAGCAGGCGCACCCGCACGGGTGCGCCGTCGGGTTCGGCGATTTCCGACGACAGCACCGCAGGCACCCAATACATCCGTATTGTGCGGCCCATGGGGGTGGCGGGCCCGACGCGGGTGACGATCTCGTTGTCTTCACGTGACAGCATAACCGTATCTCCCTGGCTGGATTTACTGCATCCCGTAGAACTTTAATGCGCCCACTGCCATGACGTTGCGCATTGTCTCGGCCGAGGCGCCCTTTAGCAGCCCACGCACCATCTCCGGCGCGCCGGGGAAGAACCCGTCGGGATGCGGATAGTCCGTCGCCCACAGGATCTTGTCGGACCCGACATAATCGGCCAACGGGCCGAGGCACCCCTCCACCGGTTCGAACGCGATCCAGCAATTGCGCGCGAACAACTCGCTCGGGCGCGTCTTCAAGCCGGAGTCGTTGAAGCCGATGTCGTCGAAGTGACGGTTCATGCGGTCCAGCCACGGCGCGATCCAGCCGCCGCCGCATTCCAGGAAGCCGATGCGGGCTTTCGGGTGCCGCTCGCAAACCCCGCCCCAGATGCAGGCCAGGGCGACCAGCATCATTTCCATGGTGTGGGTGATGATGTGGCGGGCGCCCCTTCCCTCGAACCGGTCGACACCCACCTGCGGCATGCCGGCGCCGGCGCCCTCATGGAAGCCGATCGACATGTCCAGGTCTTCCGCCACCGACCAGAATTTCTCGTAGTGCGGGTGGTCGATCATCATGTTGTTGTAGGGATTGGGCCGGACGAAGGCGCCTTTGAAGCCCAACTCCTTGCGGGCGAATTTCATTTCCTCGATCGCGAGGTCGGCGGACTGCATCGGCAGCATCGCGACCCCGAACAGCCGATCCGGGTAGGGTTTGCAATAATCCGCCAGCCAGCGATTATAGGCGCGGGCCACCGCCGCGGCCAGCGGCGGATCCTGTATGGCGCCGCAGAACAACCCGATGCTGGGATACAGGAACGCGGCGTCGATGCCGTCGAGGTCCATGTCGGGGATGCGGGCATGAGGGTCGAAGCCGCCCTTTTTGCCGTTCGCGTATTCCATGGTGTCGTCCACCACGGTGCCTTGGCGCGCACCCACCGCACCCAGCGCACCCATACCTTTCTTGCTGCCGAGGACCTGTTCCTCGATCACCAGCCTCTCCTTGCCGGTTTCGTCCTTCATCAGCCTTGGCGCTCGGTCGCGGAAGGCGGGGTCCATGTAGTCCTGCCACAGGCTGATTGGCTCGAGGATATGCCCGTCGGCGTCGACAACATTGTAGGTGCGGCTCATGGCTCGATTTCCTTCTTGGTTAGTTCTTGAACGCTCCTTGATCGGCGTGGGTGCTACCCATGGGTAGGATGCTATGCTGCGAGGATGCGGGGACGCAAGTACATGCGAAAGCACGACCCCTCCCCCGGCCTCCTCCCACAGGGGGAGGGGGCGGTTCAATCTGTATTTTATACCATGTGTGGACGGCCCGCTGTGTTCAAGAGCCAGCGCCTACAAATCAGCGGATTGACCCCAAGATTTCTGCACTCCCAAAACGTCAGGCTCTGACGGAGCTCCTGCCGACGCCGAACCTTGCTGTCCTGATCAA
>JANXTL010000110.1 GCA_025352375.1 Acetobacteraceae bacterium | reverse complement strand
GCCAGAACCATTCGGCGTGGGTTGAAACGCAACCACGCAACGGCCGCGGTCGCGGTCAAAATCAGCACGATCGACAGAAGGTTCAGCGGGAGCCAACCGAGCCGGCTTTGCAGGAGTCCGGCCAGGAGGCTGCATATGGCGGTCGTGGCGAACACCAGGAAGTCATTCAGCGCCTGCGCTTTACCGCGTTCAGCCGGCCGGTAGGTCGTGGTGACCAGCGTGGTCGCGCCGACGAACAGGAAATTCCAACCGACACCGTTGAGCATCAGCGCGATCCGGAAGTTCCATTCGCTCATGCCCTCGATCCCCGCCGCGACTCCGGCGATTAACACCGCCGCGCCCACCAGCATGATGTTCAACACCCCAAAGCGGGTAATGAGATTGCCGGTGAAGAACGCTGGCGCGAACATGCCGAGGACATGGAGGAGAATAACCCAATGGGCCTCGGTCTGCGGTAGGCCGCAAGCGACGATCGCGAGGGGCGAGGCGCTCATGAGGAACGACATCGTGCCGAACGACATCATCCCTCCGAGCACGGCGACGATGAAGGTCGGTTGGGCGGCGATTTCGCGCAACGGGCGGGCAACCCCATCGGCCTTCGACGGGGCGGGGACCGGCGGGAAGCGAATGAAACTCATGACGGTGAAGATGACGACGTGCATGGCGAACATCGCGACGTAGGTGGCGATATACATCGGCTGCATCTGGTCGTGGGTCACGCGGGCCAGGGTCGGGCCAAGGATTGCCGCGACCACGCCACCGGCGGTCACCCACGCGATGGCTTTGGGGCGGAGTGAGAGGTCCACCAGCTCCACCGCCGCGAACCGATACATCTGCAGGTTGGCGACGGCGTAGCCCAGGATTAGCCCGCCCGCGCACATGACCAGGAACTGCCCGAAATAGAGGCCCAGCCCGCAGGTGGCGGCGCCGATCATCCCGAACACGGATCCGATCCGGAAACCGAAGCGCCGGCCCATGCGTTGCATCAGCAATGCCGCGGGGAACACCGACAGCATCACGCCCAGATGCTGCAAGGTCAGCGGCAATGTTGCCCAGTCGGCGATATGCAGAATGGTGGAGATCGACAGCACGGTGGCCGTGAACATCATTGTGTTCACTGCCTGGCCCAACGCCTGACACGTCGCGAGCAGCAACAGATTACGCGCCATCGGGCGAGTCATAATGGGGCCTCCTGGGGCGTTTCCGAGCGGTATTTTGGCAGGGAATTCTCCTGGGGCAAGCCGCGACGGCATGATTTTCCGGTCAATGCTGCCATGCGCGGGCTTTGCGCCGCGTCCTCGGATACGGCATCATGGCGGCAAAGCAGGAGGATACGCGCATGAAAATGCTGACCCAGCCGCAGGTCGATGCCTACAACCGGGACGGGTTTCTTTATCCGTTCGACGCCCTGGCGCCTGACGAACTCGCGGAAAGCCTTGCGGGGTTGGAACGGTTCGAGACCGGCCTCGGGGGCCCCGTCGCCCAGGCCGAACTTAAATGGCGGTCGCACGCCTTCGCGCACTCGCCCTGGTTCGCCAAGCTGGCGTTGCATCCCCGCATCCTGGACGCGGTCGAGGACATTATCGGCCCCGACATTCTGATCTGGACCAGCACGTTTTTCATCAAGGAACCGCACTCCCCGACCTTTGCCGCCTGGCACCAGGACGGCACCTATTTCGGGCTGGCGCCGCAAACCTCGATTACCGCCTGGGTGGCGCTGAGCGACGCCTCGCATGAAGCGGGCTGCATGGACGCTGTATCCTTCAAGGGGCAGCCCCGCCAAATGTATCACGCGCCCAAGCGGCTTGAGCACAGCATCAATCGAGCCGGCCAGGAGGTCATGGAGCCGATCGATGAAAGCGGCATCCGGGCGATGGAGCTGAAGGCCGGGCAATTCTCCCTGCACCATGAGCTCGCGATCCACCGTTCGTCGCCGAACAACGCGTCGCACCGGCGCATTGGGATCGGTCTGAACTACATCCCGACCTCGGTGCGGACCACATCATCGGTGCGCATGAGCGCGATGCTGGTGCGAGGAACCGACGCGTACGGCCACTTCGACCCGATCGACCCACCAAAGGCCGAACGGGATGCGGCCGCGCTCGCGGCGCATCTTCAAATCAACAGTCGGTACCGAGACAACTACAACGAGATGGTCAAGCGGCACGAGACGGAGTTCGCGATAGCGGCGGAGTAGACCGCCATCCTGGGACTTGCGATAAGCCGGGCTCCTGGACCCCATCGATGCCCCGCACGCCTCGCAACGCTCCCACCCGCCAAATCCCACCCCGAGTTGGCGCGCCAACACAGCGCACGGCAGCGGTGGTTTCGCGCCCGCCGCCGTCCAAGCGCTCGCCTCGCGTGGCCAAGCCCCAGCCCCAGCCCAAGCCCCAGCGCAGGTCCTGGCTGCGATCCATCGTCAAATGGGGAATCTTGTTGGCGGTCTGGGGCGCCGTCGCGGTTACCGTTATGGTGCTTTGGTTCGCCCGCGATCTGCCGCGGCCGGAATCCGCGCTCGATGCGGTGCGGCGCCCGAGCCTGACATTACAGGATAGGTCGGGGCAGATATTCGCGACGTTCGGCGATGTCGTGGGCGACTCGCTGCAATTACCCGATATGCCCGCAGCCTTGCCCGCCGCGCTGGTAGCGGTGGAGGACCGGCGGTTCTGGCAGCACCCCGGCATCGATCCCGTCGGCCTGGCGCGCGCCGCTTACGTCAATATCACCCATGGGCGGGTGGTGCAGGGCGGCTCCACCTTGACGCAGCAGGTGGCAAAGACGCTGTTCCTGACGAACGCTCGCACGGTGCGCCGCAAGGTGCAGGAACTGCTATTGACCTTGTGGCTGGAGCGCAGCTTCTCCAAGCGTGAAATTTTGGAAATCTACTTGAACCGCGTCTACCTGGGCTCCGGCGCTTGGGGGGTGGACGCGGCCTCACGCATGTACTTCGGGGTTTCCGCCCGCAAGGACAATCTCTGGCAGAGCGCGATGCTCGCCGGGCTGCCCCGCGCGCCGTCGCGTATGAACCCGCGCACCAATCCGGCCGGCGCCATTGCCCGCGCCAAGGAGGTACTGGCGGCAATGGCCGACACCGGCGCCATCACCCCGGCGCAGGCGCAGGCGGCGATCGCCAGCATCGCGTTGCCGCCGAACCCCACCATTTCCCCCGGTTGGTTCGCCGATTGGGTGGCGGAGCAGGCGACAACGTTGCTCCCCCCCAACGCCGACGCGACCGTGCGCACCACGCTGGACCGCACGATCCAGGAAACCGCCGAGGTTAAACTCGCCGCACTGCTGGACGGTCCAGGCGCCGTGGCCGGCGTGACGCAAGGGGCGGTGGTGGTTCTGGATCCTGCCACCGGTGCCATTCGGGCCATGGTCGGGGGGCGCGATTACCGCACCAGCCTGTATAACAGGGCCGTGCTGTCGCGGCGGCAACCTGGCTCCGCTTTCAAGCCGTTCGTGTGGCTCGCGGCCCTGGAGCATGGAGCCCGGCCCGACGACACCGTCGTCGATGAGCCGGTGAGGATCGGCAATTGGAGCCCATCCAACTTCGAGCGCCGCTTTCAGGGCGAAGTATCGCTGGAGGACGCACTGGCCGAGTCGATCAACACCGTTTCAGTGCGGCTTCTGCTGCAGAACGGCGGACCCAAGGCCATTGCCGCGACCGCCGCGCGTCTGGGTATCGCCGACAAACTCCCCAACGATGCGTCGTTGGCACTTGGCACCGGGGAGGTTGGGTTGCTGGAGCTGACCAGCGCCTACGCCACATTCTTCAATGGGGGGCGGCGGATTACGCCATACGCGATTGAAGCCGCGCCGCACCCGGCGCCGGCGAAGGCGATCGATCCCGATATTGCCGCCATGATGGCGCGCATGATGACGGCCGTGGTGAGCCGGGGGACCGGGAAGGCTGCTGCCATTCCCGGCCGCGCGGTGGCCGGCAAGACGGGCACGACGTCCGATTACCGCGATGCCTGGTTCATCGGTTGGATCGAAGGCGCCATGATCGGAATCTGGCTCGGCAACGACGACAACCACCCAATGAAAAGCGTGCTCGGCGGTGGGTTGCCGGCGAAACTATTTCACGATATCGCGGTGACGATACGATAAGAGATATTTTTGGGATTGGTTTACCGCCCCCAGACACTCACGGTTGCGCCAATTTGTCCTCCCATGCGAGCGGATACGGTGCCCGGCGCCGGGGCCTCGCAACAGGACGTTCGGTTGGCAGGTGGCTGCGATGTGCACCCGCTCAGAATAACGCCCAATAACAGAAATCCAATCGTCTGAATCAAGAGTGCTGCCCTATCGGCCTAACCAACTGCTAACCCGTGCGGCTTCATACCACTACGCCACGGCCGGCAGCGAATAAAAGCGTGCCGCCGTTTCATGGAACAACGCCGCTTTCTCACCGTCCGAGCACCCGGCGGCGATGCGTTTGAAGGCATTCCAAAGCACAGGGTAGGAGCACATACCCTTGTCCACCGGGAAATTACTCTCGAACATGCAACGCTCTGCCCCGAAGGCCTCGATCGCGACTTCGACATAGGGCCCCCAGGCCTTCGCCATCTCGCCAGAGCCGGGGGGCAACGGCTGACGGTGGTAGCCGAAGCCGTTCACGTTCATCCCCAACCCGCCTAGCTTGATGTACAGGTTCGGCGCCTTGGCCAGTTCGCGCATGCTGGCAGACCACTGCACGAATACTTCAGCGCGCTTGCCCTCATAGGGGCCGACGCCGAGCGGCCCGCCGAGGTGGTTCAGCACGATCTTTTGGGTGGAGCAGGTCCTCAACAGGTCCAGCAGATCGCCGTGCTGCGGGTGGTACAGCCAGGCCTCGAACGTCAGGCCGTATTTTTCCAGCCGTTTTACGCCGCGCTGGAACGTAGCGTCGCGATACAGGCCCTCCGGCGCACCGGGGGGAGCGGTCGGCTCGATCCCCGCGTCGTAGGTGCCGCTGTCGCGAATGCCTTTGAACCGGCCGCCGCCAGCTTCGATATGCGCTTCCAGGGTCGCGCCCACACCGTCACCCAACAAGCACTCGGCATGGCCGATAATCCCCGGGCACGCTCTGAAAGCGCCGTACTTGCCGGTTTCGCTCTCGGCCGCCATGGCTGCGACGAATACGGTCTCGCCGACCGGGCGCAATGCCTCGGGCCCGTCCTTGCGGTATTCGGAGCGGCACTGGATAAACACCGTCGACAGCACGTTATGGCCGGTGCGGACGTCGGCGACCAGATCCTCCAGCAGGTACTGGTCCGGCCGCGCACGCCAAAGGTGATGGTGCGGGTCGATGATCGGCTGGGCGGGGTCGAGGATATCCTCCCGCAAACTCGACAGCCAGTCGGGCCGCACGCGCGGATGGTGGAAGGGCCTACGTTCCATGGATGGGTTCCCTCGGCTGTTGGTCCCATCCAGCCACGCCTACGCCGCTTTGGCCAGAGGCTCCGGTGCTGCGATCCCGGCGGCTGCCAGCAACGAATCCCGAAGCTGGGCCGGCCTGAAGCGGGCGGACGCATACTCGATCCCCGCCGCGGAGTGCGAGTCCCACACCGCGTCGTCGGTCAGCAGAATGCAGACCGCCGCGGCGAACCTCGGCGCGTCGTGCTCGATGAACGCCACCTGATCCAACCCCGGCAGGCCCTGCGCGCCGATCGGGGTCGTCACCAGGGGGGTGCCCTCGGCCAGAGCCTCGACGACCTTCAGCTTCACCCCCGCCCCAACCCGCAATGGCACCACCGCCGCCCGTGCTCGGGCGTAAAGCGCGGCGAGCTCGCTTTCGCTGACGGCGCCGGTCACCTCGACCCCGTTGCCGGTGAGGCCGCGGACCCGGGCGCTGGGGTGGGATCCGGCGATCGTCAAACGGACGTCGGGCATTTCGGACCGGATCAACGGCAAAATGGTGCCGACAAACCAGCAAGCCGCGTCCGCGTTCGGCGGATGGCCGAAACCGGCGACGAACAGGATCTCCTGCCCAGCCGGCGCGCGGCGCGGCCGAGCGAAGCGGTCGAAGGCGTAGGGCTGCACGGCTTGAATGTTCGCGAAGGGCTCGAGTTCCAAGGCGATACCAGCTTCTTCATCCGACAAATACAGCGACACATCCGTGTGTCGCCAAATCTCCCGTTCCCGGGCCACCATTGCCGCGGCGTCGCTGCCAAGGCGGCGGAAATGCAGGTCGTGGCCGTAATAGATCGTGCGTGCCGCGCTGTGTCGGCGCACTGCGGGCAAGCAGGATTCCGCGACAGCGGGACGGCTGAGCAGCACGTAATCCAGGTCCGCGCCGTTCTTGTTTAACCAGATGTCGAAAGACCCCGCGGCCTGCCCGTGGAAGACCTCGATGCCCATATCCTGTAGCGCTTCGGTATAGCCCTGAACGTAGAGCATGTTGTGCGGCCAGAACTTCACGACCAACCCGGCCTCCTGTAGCGCGAGCAGGCAGCATAGTATGGCGCGGGAGCCGGCGTCGCGATCCGGCTCCGGCACTTTATGATCCACCACCAAGATCGTTTTGCGTCCGAACGCCCGGTCGCGCGCGCGCATCACATGCGTGCCGTGGGTGAAATGGTCGCGCGTCAGCGTATCGCCCCAGCGGCGAAGGAAGGTTTTCTTGTTAACGACCTGATGCGCCTTCACCCCCGCCGACACATCGCGCCCATGCGATACGCCCTCGAAATGCACGATACGGGACCGCGGCTGATAAATGGTTTTCAGGCCCTGGGCGCGCATGCGAAAACAGAGTTCGGTATCTTCGTAATACGCCGGCGCGTAGCCGATATCGAAGCGGCCGAGCCGCTCGAACAAGGCACGCGGCACCAATAGGGACGCGCCGGAGCAATAGTCGACCTCCCGCAGGTAATTATAGGCGGGGAGCGTGGGGTCGTCGTTCCGGCCGTAGTTCCATCCCGCGCCATCGGACCAGACGATGCACCCGGCCTCCTGCAGGCGCCCGTCCGGATACAACAGCATCGAGCCGACGGCGCCCACATCCGGCCGGGTCTGGAAGGGGATGAGCATGCTATCCAGCCAACCCGGCAAAACCTGGGTGTCGTTGTTCAGGAACAGCAGATATTGTCCGCGCGCCATGCGCGAGGCGGCATTGCAGGCGCCGATGAATCCCAGGTTAACATGATTGCGCAGCAGCCTGATGCCGGTGATTTTCGCCAGGGTGGCGGTTTCGTCTGCCGGCCCGGCATCGTCGACCACGATGACCTCAAATGCCGCGTTTGGCGATCTGGCAGCAATGGAGGCGAGGCAACGCAGTGTGTAGTCGATGTGCCCGTGTGTCGGGATAATGACAGAAACCAGCGGCGCACCGGCGCTGGGCAGGTGGATTTCATCGGCTCCAACTGTGCCGATCAGCCCCGGGACGAGAGGTGGCGGTGTCGCCGCCCGCAGCCGCCGCGCCCGCAGCCATAAGCCCAATTGGGTAAACAACTGAAACGTCACCGCCCACCACAGCACCAGCTTGATACGCCGGCGCAGGAGCGCGAGGGACGACGGCCGGGCTGGCGGCAGCCAGGGGGGAAATGCGCCTAGGGTCTGACTCACGCGGGCCTCCAATTACGGACGGCCCATCGTGCGGAGGAAAGGTTAACACCGGGTTAACGACGGCGAAGATTCTTCGCCGTCGCGCAAATTATTTTGCCTGGAAGTTCGGCAGGCGCCGTTCGCCCATCGCCTTGGTTCCTTCTTTGAAGTCGGCGGTATTGCGCAGCCAGTCCTGTTCCTCATATTCGCGTTCGGTTGCACGCGCGACGTCCACGGCCAGCTGGCGGCGGAGGGTTTCGCGGGTGGCAACGATCGCCAGCGGTCCGGATTGCGCGATCTCGGTCGCCAGTTCGGTCGCCTTCGCACGGATTTGGTCCTGTGGGACGCAGTAGTCCGCGAGGCCCATCACCAGGGCTTCCTCCCCGGAGATGCGACGGCCGGTGTACATCATCATGGCGGCTTTCTGCTCGCCGATCAGGCGCGGGAGGGTGCAGGTCAGGGCGAAGCCGGGGTGGTAGTTCATGCGGGTGAAGTTGGTGGACCAACGCGCTTCGGGGCAGGTCACGCGGAAATCCGCCGCCACCGCCAAGCCGACCCCGGCGCCAACCGCCGCGCCCTGCACCGCCGCCACGATGGGCTTGCTGGTACGCCAGAGGCGCTGCGCTTCCTTATACAAATGCCGGCCGCGCTTGGTTGCCTTCGCAACCCCGTCGGCCCCGCGGCTGCCGAAATCAGCGCCGGCGCAGAAGTGTTTGCCCTCGGCGCACAGCACGATCGCGCGGATATTCGCGTCTTGGTCCCAAGCTTCCAGGGCGTCGGCGATTTCGCCCACCATGTCGGTGTCGATGAAATTGTTGGGGCCGCGGCGGACCTCAATGGTGCCGATGTTGCCGGCTTCGCTGACGGCGATGTGTTCGTAGGTCGGATTCGACATGGGGGTGTTCCTGTGCTTTCGCGGTTCCTCGCTTCGTGGCACCTTATGGGGAACACGCAACGGGGGAAAGTGCGATGGCCACGCTACACCGGAATGGGGTCGGCATTCATTACGAGGTCCACGGCGAAGGCCCGACCATTCTGCTGAGCCACGGCTACAGCGCGACGTGTCGTATGTGGGACGGCCAGGTCGCCGCGTTTAAGGACCGCTACAAGCTCATCGTGTGGGACATGCGCGGCCATGGGCAAAGCGACACGCCGGACCAGTCCGCGTTCTCGGAAGCCGAGACCGTCGCCGACATGAATTCCATCCTGGACGCGTGCGGTGAAACCAGCGCCGTCATCGGCGGCCTGTCCCTGGGAGGCTACATGACCATGGCCTTCCACCTGCGGCACCCCTCCATGTGCCGCGCCTTAATGCTGTTCGACACCGGCCCTGGCTTCAAAAAAAATGAGGCCCGTGACGCCTGGAACCAGCGTGCCCGCCAACGCGGCGACGACCTGGAATCCCAGGGCTTCGCCGCGCTCGGCGGCAGCGACGAGGTCCGCATGAGCCAACACCGCAGCGCGCTGGGGTTGGCCCGAGCGGCGCGCGGCATGCTGGCGCAGGAGAACGCCGGGGTGATCAATAGTTTGCCGGGGATCGCGGTGCCGACGCTGGTGCTGGTCGGCGCCAACGACACCCCGTTCCTGGTGGCGATGGACTACATCGCGGGGAAGATCCCGGGCGCCCAGAAAGTGGTGATCCCGGATGCGGGGCATGCGTCCAACCTGCACCAGCCCGCCGCGTTCAACGCGGCGATGGGCGGATTCCTGGCGGGATTGAGGTAACCGTCAGTCCGGCCAGAAACCTTCGTCCATTATTTGGTCGAAGGCGAAGGGACAGTCGGCTGGGAAGGTGTCGGGGTCGATGTCGGCTTCCTTTGCCGCATCGTAACGCGCATCCGAATAGGCCTCCTGAATCGCGTCATCTAACTGCGATTTCAAGCTGGGATTCGCGCCCAAATGGCGTTCCAGTCGAACGCGCCGATGTTCGATAGTAGCTCGCCAGCTCCTGCCCCGGCGATCCGGCTGGTATTGCCACTTCAGGAGATGCGTCAGCAGGGCGTCCAGGGCGCCCCGCATTTCCCTCCCCTGTCCCCCCGCGATAGTCTCCCCGCAACTGAAAACGCGGAGGCCCGTCCATGACCACCCACCCCCTGCACAGCTTCTTCTGGCCCGAATCAATCGCGGTGCTCGGCGCCTCTCCCGATCTGCACCGCATTCGCGGGCGGCTGCTGCACCAACTGCGGGAGAACGATTTCCCGGGTCGCATTCTGCCGATCAACCCGAGCTACCAGGAGATTGCCGGACTGAAATGCTTCCCGTCCATTGGCGCGGTCGGAACGCCCATCGACCTCGCGCTGATCGCCATCCCCGCCGCCAGCGTGGCCGCGGCGGTTGAGGAATGCGCCAAGGCCGGGGTCAAAAACACCCTGATTATTTCCTCGGGTTTCGCCGAGGAAGGCGGAGCGGCCGGCTTTATGCAGGACGAGCTGATCGCGGTCACCCGGAAATACGGCATCCGCGCCTGCGGCCCGAACTGCGAGGGTTATTTCAACACTATGGGGAAAGTCGCCACGACCTTCAGCCCGACGGTCGAAACGCAGGAAGACCCCCACGCAGTTTACGTCTCGGACAAGCGCATCGGGGTAATCGCCCAATCCGGCGGCATCGGTTTTTCTCTCTTTAACCGCGGCAAAGCGGCGGGCCTTGCGTTCAGCTATGTTATTTCAACGGGCAACGAAGCCGATCTGGGGATGGCGGATTTCCTCGACTACATGATCGAGGACCCACACACCCATGCCGTCATGCTGTTCTGCGAGGCCGTGCGCAACGGCCCCGCCTTCGTCGCCGCGCTGGAAAAAGCCCGCCGCCTGGGCAAGCCGGTAATCGCCATCAAGGTGGGCAAATCGGACGCCGGCGGGCGCGCCACCGCGTCGCACACGGCGTCGCTGTCCGGCTCCACCACCGCCTATCGCGCCATATTCGACCGCTACGGCGTGATCGAGGCGGAAGACCCCGACGAAGCCGTGGCCATCGCGGGGGTGATGGTGACGTGCCCGCTCCCCAAGGGCCGGCGCGTGGGCGTGGTCACGGTGTCCGGCGGCGGCGGCGCCTGGATGGCGGATACGATGTCGGCGCACGGGCTATTGGTCCCAAGGCTTTCCGACGAAACCCAGGCTTCGTTGAGACCGTTGATGCCGTCCTACGGCGCCTCCGGCAATCCGGTCGATGTGACGGCGCAGGGCACGAACACTGGCCCGGCGATGATGACGGTGATGGAGCACCTCGCCGACAGCGACGAGATCGACATGCTGGTGATTGTCAGCTCGCTGGCGTCGACCACCCGCGCCTCGCTGGACGCCGAGCGGGTGAAGGCCACGGTGGCGCGGTGCGGCAAGCCGATGACCGCCTGGACCTACACGCTGCCGTCCGAGTTCGGGCGCAACGCCGCCGCCGGCTGCGGCTTGGCCGTGCATACCGATCTGCGGGCGTGCGGGCTGGCGTTCGGCAAATTGGCCTCATACGCTGAGGCGATTGCGCGCCCGTTGCCCGAACCGTTTACCCCGGTGCCCGGCGCGCTCTACCCCGGCCTGCCGAAGGTGGTCCCCGAACATCTGGCCAAGCAGGTGCTGGCGGCGTGGCTGCCGGAGCCGCGGGAGAAATTGGTCGCATCGGCCGAGGCCGCGGCAGATGCGGCGGGCGTGCTGGGTTTCCCGGTGGTGTTGAAGGTCCAATCGTCCGACCTGCCACACAAGACCGAGGCCGGGGGGGTGCGGTTGAACCTGTCCGACCGCGCGTCCGTCGCTGCCGCATACAATGCCATGCTGGCGGACGTGGCTCGCTACAAGCCGGGCGCCGCGATTGATGGAATGCTGGTGCAGAAAATGGCGCCCAAAGGCCATGAACTGGTCATCGGCATGGTCAACGACCCCACATTCGGCCCGATCGTGATGGTCGGAATGGGTGGCGTCACGGTCGAGTTATTTGGGGATGTCGTGCATAGCCCCGCCCCCATCGACGAGGCCGAGGCCGACCGCATGATCCGCTCGCTGAAATCGTCCCGTCTGCTCACCGGGTTCCGTGGCGCGGCACCGATCGATTTGGCCCCCGTCGCGCGTTTGGTCGCGGCTCTGTCGCGGGCGGCGCTAACCCTGAAAGACCAAGTGGAGGAATTCGAACTAAACCCCGTCATCCTCCACGCCGACGGGTCAGGGCTGACGGTGGCAGATGCGCTGCTGACGATGAAGGGCTAGAGCGTGATCGCCTGAGGTTGACTTCAACCTCGGGCGTGAATCACCCTCTCAAACATAGGCTTAGACCATGATCCAACGCCGAGATCGCGTGCAACCTCAAACGATCATGGTCTAGAGCCTGTGACGAAACCCGGTTCGGTAATGCCGCCAGGTGTCGCCGAACTTACCATCGAGATGACGTTCCTGCCGACCGATCCCGCCATACGGTAGTGGGTCAGTTTGAATGTCGCCGACCGACCCGAAACTGCGGCGATTGGGGCGCCCAACCGAACCGCCGCTGTCGACCCTGAGCGGACCTACTGCCGAGGCCATCCGAATGTCTGCATGACGCGGCGCATCAGGTCACGAAGTGCCC
>JANXTL010000104.1 GCA_025352375.1 Acetobacteraceae bacterium | reverse complement strand
TCTGGTAGATTTCATACCAGAACCCGCCCTCGCAGCCGCTGGGGGTGACGCCGAAATCCATGCAGATATCGGCGATCGTGCGGCCAACGGAACGACGGCGGATCTGGGCCTCGAGTTCCTCTAACGTCGGCATGCTGAAATTCAGGGGATCGTTGGGATCGGTTTTTTGTGCCGATTTGGCGCGCGGCTGGGAGGGGCGGCGGAGTTTCATCTCCATCGCCTCGATGTCCGCCGCTTCGGCGGGAACCGGGGGCTCGGTTGGCTCGATATCGCGGCCTTGATCGGCGCGGGCGAGCAAAAACCGTTCCAGCATCATCGCGCGGAGGATGCCGCGCTGCACATGGGCGAGGATGCGGCGCACGTCGTGCGTGCCAAAGCCGGCGGCCAGCGTGGGGAAGCGGGGGTGGTCGGCTTGGTTGGGGAGGGTTTGGTCGAGGTGCTTGCCGTAGCCGAGGAGGACACGGACGACGCTCAGGATCGCGGCGATGCAGGTTGGCATGGCGGTAGCGGGCCGGTCCTCCTGGGAGGGAGCCGGGGTTTCGGTGCGTGCGGAATGCGGCGCCGTGTGGTCCATGGTTGGTGGACTAACATTGTCCGTTAGTTTTGTCAAGGGGGATGGGGGGCCGTTCCCTTGGCTATGCCGGGAACTTTAGCCTAGAGCAGACCGAGTTCGCGGCGGGCGATCTCGATCGGGTCGTTGCCGTCGCGGCGGGATAGCGCCCATTTGTCGGACAAGCCGCCTCCGGCTGGGGCGGGCTGGCCGCGCAAAACCTCGAAGACCACCGTCCGGTGGGCGACTCGCCATGCACCATCCTTGCGGGTCATGCGATCGACGTAGCGGCCGATGACCTCGGTTTCGACTGCCTGATCCGGCCCGATCGGCGCGCCGCGCAGATAGGGCAGGCGGGCGTCCCCGGCTTCCGGCGACAGGCGCTGGTGGGTGATGAAGTAGGCCTCCATCAACGCGCTGTCCGGGCCGGCGAACTCAATGACGATATTGCCGACGACATGCATGGATTGCTCGACCGTGGCATGGCGCTTGATGAGTGAATCGATGAAACCGTCGATTCCGCCTTTGTAGGTGCCGTGATCGTCGTAGGCATCGGTGTGGTAGGCGGAGCGGACGAGGTCCCAGTTCTTCCGGTCGACCCCGCGCACATAGCGGAACAGGCAGTCCTGGATTGCGATCCGGTCCTGCAAACGTGTGGTGTCCATGTTTCCACCTTTACGGCACAATGTTGGCGCACAGTGAGACATCCCATGCGTGTATTGACCACCCCGCTGCTGCGCGTTCGGGAGCGGGCGCCGTTTCCTCTGCTTGTCGCTCTGACCGCCTGCGGTACCTTGGGCATGCATATCGTCATTCCCGCTTTGCCGGCAACGGCGCGGGCAATGGATATCTCTATCGGCACCGTGCAGCTGACGATCACTCTTTATTTGGTCGGGTTGGCGGCAGGGCAGCTACTGTATGGCCCGCTGTCGGATCGGTTTGGGCGGCGGCCGGTGCTGCTGGGGGGTATGACGTTGTTCACCCTGGCAAGCGCCGCCACCGCGCTGGCGCCGACCCCGGGCATCTTGATCGGCGCGCGTGTCCTGCAATCCATTGGGGGATGCGCCGGATTGGTGCTGGGCCGAGCGGCCGTGCGGGACGGGGCGACGCCGGACAAGGCGGCGGGGCAGTTGGCGCTGCTGACCGTGACCATGTCGATGATCCCCGCCATCGCGCCGGCCATCGGCGGTTATATCACCGCGTTCGTGAGCTGGCGGGCGAGCTATTTCCTGCTGGTCGCCATCGGCGCGGCGACGTTGCTGGCGACCGTGCTGCTCCTGCCGGAGACTAATACCGGTTCCTCCCGCCGAGTCCCGCTGTCGTTCGGGCGGGGTTATGGACGGCTATTGCTGTCGCCGGTTTTCCTGGGATTCGCAGTCGGGGGGGCGTTCACCACCACGTCGTTCTACGCGTTCATGGCGGCGGCACCGTTCATTTTCGAGAACCTGCTGCACCAACCGACGCAGGACGTGGGCCTCTTTTACCTGATACTGATGGTCGGCGTGGCCGTCGGCGGCATGCTCGCCAACCGGCTGTCGCGGCGGGTGACGCTGCGCAACGGCCTCCGGATCGCCAATGCCACCGCGATCGCCGGCGCGAGCTGTTTCATGGCGGCGGAGGTGACCGGGCACCTGACGGTTTTCGCGGTGGTGGGCTCGGTCGCGCTGTTCATGGTCGGCGCCGGCATGGCCAGCCCCTTCGCGCTGGCGGGATCGGTCAGCGCCAATCCCCAGGCGATCGGGGCGGCATCCGGGCTCTACGGCTTCATCCAGATGGGATACGGCATGGTTTGCACCATCGTGGTCGAAAGTTGGAGTCCTGGCACGGTATTCCCGGTCGCCGTCGTGCTGCTGGGATCCGCCGTCGCGGCGCAAATGGTGTTGGCGCTCGCGGCTCGCCGGGCATGAGGATTCGGGTGTAACGCAGCGGGATACCCAGAGTCGCACCTAGAGCGTGATCGCTTGAGGTTGACTT
Source organism: Acetobacteraceae bacterium (assembly GCA_025352375.1). GTDB lineage: Bacteria > Pseudomonadota > Alphaproteobacteria > Acetobacterales > Acetobacteraceae > Rhodopila. The sequence continues at coordinate 1,008 of JANXTL010000104.1, read as the reverse complement.
CAACCTCGGGCGTGAATCACCCTCTCAAACAAAGGCTTAGACCATGATCCAACGCCGAGATCGCGTGCGACCTCAAACGATCATGGTCTAGACCAGTGCCAACGCGACAGCCTGAAACGGGAGCGAACCAGAATGCGCACGAACCCTTTTTCCGACGCCGTATCGTTCCTGATCGGGGCCACCGGCGATCATACCGGTATCGGCTGGGGGGCGACGCCATTCGTCGCGCTGTCTACCGGGCTGGTGGTGGGCAGCATCGCGCTTGCCGCCGTTAACTGGTCGGCCGATCCGGCGCAGCGCACCGGGCGTAACGTCGCGTTGTGGCTCATGCGCACGCTGATCGGGGCGATGTGGCTGGAGGGTTCGTTGTGGAAGCTGCCGCTGCCGGTGTCCGACGGGTTCAGATACTGGCTGGGGTTGATGGGGGACAACGCGGCATTCGACGCTTACGGGTCGCTGATCAAGACGCTGCTGATCCCCAACATTCAGTTCGTCAACCCGCTGATCTATCTGGTCGAGACGGGCCTCGCGGTCTGCCTGATGCTGGGTATCGCCGTGCGGCTGGGCGCGCTGCTCGGGGTTGCGATGGCACTGAACTTGTGGATCGGGCTATATCATTTCCAGGCGGAATGGCCGTGGTGCTATGTTTTTATTGCTTTTCTGCATGTATTTTTCATTGCAGACCGAGCGGGGCGGGCGTTGGGGTTGGATGCCTTGTTGTTGCGCCGGTACGGGTGGTGTTTCGCGGCGCGGCCTTGGTTGGCGGCCGCGCTGTGATACTAACGGCCTGAAATAATGACTCTTCCATTATTTCAGGCCGTTGGTATGCGCGCGGGGTTGGCGGGGCGGCCGCGCGCCAAATCAAGACTCATACCATGTGTGGACGGCCCGCTGTGTTCAAGAGCCAGCGCCTACAAATCAGCGGATTGACCCCAAGATTTCTGCACTCCCAAAACGTCAGGCTCTGACGGAGCTCCTGCCGACGCCGAACCTTGCTGTCCTGATCAA
>JANXTL010000079.1 GCA_025352375.1 Acetobacteraceae bacterium | reverse complement strand
TGCGCGCGCCGGCGAACTCGCTTGTCGTTGCTGACAGGAAGACGATCGGCTGGCTCACCCGCGCGACTCCGTTTCGGGCCGTTGGTGAGACGATACTGGCACGGCAACGGAAGCGGCGCCAACGCTTCCAGGGTGTCGTTTACGAATCGACGGAAATCAACTTAATCCGCCGCCCGTCCACCCCGAGCGCGATGTCGCCGCGTTTTAGCGCTTGCGCATCCTTCCCGAACACGTTGAACCGCCAGCCATGCATGGCTGGGACGTTCGGCTGCTCCTCGACGGCCATGCGGTCGATGTCATCGGCGTTCGCGACCAGCTTCGCCGCAACCTGATGCTGCTCGCACTTCGCCGCCAGCAATACCTTCAGCAGCGCCACCAGCGCGCCTGACGGCTTCGGCGTGTCGCGCGGTGCCGGCGCTGACGGCAGCGAGTCGTCGGACATCGCCCGAGCGGCTTCGATTACGGCGAGCATGGCCTGGCCGGTTTTGCCCTCGGCGAAGCCTTTGGTGATGCCGCGGGTGCGCGCCAGGTCCTCGGCGTTGGTGGGCGCGGTGGCGGCGATTTCCAGCAGGGCCTCGTCCTTGACCAAGCGCTGGCGGGGGATGTTGACGCGTTGTGCCTCTCGCTCCCGCCAGGCGGCCAAAGCTTGCAACTGGCCGAGGAAGCGGCGGTTGCTCGATCGCGGGCGCAGCCGCTCGAAGGCGGTTTCGGGATCGACGCGGTAGGTGGAGGGCTCGTGCAGGGTGGCCATTTCCTGCTTTGTCCAGTCCAGCCGCCCTTCCTGCGCCAGGCGTGTGCAAAGCGCTTCGTAGACCTCCCGCAGGTGGGTGACGTCGGCGGCGGCATAGGCGATCTGCGCGGCGGATAAAGGGCGGGCGGCCCAGTCGCTGAAGCGATGGGTCTTGTCGATCGCGCCGCCGGTCAGGCCGGCGACCAGTGCTTCGTAGCCCACCTGATCCCCGAAGCCGGCGACCATCGCGGCGACCTGGGTGTCGAACATGGGGCGCGGCACGTCGCCGAACTTCAGCACGAAGATCTCAATGTCCTGCCGCGCGGCGTGGAAGACTTTTGTCACCGTCTCATCGGCGAACAGCGCCTGCATCGGCGTCAGGTCCAGGCCGGGCGCCAGCGCGTCGATCACCGCCGTTTCGTGCGCCCCCCCAAGCTGCACGACGCACAGGTCGGGCCAGTATGTGCGTTCGCGCATGAACTCGGTATCGACCGTCACGAAGGTTTCGACGCGCAGCCGCTGGCACAATGTGGCCAGTGCTTCGGTGGTCGTGATGAGTTGGGGGGTGTTGTGGCCGGGGGAGGACGAAGGGGGCATGCCACGATTCTAACGGATCGGCGGCGCGAACGATACCCGGCTGTTCCGCCGCCCCGCCCGACCCGTTCCGTGCTGGCCTCCAGCGCTTCATGGCCGTATTCTCTCAGGCCCGCGTACCGGTGCGAGTCGAAGGCGCGTTAAGGGGCGCTCGCGGTCACCCTCCAGACCCGGTTGCCAACGTCATCGGCGACCAGAAGCGCCCCCTGCCGGTCGAGCGCGACGCCGGCCGGGCGGCCGAGGGCGTTGCCGTCGGCGTCCAGGAACCCGGTCAGTACGTCCACTGGCCCGCCGGCCGGGCGCCCGTCGGCGAACGGCACAAACACCACCTTGTAGCCATTGGGCGGCCGGCGATTCCATGAGCCGTGCTGGCCGACGAAAGCGCCTCGGGCGAATGCGGCGGGCAGGGCGCCGGTTGCGGAAAATGCCAGACCCAGCGATGCTGTGTGGGCCCCAAGCGCGTAGTCGGGCGAAATCGCGGTGGCGACGAGGTCCGGGCGTTGCGGCTGCACGCGCGGGTCGATGTGCTGGCCGTAGTAGCTGTACGGCCAGCCGTAGAATCCTCCGTCCCGGACGGCGGTCATGTAGTCGGGCACCAGATCGCTTCCGAGCTCGTCGCGTTCGTTAACGGCGGTCCACAGGGCGTCGCTGGTTGGCTCCCAAGCGAGGCCGACGGGGTTGCGCAGGCCGGTGGCGAAAAGACGGTGGTCGCCGGTTTGCCGGTCGATTTCCCAGATCGCGGCGCGGCCGGATTCGGCGCCGATCCCGTTCTCCGCGACGTTGCTGTTCGATCCGACGGTCACGTACAGGCGTTTTCCGTCAGCGCTTACGAGCAGGTTCTTGGTCCAGTGATGGTTGATCCGGCCGGCGGGCAGGTCCACGATCTTAG
>JANXTL010000077.1 GCA_025352375.1 Acetobacteraceae bacterium | reverse complement strand
TGCGGTCGCCCGCACTGGCAGGTCCGCTTCCGGTGGGAGGCCGACAGCATCGCCTTCTGGGACAATCGCTGCGTGCAGCATATCGCGATGTGGGATTATTTCCCGAACGTGCGCTCCGGCTACCGGGTCACGGTCAAGGGTGATCGCCCGTTTTACAGAGCAGGATAACCGCCCATGAAAATTCTCGCCGTCGAGACCAGCCTGACCACGATCCCGTTCGACATGGGCGCCAAGCCCGTGGCCTTCGGCGGCGTCGGCTGGCAGTCCATGCACACCTTCTGGATCCGAATCGTCACCGATCAGGGGATCGAGGGCTGGGGGGAGGGCTTCGGCCATGCCTGCGTCGCCGCCACCAAGACCGCGTTCGATACCCAAATCGCACCGGCCATAATCGGCCAGGATGCGCGCGATATCGCCGGCATTCGCACGCGACTGTCCAAGATGCTGCATCTGTTCGGCCGCAACGGGCCGCATGTTTTCGGGCTGTCGGGTCTGGACATCGCGCTGTGGGACATCGCCGGCAAGGCGGCGAACATGCCACTTTGGCGCCTGTGGGGCGGCACACCCACCGAGTCCCTGCGAACATACGCCAGCCTGCTGCGCTACGGGTCCCCCGAGCTGGTCGCCGCAGCCTGCAAGCGCGCTTTGGCCAAGGGTTATCGCGACATCAAGCTGCATGAGATCGAGCTGCCGATGATCCAGGCGGCGCGCGAGGCGATCGGTCCCGATGTGAAGCTGATGGTGGACTGCAACTGCCCCTGGACCGTGCTGCAAGCCTCCGACATGGCGCGGAAGCTGCTGGACCTCGATTTGACCTGGCTGGAAGAGCCGGTTTGGCCGCCGGAAGATCATGCCGGCCTGGCGCAGGTCCGCACCGAGGGAATCCCCATCTCGGCCGGCGAAAATGCCGGCGGTTTGAACGACTTCAAGCATCAGTTCGAGGAAGGCGCGCTCGATATCGCCCAACCCAGCGTGACGAAGATCGGCGGCCCCTCGGCGGTGATGGAGATCGCGGCGCTGTGCAAGGCCTACGGTGTGCGGCTGGTCCCGCACAACGCGTATTTCGGCGCCGGGTATCTGGCCTCGCTGAACCTGAACGTCGCGCTGGCACCGGATGCCCCGTTCGAGCGGCTGTTCCTGGACCTCGAAGCCAGCCCGTATCACGATCTGGTGGTGCCGGAGAACGGGCAGTCCAAAGTCCCCACCGGCCCTGGCCTAGGCCGCGATCCGGACCAGGCTGTTCTGGCCAAATACCGGGTAGGCGATGTGACCGTGCATCGGGCCTAACCATGAACGTCATGGCCGGCGCAGACCCACCATCCACGCCGTTATGCTGGAGCCCCTCATGAAAATCACCCGCCTCCGCACCCAGGTCGTCCACCTCCCCATCGACCCGCCAATCCCGACCGCGATCCTCGGTTCCATCCGCTCCGCCGATTGCGTGCTTACTTTCCTGGACACCGACGAGGGCATAACCGGCGAGGGCCTCGTGTTCTCCATCAACAACCGCCGCCTGAGCGTCATCCACGAAATGATCCGCCAGCTCGAAGACCTCGTCGTCGGCATGGACCCGAGGATCGGCGGCAGCCTGAACGCGCGCGCCTGGAAAGAACTCAATTTCCTGGGGTATGAGGGCGTGTCGATCGTCGGGTTGGCAGCGGTGGACAACGCGCTGTGGGATCTGCGCGGCAAGGCCGCCGGCCTCAACGTTGCCCATCTGATCGGCGCCTGCCGCACCGCCCAGCCGACCTACGCCAGCGGCGGCCTATGGCTCGGTTCGTCCATCGACGCCCTGCAAAAGGAAGCCGCCGGCTTCGTGAAGCGCGGCTTCAAGGCCATGAAAACCCGCGTCGGCGCCATCGACCCGGAGAAAATGGTCGAACGCGTCGCGGCCGTCCGTGAAGCCATAGGGCCGGATATCGGCCTGATGGTCGACGCCAACCAGCAAATGAGCGTCAAGCAGGCCATCCGCATCGGCCGCATGATGGAGGAACTGAACCTGACCTGGTTCGAGGAACCCGTGATCTGCCACGATCACGAGGGCGAGGCCGCCATTTCCGCCGCCTTGGACACCCCGATCGCGTCGGGGGAGACGGTCTACACCCATCGCGGCATCCACCGGATGCTGGAGGCCCGCTCGGCCGACGTCCTGATGCCCGACCTCCAGCGAATGGGCGGCCCGACCGAATTCCTCAAGGCCGGGCATTTGTGCGAAGCCTACCACATCCCCTGCGCGTCGCATTTGTTCCCGGAAATGAGCCTGTCGCTGCTGGCGAGCCTTCCCGGCGGGTACTACCTGGAGCACATGCCGTGGTTCGAATCTTTATATAAGGAGCACATTGAGCTGGATGCCAAAGGCGATGCCATCGTGCCGGATCGTCCGGGCTGGGGGTTCGGCTTCGATCCGGCGGCGATCGACCGGTTTAAGGATTGATCCCAACGTCAATCGTCCCTCGGCATGACTCAGTGTCGGAAAATTTTATAGGCGAGGCAGCATGTATCGTCGCTCGGGGGCGCCTGACCGTCGTTTTGTCGAAAAAATTTACACCATGCCGAGTTTCAGGATCCCCGGTCGGGGCGAACAGCCCGTTGGAACCAAAAAAAGCCAGACAGGCCTAATGGCTTGCCTGGCTTTTTGGGCAATTGAACCGTTGCTGGGCGATCTGGAACCAGCGACCGGCAGTTTATCCCCGGCGACCGCGTGCCAATTCATACAACATTGTAATATCAATGTTCTAAAGTTGACCTACGCGCGCCATAAGGTGTCAGTGTAAAATTTACCGACAGACGCATAAACCGAGCCGTTGGTGTTCGAGACCGCTCGGATCGAACCTAGAGCGTGATCGCCTGAGGTTCACTTCAACCTCGGGCGTGAATCACCCTCTCAAACAAAGGCTTAGACCATGATCCAACGCCGAGATTGCGTGCAACCTCAAACGATCATGGTCTAATAGCCAGAGCTGTCAGCAAACCGGAGATAATAGGAATGACCACCTGATATCACGATCCCATGAGCATTTTATTCACCAGAACCGCGCCAAGCCTCAAAAAATGCCCCGTCTTAATGGTCTCGTAACTTTTTCCACTAGTAACTTAAAGTGATGCGCACATGTCTGCTGGCGCTGTTCCCCTTCTCCCTTTCACCGCCCAGGCGCACTCCTTCTGCGGCCAGATGGGCAACCCGGCCGCGGGCTTTTATAAATCTCCCGCGGCTCCGCCCATGGCCATACCTGCCAGGACATGATTTCGCCCGATGGCTCCCCCATCCATGTCGCCGCCCGCGGCACCTTCGTCTACGCCTGAGCCTAGTTCGCCTCCGGCAAGATCGTCGGCCTCCAGCACGCCGACGGCGTCGTCACCCCAGGCTTTCGCCCCCGGCATCGCCTTTAGGACGCCGGTCTCGGCGGGCGAAAGCGCAGAACTAAGGTCAAAGGGGGAATTGCATTCCTCGCGCAAATCGACGGTCCGTCGTTCTCCCGTCATGCTCCGGCTTAATCCGAAGACCGCCCGCGGCACGTCCCAGGGTCATTTTGGCCGTCATGGCACAGCCGGTGCGGTTGGTGGGCCTCGGATGACGAAAAAACAGCGCACCAAGTCCCAAATGCACCCTGCCTGAGAGCGGTTGGCTGTTCCGTTGGCCACGGCGGGAATCTCTGCTTAAGCCGCATCCGACACCGGGTGGCGAATGGCGCTCTGTTCTGAAAAAATTGGGACGCGAAGTGGTTAGTGTTGGCCCCAAGCCCAGCCCATCGGCGAAGGCCCCTTTTTGGATCGCGGCGTCGAAGAATTTTACACCATGGAGAAAATGCGCCGGCCGACACCGGTCTAAATATTGTAATAACACAAATTTTATGATTGGCACGCTATTTGCTTATTGCTGTTCGAGATCACTTCCAGTTTGAGGGACCACCTGATGAGCAACCATTCAAACCCCACCCGCTCCGCGGATTTGGCCTTTCAGGTTTCCCCTGACGGGAGCGTCTCGAATTTGAAGAAGGTTGGCAAAATGACTCAGAATACGGTTCTCGCCGCGACGCTCGCGGCCGGCTTGTGTCTCGCGGCGCCCGCGGCGCACGCTACCCTGATCACCATCGCTCTGCAGGAAGCTGGCTTTAATGGCGGGGCTATTACGGTGGTCGCTACCGATGGGGGAAGCGGCAGCGTGACATACGCGCCGTCTGTGTCTACTTATGGCACGTTCAGCACGAACAACATCAGCGCTTCGGGCGCTCCAATCCTGGATCAGGGTTCTTTAAGCTCAAATACGCTCAATGTTTCCTCTTCCGCCGCCGGCACACTTAAGATTTGGATCACCGAGACAGGCTACACGTCGGCGTTTGGGTCAAGTCAGTTCCTGAGCGGCCTGACCTCCAACTTACTCCGAGGCGGCGTTACGCGCGTCGAGATGATCAC
>JANXTL010000033.1 GCA_025352375.1 Acetobacteraceae bacterium | reverse complement strand
ATCACGCTTCTGTTCCCACCGGATCGGTTGGACGAGGAAACACGCATCGTCGAGCAGCTGAAACGCGGTGAGCGGGTCGTGCATCGCGAAACCGTCCGACGCTGCAAGGATGGGACGGACATCCCGGTATCCATCACGGTGTCGCCGATCCGCGACTCCAATGGGGTCATCGTCGGTGCGTCCAAGATTCTGCGCGACATCTCCGAACGCAGGGACGCGCAGCGGGCGCTTGCACTGAGCGAGGCGGAGTTCCGAGCGAGCTTCGAAGGTGCGGCGGTGGGCAAAGTGTTGGCCGAACCGGAATCGCGCCGGATGGTACGCGTGAACAAAGCCTTCGCCCGCATGCTGGGGTATGACTCGCAAGAGCTCGTCGGGCGCATGTCGTCGGAGGTGACCTGGCCCGAGGACCGGGATGCCGACGCGGCGGAGTATGCGTTGCTCCTGTCGGGTGGTTCCGACGCGCATGTTCGCGAGAAGCGGTATATCCGGAAGGACGGCACGCCGATCTGGGTTCGCGTTTCGGCGACGCTCGCCCGCGTGCTGGAGAGCGACCGGCCCATTCTGGCGGTGATCGCGATCGAGGATATCGACGCGCGGTATCATGCGCAGGCGGAACTTCTGCAGGCGAAACGGGACCTCGAGCGCGTTGTCGTGGAACGCACGGCGGCACTGACGCAGCGGAACCTGCTGCTGCGCGAGGTGTATCACCGGGTCAAAAACAATCTGCAGATCGTCGACGCCATGCTGGCGATTCAGGCCGATAAAATCGAAGACCCGATTGCGAAACAGGGGATTCTGGGCCTGCGAAGTCGAATTTTCGCGTTGGGGCTGGTGCATCAGCAGTTGATGGAGTCGGACGATCTACAGACCTTCGATGTCGCTCCATTTGTCCAGGAGCTATCCAGCAATATTTTGGATAGTGGTTCGCACGATACCGTGACGCTGACGGTCGATGCCCACCCGCTCAAGGTTGGGTTGGATTTCGCAGCGCGGCTGGGACTGCTGGTGACCGAACTGCTGACCAACGCGCTGAAACACGTGTTTCCGACGGGCAAGGGCAACATCAGGGTGATTTTGCGACCGGACGCCGACGGCAAGGCCGTCCTCATTGTATCGGACGACGGTCAGGCGCAAACCGGCGGTGGCGATTCGACGCTATCCAACGCTGGCCTGGGAGCCGGTATTATCCAAAGCCTGGTCACGCAACTCGAGGGGACGATGACCGTTAGCAGCCTTACGGGAACCACGACCGAAGTTCGCATTCCGAAGCCGACGCAAACATGAGCCCGCTTCATAAGTGCGTGCTGGTCGTCGAGGACGAACCGATCATCGCCGAATTGTGGTGCATGTATATCGAGGGTCTGGCGCTGGACGTCTGCGGCACCGCCGCGACAGCCGAGGCCGCGATTGCACTGGCGGAGAAGCATCGCCCGGCGGTGATCCTGATGGACGTGCGACTGCGCGGTAAAATGGACGGCGTCGATGCATCCCGCGCCATCAACGCTTCGGTCGGTTCCAAGATCATCTTCGTCACGGGGTCCAAGGATCAGGCGACGCTGGCGCGCATTCAACTGGTCCAGCCGGCGACCGTGCTGTTCAAGCCCGTCGGTGACCGGCAGCTACGCACCGCCATCATGAACGCGATGCCGCGGTAGCAACGCTATTTTACCGCCATGAGGCACGCGTAGTTATGTGCCGCAGTTGGATTTTCGGTGTTGGTTTCATACTGCGACATCGAAACAGGGTCGCGGAACCCGGCCTGTCGCAGCAGCTCCAGATGGCGCGCGACCTCGAACCGGCCCGGCTCGTAGTCCCAATCGGTGCCCTCTGGCTTGATGAAATCGCCGTTTAGCAGAACGCCGCCGGGCGGTAAGACTTCATGGCAACGGGCGTAGACATCCGCGATAGCCTCCTGGCTCCCGAGGTCGTGCAATGCCCAGGTCGAAATAATCGCGGCCGGCGGGCGGGCCAGCGACCGGGGCCAGGTCTGGTCCATTAGGTCGGCTTTTGTCAGCGTGACCCGCGGCATCGATCGGCCGATGGTTTTGCGGGCAACATCGAAAAACACCTCGGAGAAATCGAGACCTTCGTATTCGATCGTTTCGTTCCGTTCCAGGATGTGTCGCGCCATGTAGCCCGGTCCGAGGCCAAGCTCGAGGACATGGGTATTCGCTGAAAGGTGCTGGAGGATCAGATCGAACAGCGCCAATCGCGGTGGCGTGGGAACGAAGCGGTCGGCCCAGCCCTGGACGAACGCTGCGTCGTGAAATTTGTGCTGGGCGCCGACAAAGCCACGGGTCATCATACGACCTTTCGTACACGCAGATCGGCGATTTCGGCTTCGCTGTAGCCGAGATCCGCCAATACAGCGTCATTATCTGCCCCCAGTTTGGGCGCGATGCCGATCTTGGCTGGGGTCACGGAGAAATGCCAGGGCGAGCCGTGCACTTTCAGGGTTTTACCGTGCTCGGGGTATTCGACCGCGGTGACGTAGCCGTTGGCGATGACGTCTGGGTCGTTCGACGCCTCCAGCAGCGTGTTGATCGGTGCGGCGACGATGTCGGCGCCGCGCAGGCGTGCCACCCAATCGTCCCGCGGACCGGTGGCGAACAGCCCGTCCAGCACCCGCAATAACGCCGAGCGCTTGTCGTCCGAATCGATGATGACGCCGAGATCGCCGTAACCCGCGGCCTCCAGCGCTGGAAAGAAACCCAGCGCGGTCATAGCCGAACGCCAGACGCGATTGCCGTTGAGCTGGAAGACCAGAGGCTTGCCGTCGCGATCATTAAAGCTGGCGCTCATGCCGGGACGATCCGGCGTGCCGGTGATGCGGGCCTGGCCGGTGACCGGATTTTTGTCCCGCCACATCGTGGTGGTCAGGGTCCAGCCCATCAGGCGGATTTGCCCGCCCAGCAGGGAACAGTCGACCTTTTGCCCGACGCCGGTGGCGCGGGCGTGGGTCAGCGCGGCCAGGGCGCCGCCGAACGCCAGGATCGCGCATGTTTCGTCGGCCACCGACACGATTCCGGTGCGGAGCGGCTCGCCGGGGCCGGAATAGGCCTCGGCGATGCCGCCCAGCGCTTGCGCCATGGAGTCCGTGCCGGGCAGATCGGCATGCGGGCCGTTCGGGCCGTAGCCGGAGATCGACATGTAGACCAGTTTGGGATTGACCTTGCGCAGGGCCTCGTAGCCGAAGCCATTCTTCTCGGCCGCGCCGGGGCGGAAATTCTGGCCGAAAATGTCGGCTTCGGCGACGAGTTTGCGCAGGATCGCCTGCCCCTCCGGCGCTTTCAAATTCAGCGTAACGCTTTTGACGCCCCGGTTGTTGGTTTCGAAATAGGTGCTGGGCATGCCCGGCAGCACGCTGTTTACGCGAGACGTATCGCCGCCGTTCGGCACCTCGATCTTGATAACGTCGGCACCGAGGTCGGCCATCAGCATGTAAGGTACGGTGCCCGCCTGAGCGGTGGAGCAGGCAACGACTTTCACGCCAGCCAAGGGGCCGTGGATCGGTGAAGGCATGGCGGGTTCCCGTCGAATTTCCAAGGCTGGGATTAAGACCAGTATGTTCGCGGTCAGGCAACAGGGCACCGTAATTTTCTTGACATAATCGGCCGGAGAGTATAGACAGAAAATTGTCCCACAACAACGGAGGGTGCTAAAAAACATGACGCCACCTGGCATGTTCGGAGTTACCGACTAACTTGGCATCGGTGACCGAAATCGAAGCCCAAGCTTTTGCTCGGCGTTTTCGCACGGGCGCGAAGATACACTCTTCGCAATGACCCCCGCCTTCGCTTAATGCGTGCGGGGGTCGATGCGTGCTGCACCCCATCAGCGGCGTGACGGTGCCGGAAGCCGCGCAGCACCTATGACCAGCAACGCCGATACCGCCGGAATCGCGGCCGCCCAACTTACCGATGCCAAAGCCTCCGAGTCGGTCGGGAGGCGGGATGCGGTCTGTCGGCGGCGGATGCGCCCGCGATAGACTTGCGGCCGGAACCAATGGTGCGAAAGGGTGCTGCCACCGCGATGGTCGCCAAGGCTGGCATTTTCGCAACGGGTCGGATTGTCGGGCATGTGTCCCTGCACGCGGCCCAACGCGGCGATCCCTGGCCCCCGACTTGCGACTGGATCCGCGCTCGGCCGTAAAACTGGTGGAGGGGGTTGGATTCGAACCAACGTAGGCGTACGCCAGCGGATTTACAGTCCGCCCCCTTTAGCCACTCGGGCACCCCTCCGGTCGCAGAGCGCGCGGACTAAAGCCAAATGCCTGTCCGTGTCAACGAACCCCCTCGCGAAATCTGCCATGCGGCGTTATGGGTGCGCCAACGGGGGCGGAGTCGGCCACATAACGGATTCTGGTCAGGCACCCCCGCATGAGCTCCTCTTCGCCGCACGTCGCCACCCCGATGCCATCCTGGCTGCCACGGCTGCTTGGGTTTTTCATTGCCATCGGGCCAGCCGCCACCGACATGTATCTGCCTGCCTTTCCGGCGGTGGAGGCGACATTCGGCACCGCACCCGGGACGGCGCAGTTGACCCTCGCGGCGTGGTTTGCCGGTCTGGCGGTGGGGCAGATCACACAGGGCACGCTGTCGGACCGCTTCGGGCGGCGTCGGCCGTTGATCGTGGGCACGGCGATCTTCGCGGTGGCGACATTGGGGTGCGCACTGGCGCCTGGTCTGACATTGTTGGCGATCTTCCGGGCGCTTGCGGCCTTTGGCGCCTCGGCCGGCATGGTGATTGCCCGCGCGGTGGTGCGGGATTTGGCGACGGGCCAGAGCGCGGCGATTTTGATGTCGCGGCTGATGCTGGTGATGGGCGTGGCTCCGATTCTGGCACCGACGGTGGGTGGGCTGGTGCTGACGTTCGGGCATTGGCGGTTCATATTCGTTATTCTGGCTATTTACGGCGCGACGTGCAGCTATCTGGCATGGCGCATCCTGCCGGAAACTTTGCCCGCCGACCGGCGCATCGTCCTGGGTGGGCGGCAGCAACTGGCCCGCTACGTGCTGATCCTGACCGAGCGGACGTTCCTGACCCATGCGATTATGGGCGGCTGCGGCGGGTTTTGCATGTTTGCCTACCTTGCCGGATCCGCCCCGGTGTTCATCCAGGGCTTCGGCCTGTCCCCGTCGGGTTTCGCCGCTATTTTCGGTCTGTGCGCCTGCGCTCTGATCGCAGCGTCTCAAGCGAATGCCCGGCTGCTGCCCCGGGTCGGGCTGTCGCGCATGCTGACTATCGTCGCCCGCGTGTCGCTGTGCGCCACCACTGTGCTGGTCCTGCTGGCTTTCTCCGGTGTGCATATCCTGCCGCTGATCGTCGCACCGCTGGTGGTGGTGCTCGGCTGCCAGGGGTTCAATAACAGCAATGCCTCGGTCGGTGCGTTGCAGCGGCACGGGTCTCACGCCGGCAGTGCCTCCGCCCTGATGGGATTGTTCCAATTTTCCCTCGGTGCCAGCAGCGGCCTGTTGGTTGGGTTGCTGACCGACGGTACCCCGCGCGGCATGGCGGCGCTGATGTTCCTCGGTACCCTGGGTGCGGTGATTGCGGATCGCTTCCGTCCCCGGTCATAATGGTGCAATCCATCGGAGTTTCCTGCCCATGAATCTGGTCGTCGGCATCCCCGCTTGCGCCAAGGTGATCGATGAGCGTGCTATGCACCTGACCCCGGCCCGCTACGCGACCGCGGTCATGGACGGTATCGGTGCGCTGCCGATCATGATTCCCCCGGTGGGCGAGGCCCAACTCGCCCTGCTCGATCGCATCGACGGGTTGCTGGTCCCCGGCAGTCCCAGCAACGTGCACCCCGACCATTACCAGGGCGGCGACAGCGAGACCCCGGACCGCCACGACCCCCATCGCGATTCCACCACACTACCGCTGATTAGGGCGGCGGTGGCGCGCGGGCTGCCGGTGCTGGCGATCTGCCGCGGCATTCAGGAGCTGAACGTCGCACTCGGCGGCACGTTGATCCAGCGGGTGCACGAACGGCCCGGCCGGCGCGACCACCGCAGCGGGGAGGGTACCCTGGACCAGAGATACGGTCCGAAGCATAAGGTCGCCGTGACCGGGCACCTCGCCCGCATCGTGGGGGCAAACGAAATCGTGGTGAATTCCCTGCACGGGCAGTGCATCGATCGGCCCGCTCCGGGTTTGGTGGTCGAGGCAATGGCCGAGGACGGCACGATTGAGGCCGTTTCGTACCCCGGTGCCCCCGGCTTCGTGCTGGGGTTGCAATGGCATCCCGAATGGCGTTTCGCCGAAATCCCGGCAAGCTTGGCAATTTTCCGGGCGTTCGGCGATGCGTGCCGCGCCCGATCTGACATAACAAGTAAAGGCTGCATGAAATGGACTTGAAACTCGCGGGCAAGACGGCGCTGATCACCGGCGGGTCGAAGGGCATCGGGCGGGCCACCGCCGAGGTGCTGGCAGCCGAGGGCTGTAACGTCATCCTCGTGGCGCGCAATCAAGCGCAACTCGACGAAGCCGCTGCCGGCATTCGTGCCACCCGCCAGGTGAACGTGCGCACCATCGCCGCCGATCTTTCAACCGATGCCGCCGTGCGCAAGGTCGCGTTGGAAGCCGGCGAGATCGATATTCTGGTGAACAACGCCGGCGCCATCCCCCCTGGCACGGTGTCGTCGATCGACGACAGCCGCTGGCGCCAAGCGTGGGACCTGAAGGTATTTGGCTACATATCCTTCTGCCGCGTGGTTTACGACCAGATGAAGGCCCGCAAGGCTGGTGTGATTATCAACGTGATCGGCGCGGCGGGCGAAAGCTTCCCCACCGGCTACATCGCGGGTGCGGCCGGTAACGCGGCGCTGATGGCGTTCACCCGGGCACTAGGCAAGGGCGCGCCGGCGGATGGTCTGCGGGTGGTGGCGATCAATCCGGGTCCGGTGGAAACCGACCGGCTGATCATGTTGCGCAAGGCAGAGGCGCAGGAGAAGTGGGGCGACGAGTCCCGCTGGCGCGAGCTGTCCGCCTCAATGCCGTTCGGCCGCCCGGCGTCTCCGGCCGAGATCGGCAACGCGGTGGCGTTCCTTGCCAGCCCGGCGTCGGGCTACACGACCGGCACCGTGCTGACGATCAACGGCGGCGGCTGAGCCAGCGCGCCAACCCATTGAGACCGGCGTCTGTTATACGCAACCTGCGAAATGCGTATAACAGGTGGCTCGTCTCGTGCCGTCCGATCTCCCGCTTATGTTGCAGACCGTGTACGCCGAGCTCTTGGATCGGGCGCGGGCGGACGCGTTCGAGACGGCATTTTCAGCGGGCGGCGCGTTTACGCCCGAGACGCAACGAGGTGTAGCGTCACGTACGAAGCGCTACAGAGCAGGTTCGGGCTGGGTCCGTTCGATCGGGATCTTTATCTCGCCGCCCTCAGGCAACACCGGCCTGTGATAGAAGAGGCAGTCCGGCGGAAATACCTGCATGCTCCGGTCGGCTTCGATCGCGATATCCTCGTTGAACGCTCAGACCTTGAAGCCGTTATGTCGAAAGTGCCGATCTGACGATCGGTGGTTCCGCTTGAACGCCGACACCACCTTGCAACACAACCCCATTCGGTCTATCTAACCTCCTCAATCATTCTCCGCTGGCTATAGGGGGGTGGCCCTCGCCGGCCGCCTTTTTTTGTTTTTGGACACCGAACCCAACCACGCGAGCCTCGAAGCTCGGCTGACCGCGATTTTCGCGCCCACCCTCGAATTCATGGGCTACGAAGTCGTGCGCGTCGCCGTGCTCGGGCGCCAGAACCCGACGGTGCAGATCATGATCGATCGCGCCGACGGTGCCGCCATCGCGGTCGAAGACTGCGAAACCGTCAGCTATCAGGTCAGCACCATGCTGCAGGTGGACGACCCCATGCCTGGCCCCTGGACGCTGGAAGTCAGCTCCCCCGGGATCGACCGCCCGCTGACCCGCGCCAAGGACTGGGTGCGCTATGCCGGTCATCTGGCCCGCGCCGAGACCATTTTCCCTGTCGATGGCCGCAAACGCTTCTCCGGCATCGCGCTGGGCGCCGACGATACCCATGTCCGCATGCGACTTGACGACGGCAAGGAAGTCGCATTGCCGATTGCCGATATCCGACGCGCCAAGCTGGTGCTGACCGACGCCTTGATCGACGCCACGACTCAATCAACGCTCCCCCACTAAGAGGCCGACCATGGAAACCGCCATCGCACGCCCCGAACTTCTGCTGGTCGCCGACGCTGTCGCGCGGGAGAAGAACATCGAGCGCGAGGACGTGCTCGAAGCCATGGAGCAGGCCATTCAAAAGGCCGGCAAGGCGAAGTACGGGCACGAGAAGGACATTCGCGCCACCATCGACCGCAAGACCGGCGATGTCCGCCTGTCCCGTTGGACCGAGATCGTGGCGGACGTCGAGAACGAAGAGACTCAGATGTCCACCAAGGACGCGCTGAAGCTGTTCCCGGATAAATCTTTGGGCGACCACATCGTCGACCCCCTGCCGCCCATCGATTTCGGCCGCATCGCCGCCCAAACCGCCAAACAGGTCATCGTCCAACGCGTGCGCGAATACGAGCGTAAGAAGCAGTACGACGAGTTCAAGGACCGCGTCGGCGAGATCGTCAACGGCGTCGTCAAGCGCACCGAGTACGGCAACATGATGGTCGAACTCGGCAAGGCCGAGGCGCTGCTGCGCCGCGACGAACTCATCCCCCGCGAAAGCTTCCGCAACGGCGACCGTGTCCGCGCCTATATCTACGACGTCCGGGAAGAACCGCGCGGCCCGCAGATCTTCCTGTCGCGCACGCATCCCGGCTTCCTGGCGAAGCTATTCGCGCAGGAAGTGCCAGAAATCTACGATGGCATTATCGAGATCAAAGCCGTGTCCCGCGATCCTGGATCGCGCGCCAAGATGGCGGTGATCAGCCGCGATAGCTCCATCGACCCCGTCGGCGCTTGCGTGGGCATGCGGGGATCGCGCGTGCAGGCGGTGGTGCAGGAACTGCAAGGCGAGAAGATCGACATCATCCCGTGGTCGCCGCAGGCCGCGACCTTCGTGGTGAACGCGCTGGCGCCGGCCGAGGTGACCAAGGTCGTGCTAGACGAAGAAGCCGGCCGCGTGGAAGTGGTTGTCCCTGACGAGCAACTGTCGCTCGCCATCGGTCGCCGGGGCCAGAACGTGCGTCTGGCCAGCCAGCTCACACGGTGGGACATCGACATCCTTACCGAGGCGGAAGAATCCGAACGCCGCCAGGAAGAATTCCGCCGCCGCTCGGGCCTGTTCGTCGAAGCGCTGGATGTGGACGACGTGATCGCCGCGCTTCTGGTGACAGAAGGGTTCAACACGGTCGAGGAGCTCGCCTACACCCCGGTCGACGAAGTGGCGGCCATCGAAGGCTTCGACGACTCGGTCGCGGAGGAATTGATCCGCCGCGCCGAAGCCTTCCTGACCGAACGCGACAACGCCCTCAGCGACAAGCGGATCGAGTTGGGCGTGACCGACGATGTTGCGTCCTTCGAAATTTTCACCCCGGCGATGCTGGTGCAGCTTGGCGAAAAGGGTGTCAAATCCTTGGACGATCTGGCCGATTTGGCCGGTGACGAACTCCAGGAGATCGTCGGCGCCGAAGCCATGGACGAAGAAACCGCCAATGCGGTGATCATGGCGGCGCGGGCCCATTGGTTCGACGACGGTGAGCAAGCCGCAGGGGCCGAAGAAGAAGCAACTGAGGAGGCGGGCCACGACTGAGCTCGATCCCGCCGAACCCGACGAACTCGATGAGGAACCGGAAACGGGCCCACTCCGCCGTTGCGTGCTGTCGCGCGAACGGCTGCCGAAGGAGCAAATGATCCGCTTCGTCGTCGGACCGGATCGCGCAATCGTTCCCGACCTCGCCGCAAGGCTGCCCGGCAGGGGAATATGGTTGAGCGCGCGCGGGGATGTGTTAGAACCCGGTCGCGCTGAGGCGGACAGCCACCGTCAGCTTGTGCGGGCGTTCGCACGAGCCGCACGCGGGCCAGTTGCCGTGCCCTCGAACCTCCCTTCCCTGCTTGAGGAAGCGCTGGTCCGGCGGATTACGGAGTTGTTGGGTTTGGCGCGCCGAGCCGGGCAGGCTATGGCGGGGTTTGAGAAGGCGCGCGAGTGGTTGCGTGCCGACAAAGCCCGTGTGGTGTTGCAGGCGTCGGATGGCAGCGCGGCGGAGCGGGCTCGGTTTTTATCGGGCGTTTCGCCGTCGGTGCCGGTTTTGGATCCTTTGCCCGGTGCGGCGATGGGTCGACTTTTTGGCCGGGATTTCGTGGTGCATGTCGCGATCGCACCGGGAAAATTGGGCGAGTCCCTCGTGATCGAAGCGAGGCGACTGTCGGGAATTAGGACAAGACCGATCGCGGTTTTGAACGCAGAAGTGGGTGCCAGCGGATAACATGAGCGAAGGCAACGATCAGGACGGCGGTAAAGCCAGGCTCTCTCTGCGTCCCTCGGGAACGCTGGGATTGGGTCGCACCGTCGACGCGGGCTCCGTGCGGCAAAGCTTCAGCCACGGACGCTCGAAAGTAGTTCAGGTAGAGGTGCGTAAGAACCGCGCGCCGATCAAGAATCCGGCTGCCGCCGCCGGCGCGCCCGCGCCCCGGCCGTTGGGCGCCCCAGCCGCGCCGCGTCCGCCCGGCCCCGCCGCGCGCCCCGCGCCCGGTGCCGGTCGCGCGCTGACCGACCAGGAACTCGCCACCCGCCAAAAGGTGCTGGCTGAGCAGCAGCGCGAATCCGCGCGCCGCGAGGCCGAACGGCGGGAGCAGGAGACGATCTCCATCCTGTCTCAGGCAGAAGAAAACCGCCGGCGGGAGGAGGAAGCCCGCAAGCAGGCGGAGGAAGACGCCCGCCGCGCGAAGGAAAACGACGCCCGCGAGAAGATCGAAACGGAAGCCCGTCGCGTCGCCGAGGCGAAAGCTGCCGCCGCGGCAGCAGCGGCAGTGGCTGCCGGTCGCCCGGCGCCGGAACCCGAAGAAGCGCCGGTACTCGCGCCGAAAGCGGAACCGGTTGTTGCCAAGGCACCCGACCAGACGACGCCCCCTGCTAAACCCGCGACTAAGCCGGCGACGGCTCCCGGTGCTCCGGGTTCTGCCGCGGAAACACTACGTTTGCGTCCTGGTGTTCGGGCCGACGACGAAGACGAAGGGCGCGTTGTCCGCCGTCCCGGCCCGGGTGGCGCACCTGTGCGCCGGCCTCCGGTCGCGGCGCCGAAAGGTGGCACCAACGATCGCCGCCGTGCCGGCCGCATCGACGTGCAAGCTGCGATCGAAGGTGAGGACGACCGCGTTCGTTCGCTCGCCTCGGTCCGCCGTCAGCGCGAACGCGAACGCCGTCAGGCCGAACTGGAACGCCTGCGCGCCGATCAGGTGAAAGTCGTGCGCGACGTGATCCTGCCGGATGCAATCACGGTGCAGGAACTGGCGGCGCGTATGGCCGCTCGGGCACCCGACGTTATCAAAGCGCTGATGCGCATGGGCGTGATGGCCACCATCACCCAGTCGCTGGACGCCGACACCGCCGAACTCGTGGTGCAGGAATTTGGCCACCGAGCCCGCCGCGTGTCTGAAGCCGACGTTGAAACCGGCCTGGAAGGCGGGGTGGATACCGAAGACGAACTGCAGATACGTCCGCCGGTCGTCACCATCATGGGCCATGTCGATCACGGCAAGACGTCGCTGCTCGACGCTTTGCGCTCCACCGATGTGGCCGGCGGTGAGGCCGGGGGCATTACCCAGCACATCGGCGCCTACCAGGTCGAGACCGCCAAGGGCAATCGTATAACCTTCATCGATACGCCCGGCCACGAAGCGTTCACCGCCATGCGGTCGCGCGGCGCCTCGGTCACCGATATCGTGGTGCTGGTGGTCGCGTCCGACGACGGCGTGATGCCGCAGACGATCGAGGCGATCAAACACGCCCAGGCCGCTGGCGCCCCGCTGATCATCGCCATCAACAAGATGGACAAACCCGACGCCAACCCAAACCGCGTGCGGCAGGAACTGCTACAGCACGACGTGGTGGTGGAAGACATGGGCGGCGAAACCCAGGACGTGGAAGTCTCCGCGTTGAAGAAGACTGGCCTCGACAAGCTGGAAGAAGCCATCATGCTCCAGGCTGAGCTGCTGGAACTGCGTGCCAACCCGGATCGCACCGCCGAGGGTTCGGTGATCGAAAGCCGGCTGGACCGCGGGCGCGGCCCGGTGGCGACGATCCTGGTCCAGAAAGGCACGCTCTACCAAGGCGACATCGTTGTCGCCGGCGGCGAATGGGGCCGGGTGCGCGCCATGCTCGACGACAAGGGCCGCCCGCTGCGTGAAGCCGAACCGTCGATGCCGGCGGAAATCCTTGGCCTTAGCGGCGTACCCAGCGCGGGTGAGCCGTTCGTTGTCGTGGAAAACGAACAACGGGCGCGGGAAATCACCGAGTTCCGCCAGCGGCGTCAGCGCGACAAGATCGCCGGCGCCAACACCCTCGCGCGCGGCACGCTCGACCAGATGCTGGCCCGCATTCAGGCCGGTGAGCAGAAGGAAGTCGCTGTCATCGTCAAGGCCGACGTGCAGGGCAGTGCGGAGGCGATTCAAGCCACCGTTCTGAAACTGGCGCACGAGGAAGTGCGCGTCCGCGTCCTGCTGGCCGGGGTCGGGCAGATCACCGAAAGCGACATCCAGCTTGCCAAGGCGTCCAGCGCCGTGGTCGTGGGTTTCAACGTGCGTGCCACATCGCAGGCCCGAGAAATGGCGCAGCGCGACGGCGTCGACATCCGCTACTTCGCGATCATCTACGATGTCGCCGACGACATCGAGAAACTGGTCCGCGGCAAAGTGGCGCCGAAGGCACGCGAGAAATTCCTGGGCTACGCCGAGGTTCGCGCGGTGTTCGACATCACCAAGACCGGCAAGGTCGCAGGCTGCATGATCACCGAAGGCCTTGTGAAGCGTGGCACCGGCGTGCGCGTGCTGCGCGACAACGTCGTCATCCACAACGGCGAACTCACGCAGCTAAAGCGCTTCAAGGAAGACGTCCGCGAAGTGGCCCGTGGCTACGAGTGCGGCCTGTCGTTCGCGAACTTCCACGATCTGCAGATCGGCGACGTCGTCGAATGCTTCGAAGTGGAGATGGTTCCGGGTTGAAGAAGACAGCAGCCGGCCCCAAAGGGGCACCGAGCCAACGGCAATTGCGCGTGGGGGAGGAAGTCCGCCACGTTCTCGCCGGAGTCTTCGCTCGGCACGAGTTCCGCGATCCGGAACTGGCGGCGGCGGAAATTACCGTTACGGAAGTGCGCATCGGGCCGGACCTGAAGCGCGCGACCGCGTTCATCGTGCGCCTCGGCCGGTCGGATGTCGTGGATTTAATCCCAGCGCTGAAACGGGCAACGCCGTATTTGCGCGGCCAGATGGCCAAGGCAATGAAACTCCGCATGGTGCCCGATCTGTCGTTCCAGCCGGACACGGCGTTGGACTATGCGTTTGAAATCAACCGGCTGATGCATGAACCGGTGGTGGCTCGGGATTTGGAAAAGCCCGATACCAAGAAAGAAAGTTCCGCGATTAACTAGGCGTGCCGTGCATCCAGCCGATGGGAGGGAGCGTAACAGGTATTATGCCAGACAGTACACCCTTCGCCGACGACACCGCCACCCTGCTGCATCGCTGCGCGCATGGCGATCGCTCGGCGTTTCGCATGCTTTACGACCGCTGCGGCGCCAAGTTGCACGGCGTCGCATTGCGGATCACGCGCCAAGCCTCCCTCGCCGCCGATGCCACGCAGGAGGCATTCGTGCAGGTTTGGCAGCAGGCACACCGTTTCGATCCCGAACGCGGTAGCGCGGACGCGTTCCTGGTTACCCTGGTTCGCTATCGCGCCCTCGACATCGTTCGTCGCACGTCGCGGGAAATCTCCGGCTACGAAGGCGAGGAGCAGGAGGACGAAAGCCCCGACGCTTTGTCCCGCCTGGTTTCGTCTTCCGAGGGCGTGGCGCTGAAACGCTGCCTTGAACGCCTGGAAACCGATCGACGCAAGATGGTGATGATGGCATTCGTCGACGGTCTGTCGCACAGCGATCTTGCCCAAAAACTCAGCATGCCGCTCGGTACCGTGAAATCGGCGATCCGCAGAAGCTTGCTGTCCCTGCGGGAGTGTCTGGCGGCATGAGCGACCCTGGCGAACGCGATGCCCTGGCCGCCGAGTATGCGCTGGGCGCTTTGGACCATGACGAATGGCAGGAAGCGCAGCGCCTGATTGCGCGGGATCCGGCCTTTGCCCGCGCGGTCGCGGTATGGGAGCAACACCTCGCCCCTATGGCCGCGCTGGCGGACCCGGCCGACCCGCCGGCCGATCTGTGGGGCCGGATCGACACGGCGACTGCATCCGCGAACGACAATGTCGTGCCGCTGCGCCGCGTGCGCTGGTGGCAAGCCGGCACCGCCGGGGCATTGGCAATCGCGGCGTCCTTAGCGGCCTTTATCGTTCTGCGCCAATCCGAACCCACCCATGTCGCTGTGTTGGCCCCGATCGCGGGCGGCACCGCAGTCCTGCTGGCGACCGAGGCCCCTGGCGGCCACCTGACCGTTCGCCCAAATGGAACGATCGCGGTCCCGCCCGGCAAAGACCTGGAATTGTGGGCGCTCGCCAAAGGGGAAACGAAGCCGCGCTCCCTCGGCGTTTTGCCGGCGGATGGACGGACGTTGATCGCGCCCCTCGCCCCCGATACCCAATTGCTGGTCAGCTTGGAACCGCGCGGGGGTTCGTCCACCGGTCAGCCAACCGGTCCGGTGGTGTACGGCGGGACATTGGCACGCTTGAATTGAAAAATGGCGGCACCGCCGGGGGAGGCAGTGCCGCCAAGTCGCATACCGCGAGGACGGCTCTGGGGGAGAGCTACCACCCTCGTTGGTACGCATCGGTCCCACCGACTCGTCTGGCGGGGAATACGAGCGACTGGTTATCGATCTATTCCGTGGATACGGGTGTCAAAGGCGATTGGATCACTGGTTCGGCTCGGACTGTAGTTGCCCGACAAAGAAAAGCGGCGCCGCCGGGGCGGCGCCGCTACTGGGGCGTCGGGTGTCAGCCCGGCATCAGCACGTGGTCGACGACATGGATCTCGCCGTTCGATTGGCGCACATCGGAAATCACGATGTCGGCGATGTTGCCTTTTTCATCCTTGACCGTGATGTTGGTCGAGCCGTTCATCATCAGCCACAACCGGCCGCCCGAGACCGTTTTCAGTTCGGCCGTGCCGTTACCCGCGAGGATCATCGCGCGCAGCTTGGTCGTATCGTAATCGCCGGCGACCACGTGATAGGTCAGGATCTTGGTCAGCGTGGCTTTGTTCTCGGGCTTCACCAGCGTGTCGACGGTGCCGGCGGGCAGCATGCCGAACGCTGCGTTGGTCGGGGCGAAGACAGTGAACGGGCCTTTGCTGTTCAACGTGTCGACCAGACCGGCAGCCTTCACCGCGGCAACGAGCGTGGTGTGATCCGCGGAATTGACGGCGTTGGCGACGATCGTCTTCGACGGAAACATGGCCTGACCGCCGACGCGGACGGACGCTTCCATATTGTCGGCGAAGGCTGGGATGGATGCCACGAGGAATGCGGCGAGCAGGGCAGTGCGCTTCATGGTTTGATCTCCTCTTGGGTGGAGCGGCCATTTCGGTCCGCTGATTCAATTACGCGGACCGAGCGGCTATGGATGCACGGGGCACGAAATTATTTCATGCGCTTGACCCGAAGGAGTAGAGCCATGGAATACCGCACCGAACACGACAGCCTTGGCGATGGTCAAGCGGGCGGCAGCGGTGGCGAAACAGGCGCTGGCGGAGGGCAGGACTCCAAAGCCTCCCGCTCGTCCCGCTCGCGCTGGTTCGCGGCTTTGACTTTTGTATAGACGCGTTCTTCGATCACTGTGCGCAGGAGTTCGTAGGCCCTCTGGTCGCGCTCGGCCGTGTGGTCGCGGTGCCAGGCGCAATGGGGGCCATCGGGTTCGATGGCGTCGTAGGATGGGATTGCGACATACGCAGGCGGGGGAGGATCGGCGGGGGTTTCGACCCTCCCGGTGTCGTCCAAGCCCTGAACCGGAGCGGCAGAAACCGCATTGCGCCGCCCCGCTCGCGCCTGGTGCGCCACGGCGGCGAGCGACACCACCGCGCGATGGATGGCAATCGCGTCCATGACCGGTATCGCGGGATCGGGGAAATAGACGCAAGCGGCGTCCCTCGCCGCGTCCAGCATCGCGACCAGATCGTCCCCAAGGCCATGCGATAACCCCGCGTCGGTCCGCGCCCGCATGAGGGCACGCGCCAGGGTGGCAACCGAGCGGTAGAGCTTCAGCATCGTCAGGAGGGGAAAAATCGCATGCCGCGCGTGGACGCTGGCGTCGCGGAGGGCGCCCTCCATCGCGCTGAAATCGGGGGCGGCGGGGAGGGTGCCACCGGGGCACATGGGGTCATACGTCGTGTTTCTATCGGCGCGGCCGCTTTCCCCCTGGCTGTGCCGGTTCCGCGGCTCGGTCCGGGGAGCGGGACGCCGATTGCGGGCGGACGGTGCGGCGTGCGTTGGGGCTGGGTGGATGGCGTTCATGGTTTGTACTGTACTCAAGCGCGATTTTCGCGCCAAGCGAAAAATGGGGGTGGGCGGCATGATCGCACTTCGTCCCGGTTTGGGTGATATTCCCCCTCGTTTTTGCGACAAAGGGCTATGAGCAACACCCTCTATGATCGCGATTTTTTCGCGTGGGCCAATGAGCAGGTCCGGTTGCTGCGCGCTGGCAGGCTCTCCGAAGCGGACGTGGACCACATTGCCGGGAAATCGAGCGCATGGGGCGGTCGGAAAAGCGCGAGCTGGTGATTCGTCTCGAAGTGCTGCCGATGCACCTGTTGAAGTGGCAATTCCAACCCGAACGCCGCGGCCGTTCGTGGGAGGTTTCGATCGCGAACAACCGCGACAAGCTGGAAGAACATCTTCTCGACAACCCGAGCCTCCGTTCGCAGACCGATGCCGCTGTCGTTACGGCGTATCGTCGCGCTCGCCGCGAGGCAGCGTTGGAGACGGCGTTGCCGGAGTCCGCGTTTCCGAGCGTTTGTCCGTGGTCGTACGATGAAGCGATTTTGCCGGATTTCTGGCCGGATCGGGTGAATTGAGGACTGTGCGGCTGATTTGGGCAACAATATACTTGACTAAGTGGTAAAACTTACAACTTTTAGTTGCATCAGAATTTTCTAAGTTCCCTCTTGTCAAGCCATTCATTCTACGACATAATGATCGTGTTGTTGTCGGTTTTATCACTGGCGACAGCCTCGAACGAACAAGGACTCCCCGCTTGGTCGGGTGGCCCACGGAATACAACACCCCATCGTAAGGGCATCGGGTAGCTCCCGTCGCCTGGGAAATACGTGGGACGTACTCCTTGTTTGTATGTGATCAACCGCCTGGCACCAGCCGGGCATGAACGAGGGGGTAAAACTATGTTTCTTGTTGCGTTGGCAGCACGCCCAATGCCGGTTCATTTGAATCATGAACCACAAGGTCATTATGACTATCATCGGCAAAAATGGATTTGGATTGACGAAACAGGCGAAAGACCGGAATGGGCAATGTCCAGTGGTACTGGTGACCCGACCACATTCTCATCCACGACACAAACAGGAAGAGATAACGATAGCGACGATAAAGGCTCCTGATCTTCACACCATGGAGCGGCATGTTTATGCCTCTCCATGGTCCCAGAGGTGGTCGGCCAAAACTGAACAGGCCGATAAGTGGAATTTCCGCCTGAGCACGGCGAGGATACCGTGCGTCAGGAGCGCAAAATGACGAAGCGAA
>JANXTL010000016.1 GCA_025352375.1 Acetobacteraceae bacterium | reverse complement strand
GGACAGGGCCTAAGCTCTTGTTTTGAACGGCAACTTTGCCGGCGTGCTGACGCACTTATTTGCCGGCGTTGCCTTAGACCATGATCGTTTGAGGTTGCACGCGATCTCGGCGTTCGATCATGGTCTAAGCCTTTGTTTGAGAGGGTGATTCACGCCCGAGGTTGAAGTCAACCTCAGGCGATCACGCTCTAGTGCCGGAAATGGCGCATCCCCGTTAGCACCATCGCCACCCCGGCAGCGTCGGCCGCCGCGATCACTTCGGCATCCCGGATGGAACCGCCCGGCTGGATAACCGCCGTCGCACCGGCCGCGATAGCCGTTTCCAGTCCATCCGCGAAGGGGAAGAACGCGTCGGAGGCGACGACGCTGCCCTCGGTCAACCGTCCCGGCAGGCCGATGGCGCGGGCGGCTTCCTCGCTTTTCCAGGCGGCGATGCGGGCCGAGTCCACACGGCTCATTTGCCCCGCGCCGATGCCGACCGTGGCGCCCGCCTTGGCGTAAACGATGGCATTCGATTTCACGTGCTTGCAGACGCGGAAGGCGAAGATCAGGTCGGCCAGTTCGGCATCGGTCGGCGCACGCTTGGTCACGACCTTCAGGCCGGACGCCAGCACTCGCCCAGCATCGCGGGTCTGCGCCAGGAAGCCCCCGGCGACGCTGCGGAACGTCATGCCGGGGGCAGCCGGGTCGGGCATCCCGCCGGTCAACAGCACACGCAGGTTCTTCTTCCGGCCGAGGATTTGCCGAGCCGCCTCATCGGCGTCGGGGGCGATAATGACCTCGGTGAAAATGGCCGAGATTTTCTCGGCCGCCGCCGCGTCCAGCACCCGGTTCACCGCGACGATGCCGCCGTATGGAGAAACAGGATCGCAGCGCAGCGCGCCGTCCCAGGCGTCCGTCAAGGACCTGGCCGTTGCCACGCCGCAGGGGTTGGCGTGCTTGACGATCACCACCGTGGGGGCATCGAACTCGGCCACGCACTCGAAGGCGGCGTCGGTGTCGTTGAGGTTGTTGTAGGACAGTTCCTTGCCTTGGATCTGAGCCGCGCTGGCCACGCCGAAGCGCAAGCCGGAGCCATAGAAACCAGCGGCCTGATGCGGGTTCTCGCCGTAGCGCAGGGTCTGGCGCAGGGTACCGGCGATGGTCAGGCGGTGTGGGAAGGTTTCCCCCCGTTTCTCCGCGAACCAGGCGGCGATGGCGGCGTCGTAAGCGGCGGTGCGGGCGTAGGCTTCTCCCGCCAACCGGCGGCGCAACCCGGCAGTGGTGCCGCCGAGTCGCGAAAACTCTTGCAGAACGGTGGCATATTGCCCGGGTTCGGTCAGGATCGTCACATGGTCGTGGTTTTTCGCCGCCGCGCGGATCAGCGCGGGGCCACCGATGTCGATATTCTCGATGCAATCCTCGTCCGGGGCGCCTTTCGCCACGGTCGCCTCAAACGGATACAGATTGACCGCCACCAGATCGATCGGCGCGATGTTGTGTTCCGCCATCTGCGCCACGTGCGCCGGCACATCCCGCCGGCCGAGAATGCCGCCGTGGATTTGCGGCACGAGCGTCTTCACCCGCCCGTCCAGAATTTCCGGGAAACCGGTGTGTTCGGAAACCTCTTTTACCGGTAGCCCAGCGGCGCGGAGTGCCTTCGCCGACCCCCCGGTGGAAAGGATTTCCACACCCCCGGCGACCAGCGCCTGGACAAAGGGAACAAGCCCGTCCTTGTCGGAAACGGAGATCAAAGCGCGGCGGATGGGGGCGATGTCGGTCATGGCGGCGGGATAGACCCTATAGACCCAAAAGGTCCAGGGTTCGTGCGACCACTTTTTCCTCGACATAGATATCGAGTGCCCGCGTCCGCCCGGCCTCACCCATCGTGGTTCGGAGGGCAGGGTCTGCGGTCAGGCGCCGCAGCGCCTCGGCCAGCGGCGCGGCCTGCCTTGCCGGCACGATCAGGCCGGTGACATCGGCGAGAATTTGCTCCCGAGGGCCGCGAATATCCGTCGCGACGACGGGCAGGCCGGTCAGCATCGCCTCAATCGCCGACATCGGCAGGCCCTCGAAGTGGCTGGGCAGCACGAACACATCCGCCGCCGCCAGGATTGCCGCGACATCGGTGCGGTAGCCAAGCATGCGCAGCCGGTCGCCGAGGCCGGCGGACCGCAGCACCGCCTCCATGTCGTCGCCGCGGTCCGACTCTAATCGCTCCCCCACGACCCACAGCTCCGCGTCGGGCACGTCCCGCATGGCGGCGGCCAACTCGGGGTAACCTTTGTGTCGCACGAGGCGGGACACCGCGACCACCACCACCCGGTCGTCGGACACGCCCAGCGCTGAACGGATGCGGGACCGAGCATCCGGGTCGGGGTGGAAGATGGCGGGGTCCCGCCCGTTGCGGACCGATACCGCTTGGCCGTTGATTCGGAGACGGCGAGCGTCGGCGGCTTCCTCGTCCGAGACAGTCAAGAACACGTCGGTGACACGGCCGGCGAGCAGCTCCATGAGCAAACCGACCAACTGGCGCGGCGGGTTTCCAGCGTAATTGAACCAGAACCCGTGGCAGGTGTAGGCGATCCGCGGCACCCCCGCCCACCAGGCGGCCATGCGGGCCAGAAACCCGCTGATCGGCATGTGCGCATGCACCAGATCGGGTTTTTCGGTCCGAAACAGGGCCACCAGCGCTCGGAAGGCACGCCAGTGCGACAGCGGCGAAACCCGCCGCTCCAGCGGCAGCGCGATCACGCGGAAGCCCTCAGCGCGGGGGATTTCCAGTAACTTCCCGTCGGCGCAGGCGCCCACGACCTCATGCCCCCGATCCCGAGCGGCCCGCATCAGGGGCAGCAGGAAGTGGCGGAGGGAGAAGTCGACGTTGGTGATTTCGATGATTTTCATGCGCGGGCGGTCAACCCACCTTACTGATCGCCCACTTCACATGTTGCGGGCCATCGGCCAATCCATGGAGGACAACCTGCTCGGTTCGCCGAGGTTCGGCGCCGCCGAGGTAGATGCTTTCCTCCAGCGAAAGCTTGGCGTGATCGGCGCGCAGCCGCCAGCCGCCGCCCGAGCGAAGACGGAGCAATACTGCTTCTCCGTCCTGCTGCATGCTGGCCTGGACGTCGGGGTGCAGGTGGAAACGCAGGGCGAAGGGCTGAGGTTGGGCGGCCTCGATCGCATCTTCGCCGCGGATGTCTTCGCCGCTTTCGGACACATACAGCCGGCGGCGGTGAATGGCGCCAAACGGCTTCATCCAGCCGTCGTGATGCGCTTCCAACCAATGGGCGCCGTTCGCTTCCTGCCGCTGTGCCTTCACGTCCGTCGGGCGGCGTCCCAGGCCGTCGGGGCGCAGCTCACTGCTGTTGTGATCGGCGATGACCAATGTGGAGTGCGCCGCGGTGGAGCGTGCCGCATCCCTCCACCCCGGGGGGCCGGCGGGGAAGGCGCCGCAGTTCACGATCATGCGGTCGCGGCCGATCGACAGCTCCATCGCCAGGGTGCCGGCGTGCGCGTAGCGGTCGACCCCGTGCGGGGGCGGGGCGCCGCAATCGACGATCAGCACGCTGCGCCCGGCCTGTAACCGCTGGAACCCGCCATCGGTCAGCGCCGAGGGGCCGCGCCCGCCGCGTCCGGCCTGGGTCAGCACGAGATCGATCAGGGCGCCGCTTTGCTCCCGGCTGCTGTTGAACAGCGCCAGGCCTCCGTCGCCATGGCGCATCACGCGCAACGCCGGGGCCATCCGCTCGATCGCGTTGCTCAAAGCGGCCGGGGGTTGGGTTTGGCCGGCCTGCAGCAAGGCGCGAATTTCGGTCAGGTCCTGCAACGCGGCTAGTTGTGTCGCCGGGCTGCGTTCGGCGTGGCAGCCATCCGGCAATACCTGGCGCAGGATCTCCTGCGGTAAGAATTTCAATGCGCGGGTCATGAAGCCCACGTGTTCCGGCAGCGCCACGGCGGCGGCGATCAGGCCTTTCAGGGCGGTCAAAGCGCGGGCGTCGATTTCCTCGGCTGGCAAGGCGGCGGACAGGCTGCGGGCGTCGGACACGAGCCGCCCCATCATGCGTTGGCGGAAGGCGTCGTCGGCGGTCGCTGCGAAAAAATCGTAGTGGCCGAGCCAGGCGGTGATGCGGGCGCCGATGACGTCGGGGCGGTGGGCGATGGCGTCTTGCGGCGGCGATGCCATCCACTCCGACACCAACTGGCGGGCGCGCAGGCGGGCCGAGTCGCTGCCAAGGGCGCGCAAATCGCGGAGCCAGGTGAACCCATGCGCGGTGGCGCGCAGCAGGGTGGAGCCGGAAATTTCATGCCAGCCGGTGGGTGTCAGGGGGCGTACGGCACCGCCGAAAGCCAGCTCGCCTTTCAAGAGGCGGGCGCCCAGATCGGCATCGCCCGGCCAGGGATCGCGTACTGGCAGCGCGGGTGCATCGGGCACCCGCCCCATGCGCAAGCTGGGCAGGCGCGCCATCATGCGGCGGGCACTACGGATCATAGAGCGTGGGCCGAAACCGCTCATGCGGGGCGCAGCGCCGCGATGGCGGCGGCATAATCGAGGGCGCCGAACACGGCGGTGCCGGCGATCAGTGTGTCGGCGCCGGCTGCGATGACAGCAGGCGCGGTGGCGGGCGTTATGCCCCCGTCGACCGCCAAGGCGATGGGCCGGCCGGCCGCGTCGATCATCCCGCGCAGGGCGGCGATCTTGGGTAGTTGCGAGGGCAGGAATTTCTGCCCTCCGAATCCAGGGTTTACCGACATCACCAATACGATGTCCGCCAAATCCAGCATCCATGCAATGGACTCCGGCGGAGTCGCGGGATTGAGCACCAATCCGGCTTTCTTGCCGAGGGAGCGTATCAGTTGCAGCGTCCGATGCGGATGCCGACCGGCCTCGGGGTGGAAGGAGATATTGTCCGCGCCCGCGTCGGCGAAAGCCTGAATGTAGGCGTCGACGGGTTCGATCATCAGATGCACGTCGAACGGCAGTTTCGTGTGCTTGCGCAACGCCGCCAGAACGACGGGGCCGAAGCTGATATTGGGAACGAAATGTCCGTCCATCACGTCGAGGTGCAGCCAGTCGGCGCCGGCCGCTTCGATGGCCGCGACTTCGTCCCTGAGCCTGCCGAAATCGGCGGCGAGCAGGCTGGGCGCGATGATGATACGCCTTGCGTGAGGTGCCATACCGAGGGTTCTAAACAGCGACTCCGGGGCCTTACAAGCGGCGTTAGGTTTTTATCAATCGCGCCGCGAAGAAACCGTCCATGCCGCCGCGCTCTGGCCAGAGGGCGGGGTGGGTGCGGAGATATCCCTCCGCGGTGCGCGCCTCGGGCACCATTGCCAGCTCTTTGGCCGTGAATGGGTCGGGGCACAGGTTGGGGGCGTTGGCGACGCGGGCGGCCCCTTCCTCCGGTTGCAAGGAGCAGACGGCGTAGATCAGGCGGCCTCCCGGCTTCAGCATCGCGGCAGCGGCGGCGAGCAGGCGGTCCTGCGCCTGAATCAGGGTCTTGATGTCGCCGGCACGCTTGAGGTGGGGCACATCCGGATGGCGGCGGATGGTGCCGGTGGCGCTGCATGGGGCGTCCAACAGGATGGCGTCGAATTTCTCCGGAGGGGTCCAGGTGGTCGCGTCGGCCTGGATCAGTTCGGCGTGCAGGCCCCAACGAGCGAGGTTTTCCGCCAGGCGGGTCAGCCGGTTGGGATCGCGCTCCAGCGCCGTGACGGTGGCTCCGGCGGCGACGAGCTGTCCGGTCTTGCCGCCCGGCGCGGCGCAGAGGTCGGCGATCCGCTCGCCGGGCTGGGCGTTCAGCAGCTTTGCCGGCAATGCGGCGGCGGCGTCCTGCACCCATAGGGCGCCCTGGTCGAAGCCCGGGATGTCGGCGACGCGGGTGCCGGGCGGGAAGCGGACGGAGCCCGTCGGCAGATATTCCGTGTTGGGTGGCGGTTCGGTGCCGGGTTTCAGCGTGCAGTCCAGCGGCGCCTCCTGCTGGTGCGCAATCGCAATCGCTCGGGCGTTGGCGCCCCAGGAGGCCCAGAGCCAGGGCGGGGTGTCGAGGCGGGGGCTGTCGAGGGTTTCGAGCGCGGCGGGGCCGGCTTCGGCGAGTTTGCGAAGCACGGCGTTGGTCAGGCCGGCGAAGGGGGTCAGGCCTTTGGTCTTGGCCAGTGCCACGGCGGTGCCGACGGCGGCGTGGATGGGGGTGTCGAGGATAAGAACCCCGGCGGCACCGATGCGGAGGACGTTGCGGACGGGGAGGGGCGGTTCCTTGCGGAGGAACGGTTCCAGCAGCGCGTCCAAAGTGCCGGCGCGGCGCAGAACGGCGGCGGCCAAGCGATGCGCGGCGGAGCGGTCGCGCTGATCCAGCTGGGGGAGGGCGGTGAGCGCTTCCTCCAGCGGGCGGCCGCGCTCGAGGACGGCGGTCAGGAGGTCGAAGGCGGCTTCGCGGGTGGGGTCGGACATGCGGGGGGTTGTGCGCTTGGGCGGGGCGGTTGGGTAGGGGGGTTCGGAAGTGCCTCGCGAGGTGCCAATTCGTTAGCCAGGGCAATTGACTTC
>JANXTL010000013.1 GCA_025352375.1 Acetobacteraceae bacterium | reverse complement strand
GGACAGGGCCTAAGCTCTTGTTTTGAACGGCAACTTTGCCGGCGTGCTGACGCACTTATTTGCCGGCGTTGCCTTAGACCATGATCGTTTGAGGTTGCACGCGATCTCGGCGTTCGATCATGGTCTAAGCCTTTGTTTGAGGGGGTGATTCACGCCCGAGGTTGAAGTCAACCTCAGGCGATCATGGTCTAGCCGCGGCGATACACACGATACAAATCTCCCGCCGCACGACATCACGACGATACAATTGCCCCGCTATGGTCGCGTCACCAGCCGATCAGGCTCGGCATTTCGGCAACGACGCGGGTAGCCCCAAATCCCGTCGTCAACGTCCGGCACCGGCCAGGGTGCATAGTTTCCGACGGTACCCCTCCGTCGAGAAGCGCGATCAGCCCCTGGCCGGTTCTTTTTCTTCCCTCTACGATGGCACCCGGTTTGGAGGGGATGCCGCGATGATTACATTATCGGAGAATTTTCGGGCGCTGTTCTACGCCCCGTTCTACGCGGCGCACGAAATCGGCGCCTTCAAGGCCGAGGGGG
Organism: Acetobacteraceae bacterium; assembly: GCA_025352375.1. Taxonomy (GTDB): domain Bacteria; phylum Pseudomonadota; class Alphaproteobacteria; order Acetobacterales; family Acetobacteraceae; genus Rhodopila. The sequence goes on along the minus strand of JANXTL010000013.1, from coordinate 4,906 downwards.
TGGAGGTCGCGCATCGCGACACAGCGTCCCCCGGCGAAGCAATCGCCGATCTTCTGGCCGGGCGTACCGACGTCATGTGGGGCGGGCCGCTGCGGGTGCTGCTGACCCACCAGGCCGACCCATCGTCAGACATCGTGTGCTTCTGCGACGTGGTCGCGCGCGATCCGTTCTTCGTGATTGGGCGGAAGCCCAGGCCGGAATTTTCGGTGCGCGATCTGGCGGGGCTGCGGTTCGGGTCCGTGTCGGAGGTGCCGACGCCATGGCTGTGTTTGCAGGACGATCTGCGCCGTGCGGGGGTGGAGCCGGCGGGTTTGAACCGGGTTGCCGATGCATCGATGGCGGAGAACGTTCTGTCCCTGCGCGAAGGCCGTTTGGACGCAATTCAACTGTTTCAGCCGTATGCGGAGTCGTTATTGGCCTCCGGCGAGGGTTTTATTTGGTACGCGGCGGCGGATCGAGGACTGACCGCCTACACCACCCTGGTGACGCGCCGAGCGACAATCGCGGCTCGGCGGGAGGAGCTGGGCGCGATGGTGCGGGCTTTGTATCGCTCGCTGCGGTGGATTCGCGGGACCGCTGGGGTGGAGGTGGCGCGGGTGCTGGCGTCGTATTTTCCCGACGTGCCGCCGGCGCTATTCGCTGGCGCCATCGACCGGTATCGCGCGTTGCAGTTGTACGGGCCGGACCCGGTAACCCGGCCGGAAGGCTTCGACCGCCTGGCCGCCGCGATGCTGTCCGGCGGGGCGCTTAAGGCACTGATTCCGTTCGAGGATTGCGTGGACAATAGCTTGGCGGAAGCGGCGGTGGCATAACGGCGCCGTCAACGCGTCATAGTCGGGCTGGACCCGCCAATGACGAGAAGTATGAAATGTAGGATCCCCACCATGCCCGACGGCTTTTCCTTCAACGGCGACAGCATCATCGTCGACATGGTGCGCAAGTTTTCCCAGGAACGCCTCGCCCCGCATGCAGCCGCTCGCGAAAAAGCGGCGCGGATCGAGCCGGAGATCGTGCGGGAGCTGGGGGAACTCGGCATCCTCGGCGCCACCACGTCCGCCGAGTGGGATGGGTCCGAGATCGATCCGGTCACCTATGCCATGCTGGTGGAGGAAATCGCGGCCGGCGATGGGTCGGTGTCCACGCTGGTGTCGGTGCATAATTCCCCCACCTGCATCGTAGTGGGTCAGTATGGGTCGGATGCACAGAAGGACCAGTGGCTGCGGCGGTTGGCGACGGGCGAGCATGTCGGGTCGTTCGGGCTGACGGAGCCTCAGGCCGGGTCCGATGCGTCTGCGTTGCGAACCCGAGCGGTGCGGAAGGGCGATGTGTATGTGGTGAATGGCGCCAAGCAGTTTATCTCCAACGCCGCCCATCCCGGCAGTTTGGTGTTCTTCGCAGTGACCGACCCCGACGCCGGGAAGCGGGGGCTGTCGGCGTTCATCGTGGACAAGGCGACGCCGGGGTTCTCGGTGACTCGGATTGAGGAAAAGCTCGGCCAGAAAGCGTCCGACACCTGCGCGCTGGCGTTCGACGACATGGAAGTGCCGGTGTCGCAACGGATCGGCGCGGAAGGCGAGGGCTACAAGATTGCTTTGTCCACGCTGGAGTCCGGCAGGATCGGCATCGCCGCCCAGGCCGTGGGCATGGCTCGGGCCGCATTGGACTATGCGATCGGGTATGCGCGGGAGCGGAAAGCGTTCGGCGGCGCGATCATCGACTTCCAGGCGGTGGGGTTCCGGTTGGCGGACGCTAAGACTCGGTTGGAGGCGGCGCGGCAGTTGACGCTGTATGCCGCGAGGCTGAAAGCGGAGGGGAAGCCGGCGCTGGAGGCGGCTTGCATGGCCAAGCTTTTTGCGTCCGAGGCGGCAGAGGCTATCTGCACGGCGTCCATCCAGACGCTGGGGGGATATGGGTTCCTGGCGGATTACCCGGTGGAGCGGATTTACCGGGATGTTCGGGTTTGCCAGATTTATGAAGGGACGAGCGACGTGCAGAAGCTGATTTTGCAGCGGATGTTGTGAGGGGGTTCGCATGGATGGCCTAGTGGATGTGACGATCCCGGTGGAGGGCGCCGTTGCCGAGGCGCTCCGAAGTCCCGCACGGAGGGAGGCGGCTGGCCGCGTGCTCGGCCGGTTGATCCAGGGCGGGCAGCTGCGGGATGTGCTCGCGGACGCTATCGCCGAGGCCAAGCTGGAAGCGCGTTCGAACGGGCTGACGGACGCCGATATCGACGCGGAGCTGGCGGCTTGGCGGGCTGAGCGGCGGGATTGATCGTCGTATTCGACGCGTCGAGTTTGGTTTCGGCCGCGCTCAAGGCCGACAGCAACCCGGAGCGGGCATTACTACGCGCGATAACCGCCCCAAATCGGTTGATTGTTTCGGCAGAGGTCGAGGCCGAGTACCGCGAGGTTTTATCCCGTCCTAAATTCGATCGGTTTGTTTCCATCGGGCGCCGGCAATCGATCCTCGATATCGCGATCATGGCGGCGGAGCGGGTCGAGCCGACCGAGATCGTGCGCGAATGCCGCGATCCCAAGGACGATAAGTATTTGGCTTTGGCTGCGGCGGGGAAGGCTGATATCATTGTGAGCAGCGATGTCAGGCATTTGTTGTCGATGCATCCGTGGCGGGGGATTTCAATTTTGTCACCGGTAGATTCGTTGAGAATTATGTGATGGTGAGTTGGTGCCGTCGTTTCGCGCCATTGTCGAATATACGAAGATAATTTTATGAATCCTATAACGAAAGCAAAATTTGCGAAATTAAGGGAACGTAATATGGTCAATTATGCAATTTATAAATTAACCGCGCCGCGGATGCTAGAGCGTGATCGCCCGAGGTTTACTTCAGCCTCGGGCGATCACGCTCTAATCCCGCGCGCGCCTCGGGAACTGCATGCAGATCAAATCCGCCCCGCCCGGACCGGCGGTCAGCACGGAAGCCGGCTCATCCGGACCCACGAATACCAGCGACTGTGCCGACAGCAGTTCACCGCCTGGCACCGAGGCACTCCCCCCGCTTACCAGCCAATACTGCCCACCCCCGGACACAGGATCCGGACCGGTCACGGATCCACCGGCCGGGACCGTGTAGCGCCAGGTGCACAGCCCGTCCTCGGTTTCCGCGATCACCGCCTCAGCCGTGTCCGCCTTCAACGCCGCGAGCGCGCCCACCGAAAGCGGCGGCAGCGGCCCACACGTCGCCTCTCGATGGGAAATAGTAGCCCGCGCCTCCCGCAGGACGTGCCGCTGTTCCGGCATGTAGCGGGCGCCGGGGTCCCAGGTGTTCCGCAGGGTGAACCAGGACACGCCGCGGTCGTTGGCGACGATCGGCCCGTAGGCGGAATAGGCGTCGGTATAATGCACCGCGACCGTCCCGATTTCGTGCTTGCCCAGCGACCCGCCGCCCTGGATCACCACCTGGTACTGGTCGGCGGAGTGAAAATGCACCTTCACCACCGCGCCCGCGTCTTTCTCCACCAGGAACGCCACGGGATACAGCACACCATCGGCCGGCGGTGCCTCGCCGGGGGCGATGGTGTTGCGGTTCTTGCCGATGAACGGCGTGATCCAGCCGTTGCCGGTGCGCTTGCGGCTTGTGGCGAGTTGGACGGCGGCATCCGCGGTAGCGAGCATCGAATTCACCATATTCCATGACAGTTCCCAACCAGCTTACACCTGTCCCCAGCATTGCGCCAGACCCGCGCCCCGGGCCATAAAACGCCTGCAAGAAAAGGAAACCCCCATGGCCTACAGCCCCTTCGACCTCACCGGCAAAGTCGCTTTGATCACCGGGGGGAACTCCGGCATCGGCCTCGGCATGGCGCGCGCCATCGCGCAGGCCGGCGGGGACATCGCGATCTGGGGAACGAACGCGGCGAAGAACGCGGCCGCCAAAGAAGACCTGGGATCGACCGGCCGCCGCATCCTGACCCTGGAATGCGACGTCGGCGACGAGGCAGCGGTGGAACAGGCCTTCGCCGAAACCGTCAAAACCATGGGCCGGGTGGACGGCTGCTTCGCCAACGCCGGCGTGTCGGGGCGCAGCGGCGGCAAACCGTTCTTCGACATGACGTCGGACGAATGGCACCGCGTCACCCGCGTGAACCTCGACGGCGCCTTCTACACGTTCCGCACCGCTGCCAAGCACATGGTGACAACGAAAACCGAGGGCGTGCTGGTCGGCACCGCGTCACTGGCCGCGATCGAGGCCGCGCCCCGCTCTGAACACTATGCCGCGACCAAGGGCGGCATGATCTCCATGGTCAAAGCCATGTCGGTGGAATTCGCCCGTTACGGGATCAGGGCACACTCCATTCTGCCCGGCTGGATCGAAACCAACATGACCGCCAACGCGGTGGCGACAACCGGCTTCCAGACCAAAGTGTTACCGCGCGTGCCGATGCGCCGCTGGGGCACGGGCGACGATTTCGGCGGCATCGCAGTGTATCTCATGAGCAGCGCGTCCCGTTACCACACCGGTGACACGTTCGTCATCGACGGCGGTTATTCGCTGTTCTAGAGCGTGATCGCCTGAGGTTGACTTCAACCTCGGGCGTGAATCACCCTCTCGAACAAAGGCTTGGACCATGATCCAACGCCGAGATCGCGTGCAACCTCAAACGATCATGGTCCAGAGCGTGATCGCCTGAGGTTGACTTCAACCTCAGGCGTGAATCACCCTCTCAAACAAAGGCTTGGACCATGATCCAACGCCGAGATCGCGTGCAACCTCAAACGATCATGGTCTAGCCTCGTTCTGAAGGGCGCGCTGCCGGCCGCGGCAGCAGCCAGAATGTCACCGTATTCGGCCTAACCCTCCCGGAAAAAATTGGCCGCCAAGTCTTCCTGGGAAGCGAAGTGGGGGTAAAGGTTGGATGCCTTCATGTCGCAGGCGGCGGCGATAT
>JANXTL010000319.1 GCA_025352375.1 Acetobacteraceae bacterium | reverse complement strand
CTCACGGTCGCCAAGCAAGCCGTCCAGGTCGACTGGGCCAGGGTGCTCTTTGACAAGCAACACCCCTTGCACCGGGAGGCCGTGGGTATGCTGCCGGAGTACCTCCCCGGCCTCGTGATCCCCGATAGCTGGTTCGAGGATGCGCCTCCCATGACGGCATAATACCGGGGCGCGCTTCGAGTTCTGAGACGAAACGCCGCGCACCGGGCCGGTCAGGTGCGCGGCGTGGTCGTGCCGTGGCTTATCCTTGCGACTGCGATCCACCGGCTGGGAAATGCAGGATTTGGTAGTCGCTGTAGAATGGCTCGACGCCGGCCTGGGCGTCGAACTGAGCCGCGAAATCGCCGAAGTTCATCTCGTATTGCCGGCCGCGATCGGGATCCATGATGTAGACCACGGTGTTGGCGGGGGATCCGTCGCCATTGATACCGGCGACAACGCGGTCGTGCAGACCCGCGGGCACCATGGTGGAAACCCACAGCAGGCCGTTACTCACCAGCATTCGGTTCCACGCCCCAGCATCCGGGCTGAACCGCGGTGCGCGGATCAGGCCGGTCGCCCTGACGAAGGCATCGCCCTGCGCCGGCGGGATCGGTGTATCGGTATCGAAATAACCAAGCCAGGGCGCCCCCATCGGCGAAACGCATTCCCGGATGTTGTGGTAGCGAGTGCCAGTGTACCAGGATTTGACCATGGTCATGGCGGCGGACCAACACGTGTTCGAGGTCGGCTGCGCAAACACGCGGCGCGTGCCCGGGACGATATAGGAATAGGCCATGCTGTCGGTTTCCTCCCTGCGGTGGTTTCGAATGCATGGAGAATGCCACCGCGTGTGCGAAAAGCGTAACTTTTTACCATAAAGATACCGTGAGGACTCCTACCCCAGGAACGCCCGCAGCTGCTCGATCGCGAACGCCGGGCGTTCGCGCACCGAGGCATGACCGGCATCCGGTACCTCCACTGCTTTGCTGCCCGGAATGGTTTCATGCATCCACTTCGCCGCATCCTTGAACGGTTGGCCTTCATTCGATCCGCACAGGATCAGGGTCGGCGCGGTGATGCGTCTGGTCTGCTCGGTTGCATCGACCATGGCCAGCGCCTCGCAGGCCAGACCGTACCCTTCGCCGGAGCATGCCTCGAACGTGCGCCGGACGAATTGGACGTCGGCGGTGTTGGCGTCCAGCGACTCCTGCGTGAAGAACACCTTCATCAGCATGGGGATCAGGCTTGCCACCCCGTTCTCACGCGCGGCTTTGGCGCGCACCGGCCAATTGGCGCGGGCCTCGTCGTTGTAGCGAGGGGTGCAGTCGGCCAGCACCAGCTTGTCGATCGTATCGGGGTAGGTGCCGGCGAAATGTTGCGCGATGCTGCCGCCCAACGAGATACCCATCAGGTGGAATTTCGTCAGACCCTCCCGCAGAGCGACGGCGCGGAGTTGTTCGGTCAGTTCGGGGACGCCGTACTGGTGCCCCGGCAACGGCGTGTCATGATGGCCCGGCAGGCTGTAGGCAATGAGTTCGTAGCAATCGGTCAACGGCTCCAGCACATCCCAGAAGCGCCAGGACATGCCGAGGCAATGGATCAGCACCAGCGGTGCGCCTTTGCCGCGGCGGTGCAACTCGATCGCGCCGGGGTCCAGCGGTTGCGGATGCCAATTGTCCATTGGTGCGCTTCCTCATTCGGTCTATGCCGGTGGAGACAATGGGGAGGCTCTTAGCATGCCGTTTCCGGTAACCGAACACACCCTGAAGACCGACCGCCACACGACGGGGTATCTGGCCTGTGGTGCGCCTGGGGCGCCGCTGCTGATCTTCGTGCACGGCTGGCCCGAACTATCGTTGAGCTGGCGGCACCAGCTGCCGGTGTTCGCCGAGCTGGGGTTCCGCTGCGTGGCGCCGGATATGCGGGGGTACGGGCGATCCAGCACCTACGACAGGCATGATGCCTACGCGCTGGAGCACAGCGCCGCCGATCTGATCGCGTTGGCGGACCATCTGGGCGCCGAGAAGGCGGTTTGGATAGGGCACGATTGGGGCAGCCCGGTGGTTTGGGGCATCGCCAGCCATCGCCCGGAACGCTGTCACGGCGTGGCGAATTTGTGCGTGCCGTATTTCGGCAAAGGCTTCGGGCCAGCCAGCATCTTCGATCTGATCGACAGGGATTTGTATCCCGCCGATAAATTCCCCGCCGGCCAATGGGAATACCAGTTATTCTACCGGGAGAATTTTGCTCGGGCGCAATCGGTATTCGAGGCCAACGTGCGCGATACCGTAAAGGCGTTGTTCCGCAAAGGCAGCGCCGCCGCGATCGGACAGCCCTCCCGCACGGCGTTGGTGCGCAACGATGGCGGTTGGTTCGGCGGTGCCGACCGGGCACCGGACGTGCCCGTGGACTCGGATGTGCTGACCGAGGCCGATCTGGCCGCATACACCGCCGCTTTGACTCGCAACGGGTTCTTCGGCCCGAACGCCTGGTACATGAACCACGAGGCCAACGCCGCCTGGTCGGCGGCGGCGGTCAACGATGGGCGGCTGGATATGCCGGTGCTGTTCCTGCACGGCGCTTACGACACCACCTGCGATACCATGCACTCCCGTTTGGCCGAACCGATGCGCCGGGATTGTTCGGATCTGACCGAGTTCACCGTCGAATCGGGGCACTGGATGGCGCAGGAAAAACCCGTCGCCGTGAACGCCGCTTTGGCGCGCTGGCTGGCGGTGAAACTGCCCGGCGTCTGGCCGGCGTGACCACCGCCGCGGTCCTTGGCGGCGGACCGGCGGGGTTGATGGCGGCCGAGGTTTTGGCCAGCGCCGGCGTCGCGGTCACCGTTTACGACAGAATGCAATCGGTCGGCCGCAAATTCCTGATGGCGGGACGCGGCGGGTTGAACCTGACGCATTCCGAACCGTTGGAACGTTTGCTAGACCGTTACGGTTCGGCGCGCGACTGGCTGGAACCGGCGATCCGCGCCTTCCCGCCCGAGGCGCTAATCGCGTGGTGCGAGGGGCTGGGGCAACCCACCTTCAAAGGCAGCAGCGGCCGGATTTTTCCGAAGGCGATGAAGGCGTCGCCCCTATTGCGCGCCTGGTTGGTTCGGCTGGAGTCGCTGGGTGCGACGTTCCGGCCTCGGCACACGTGGCTTGGCTGGGCGGACGACGGGGCGCTGCGCTTCGATACGGGGGCCGATGAAAGACCGGACGTCACGGTGCTGGCGCTCGGCGGCGGCTCCTGGCCCCGGCTCGGGTCGGACGGCCGATGGACGTCGTTATTCCCCGGTGCCGTCTCGCCACTGCGCCCGTCGAATTGCGGGTTTACCGTTGGCTGGTCCGATCATTTTCAGGATCGCTTCGCCGGGGCGCCGCTGAAGCGGATCGCGCTCCGGTTCGCCGGTGTCGAGCAGCGCGGCGAGGCCCTGATCACAGCGCAGGGGATCGAAGGCGGCGCCATCTACGCTCTGTCCGGCCGTCTGCGAGACACGATCGAGGCGGACGGCGCCGCCATTGTTCTCGTCGATCTGCGCCCCGACCTGGACGTCCCGAAGTTGGCCGACCGCCTAAGCGCACCGCGCCGCGGGCAGTCGTTGTCGGTCTTCCTGCGCAAGCACGCAGGGTTATCGCCGGTCGCGATCGGGCTGGTGCAGGAGGCGTTACACAACGCCGGTGGCGAAGTCGCCTCGCTGATCAAAGCGCTCCCGCTGCGATTGCTCGCGGCACGGCCGATCGAGCGAGCCATTTCCACGGCCGGCGGCATCAGGCGCGATGCCGTGGACGCGGGCTTCATGCTGCGCGACCGCCCCAGTGTGTTTGTGGCCGGGGAGATGCTGGATTGGGAGGCACCCACGGGGGGGTATCTGCTGCAAGGCGATTTCAGCACCGGGGTCGCAGCGGCAAAAGCCGCTTTGGCTTGGGTTGAGAACCCGACGTCACCGGCCTACCGTCCCGGTCAACCAGGAGGCACCCCATGAAAATCACCAAGGTCGAACCGCTGCTGCTGGACCGGTTCCTGTATGTGAGGGTCCACACCGACTCCGGGATCGTCGGCCTGGGCGAGTCCGGCACCTGGGGACAGCTCGAGGCCTCGGCGGCCGCGATTACCAAATACGGGGAATATCTGGTTGGCCGGGATCCGTTCCCCATCGAGCATCATTGGAATGTCATGCTGCGTGCCAACCATTTCACCGGCGCCGCGATCACCGGGGCGGTGTCGGCCATCGACATCGCGCTGTGGGACATCAAGGGAAAATACTTCGGCGTTCCCGTCTACGAACTCCTCGGTGGCAAAATGCGCCATAAAGCGCGCCTCTACGGACACGTGAAGGGACGCACGATCGAGAAACTCGTCGAAGAAGCCGTCCGACTCAAAAACGCCGGCTTCACCGCGCTCGGGCATCTGAACCCGCTGCTCGACGAAGACGTAGATGCACCCTATTATAAATCGCATGCGTCGAAAATTGAGGAAGCGATCGATAACGTCCGCCGCCTGCGAGAAGCAGTGGGGCCGACAGTCGATCTTTGTATCGAAATCCACCGCCGCCTGACCCCGCCCGAGGCGATCGCCCTCGCCCGCGGCATCGAAAAATACACCCCTATGTTCTATGAGGACCCGCTAAGGCCTAATAGTTTCGATGCCATGGCGATGGTGGCAAACCATATCGATATCCCCATCGCGACCGGGGAACGTTTCACCAGCCTGTATCAATTCCAGACGCTGCTGACACGCAACGCAGTGCAATACCTCCGCCCCGACGTGTGTCTTTGCGGCGGAATCACCGGGGCAAAGAAAATCGCGGCACTGGCCGAGGCTCACGACGCCTGGGTGGTGCCGCACAACCCGCTGTCCCCGGTCAGCACCGCCGCGTGCCTGCAAATTGCCGCCTGCATTCCGAATTTCTCGATCCAGGAATACCCCTCCAGAACGCCCGACCTCGATGGAGGCGAAGCGCTGCTCGGCAACGATCTCGCGACCGGGTTGGCGGAGCAAGTGGATGGGTTCATCGCGATCCCCAACGGTCCAGGGATCGGGGTGGAGTTGGTCGCGGACGTGGAAAAGAAATTCCCGTATAACCCGCGCCCGATCGAAATGCGCCCGCATATCGATGGGTCGGTGGTGGATCAGTAGACATGGACGAACCCCCAGCCCATGCGTGGCTCCGTCCGGAAGCGATCGCATTGCTGGTCGAGGCGGAAAGTCCAGGCATGGAGGTTATCGGGATACGATTGTTACCGAGGATCGATTAGGGAAGATTGGCCCTGATCTCCGCCAATCCTCGCTTCGCCGTTCCGTCCGTTCCGAAATTGTCCGGCGCAAGCCAGCCAAGCAGCGCGTCGCGGCAGCGCGGCCATTCGTCGCCGACGATGCTGTACCAGGCGGTGTCCCGCAGGTGCCCCTTCACCACCATGTGCGCCCGCAACGTTCCCTCGTACGTGAACCCCAGCCGTTCCGCCGCCCGCTTGGATGGGGCGTTCAACGCGTTGCACTTCCACACCAGCCGCCTGTATCCCAGATCGTCCGCCGCATGGCGCAACAGAAGAAACATAGCCTCGGTCGATGCGCGGGTCCGCTGCATAGCGGGGCCGAACCAGATGCTGCCGAGTTCGATCGACGCATGCTTCGGCTGGATATCCAGCAGCGCGAGCCAGCCCGACACCTCCCCCGTCGCGACCGGTCGCACCGCCCAGGGCACATAATCGAAGGACGACGCGAAATCGCCGATATAGCGGCTCATCGCCTCAAGCGACGGGAAGGGGCCTTGTCCCAAATACGCCCAGCTTTCGTCCCCGCCTTGCGCCGCGCGCCAAAGTTCGGGGGCGTGCCGGACATGCAGCGGCTCCAGCACGGCGTATTTGCCGCGGATGGGAACACGAGGTGGCAACGGGCGGGGGGTGGTTTCGACGGTAGGGCCGATAGGGGGCGGCATGGATCTCTCCTATTTCGCTGGCGGCGCGCGGCTTGGCGTGCTTAAGTTGGAATAGTCGGTCAAGTGGAACGTCCAATGCCATGTATCCGTGGCAGTCCGCCATCGGCACTAACCAAACCGGGAGTGTTCCATGTTTCGTCGCGCACTAATCGCTACTGTCTTTACCTTTGGTTCCCTTGGCGGCCTGATCGGGGTCGCCTCCGCCGCCACACTGCACTTCGAGGCGTCGCTCAGCGGCAAAGCCGAAGTGCCGGCGATCGCCTCGCCCGCCACGGGTGAGTTTCTAGGCACGCTCGATACGGTCAGCAAGACCCTGACCTACACCCTGACGTTCCAGGGTCTGACCGGGCCGGCGGCTGCCGCGCATTTCCACGGCCCGGCAGCGGCCGGCGCCAACGGCGGTGTCGCGGTCGCGATCGGCAAGGACCTGAACAGCCCTGTCACCGCCAAGGCCACGCTGACCGACGCGCAGATGGCGGAACTGGAAGCCGGCAAGTGGTACGTCAACGTGCATACCGAAGCCAACAAGGGTGGCGAAATTCGCGGCCAGGTGATGCGCACGCACGAAGCCGCCGCCGCGAAGCCCGCGATGGCCAAGCCCGCGATGGCCAAGCCCCCGATGGCCAAGCCGGCGACCACCCCCGCCGCCGCGCCGGCAGCCCCCGCCGCCGCGCCGATGAAGAAGTAATCGGTTCTACCGCCCGCCCCCTGGCAACAGGGGGCGGGTTACGCCGAAAGCCGTAACGATAGCCGCCGCAAAGACCGGTCTATCCATTGCGCGGTCAATTTTTCCTGCGTGCCGTTCTGCCGCAGACGCTCGTTCAGCGCCCCGAAATCCACCCAATCCAGCTTCTGATCTTGATTGAAGCAGGAGAACACCACCGTCCGTTCCCCGGTCACCGGGTCGACGTGGGGTTGCAGGCATTGGGCGCAGACTTCCTTCATCATGCACTGCATCGGAGAGTTAATGGACCCGATCGCCGTGTGGCCGGCCTTCAGATACGGCGCCAGCACGGCGTGGCGGGCCAACCCCACCGCGTTCATCATCCGGTCGGAACCAATGGCGATTAAATGCTCCGCATCCTTTAACGGAACGGCCTGCTCGCCCAACGCGCCGCAGCCGTAAGCGACCATTGCCTGCACGATATTGCCAACGAAGGTGCGGTCTTGCGGCCTGGCGCGATTGACCGGAAACCCCGGAGCTTCATCGCAGCACCAGACGATGGTGTCGGCGGCCTGCTCGATTTCCTCGATTTTGTAACGGTCGCGGATGGCCTTGTAGCCGGCGAAATAGATCACCTTCGACCCAGCCGCCCGCATCGCCGCACCGATGGAGAACAGCACCGCGTTGCCCAACCCGCCGCCGACCAGCGCGACGGTCGACGCCGCGGGGATGTGCGTCGCGGTGCCCGTCGGGCCCATCAGCACCACTTTCTCGCCGGGCCGCAGGATGGCGCAGAGGTCGGACGAGCCGCCCATTTCCAGTGCGATCACGCTGACCAGACCCTGTGCCGGATCGGTCCAGGCGCCGGTCATCGCCAGACCCTCCATTCCGAGGATGGTGTCCTCGGTACGAGGGGCCAGCACCTCATGGTTCTGCAACCGGTAGAATTGGCCGGGTTTGAAAGCCCGAGCAGCGGCGGGGGCGCGGACGACGACTTCGACGATGGTGGGGGTCAGGCGGTTTACCGCGTGGACCGTCGCGTTCAGGGTGTCGCGGCATAGCGCGATCAGGTCGGCACCCGCGACCGGGGTCGCATCCAGCGCGGCCAAGGCGCGGGAGACAACGGGATAGCCGCGCTTCGCCCCGCCCATGGCTTTCACCACGTTGCCGAAGAAGCTGGGGTGCAAATCGCCAAAGAAGCTCAGGAACCGCCCATTTTCCGCTCGGTGCATCAGCACTTGCGCCAGTTCCGGTTTGGCCATGGCGCGTTCGGGGGTGACCTTCGCGCCGGTGTCGTCCACGGCCTGGAAGTAGCGGCCGTCAAGCTGGATCCTGCCGTCTTCACGGGCGAACACGGTGTTGGGCTGGGTGCCGGCGGCGACCAGGATCGCTTTGGCGGGCAATACGGCCTCGGTCCCGTCGGCGCGCTTGACCCGCAGCGCGGCGGCGTGGCCGAAACGGTCGGTGTCCACGGCGGTGGGCGTGAGGCCCTCGGCGAAACGGACGGCTTCCTCCATCGCCTTGGCCACTTCCTCGTGGTTCAGCGTGTAGGACGGGCTGTCGGTCAGCTTGCGGCGGTAGGCGATGGTGGCGCCACCCCAGCTATCGAGCAGTTGGGCGACGCGGAGGGGGCGGTTTTCGTCATGCGCCGCCTTGCGTTCGGCGCCGATGGCGGTGGCATGGGCGAGGAATTCGTCGGCGGTTTCGGCTTCCTCCGGCGACCAGGCGGCGCGGACCCGAGCTTCCCCACGCTCCCCCATCAACAGTCGGTAGCGCGCCGAGAATTTCTCCACCTGGCGGACGTAGTAAGCGAGGCTCTCGGTTGCGGTGTCGATCGCCGTCAACCCGCCGCCGATCACCACCACGGGCAACCGGATTTGCAGATTGGCAATGGAGGAAACCTTGGCGGCACCCGTCAGCTGCAGCGCCATCAGGAAGTCGGACGCCTGCCTCACCCCGCGCGCCAGGCCGTTGGGGATGTCCAGCACGGTCGGTTTGCCGGCACCCATGCAGAGCGCGATGTGGTCGAACCCCATCGCCCAGGCGTCGTCCATCGTCACGGTCGCGCCGCCCCCGAAGCGTACACCGCCGAAATGAGCGAATTGGGCGCGACGCTCCAGCAGCAGGCGTACCAGCTTGAGGTAGTTCTTGTTCCAGCGGACGGTGATGCCGTACTCCGCGACGCCGCCGAAGCCGGCCAGCACGCGGTCGTCCAGGTTTTCGAATAGTTCTTCGGTGTCCCGCACCGTCCCGCGGGGATCGAAGTCCAGGGGCTCGATCTTCAGGCCGTCGATCGCCACGACCGTGTGGCCGTCGTTCATCAGATGGTGCGCCAGCGTAAACCCGGCCGGACCGAGACCGACGATCAGCACCTTGCGCCCGGTGTCGAGGCGCGGCAGCGGCCGGCGTATGTCCAGCGGATTCCAACGCGTCAGCAGCGCGTAGATCTCGAACCCATAGGGCAGGGCCAGCACATCCCGGAGAATATGTGTCTCGGCCTGGGGAATATCGACCGGTTCCTGCTTCTGGTAGATGCAGGCCTTCATGCAGTCGTTGCAGATACGGTGACCGGTCGCCGCCATCATCGGGTTGTCGATGGCGATGGTGGCGAAGGCGCCGAGCACGCTGCCTTGGGCGCGTAAGGTGTGCATCTCGGAGATTTTTTCGTCCAACGGGCAGCCCGCCAGCGTTACCCCGAACGGCGATTTCTGGAACGTTCCGGTCTTGCGGTCCTTCAGGCCTTTGCTGCAAGAATCCTTGCCCTGGGTATGGCACAGGATGCAGTAGCCGACCTGGTCCAGTGCCTGCTGGGTGTTCATGCCGGGGTCGGTCAGGGCAAACCCCTCCCGATGCCGCCACTCGTGTTCGGGCAAGCGGAGCATGGTAACGCCGTCGCGCACGATCGTTTCGACGGGGACGAGGTGCTGTGGATCGACCCGGTGCGGTATGCGAAACAGGGTCCCGCCCTTGTGTGCTGCCTTGCCGGCGTCGGTCAGGGTGGCCCAGGCGGCGTAGCGCAGGGCAACATCGATCGCGTCCGTGAGGGTGGCTGCTTCCCAGGCGGCGACGTGGCGGGCGAAGGCTTCCTCGGTCAGGTGTTCGCCGAACAGGGCTTCCAGGACGACCGTCAGCGCGGGGCCGTCGAACGTCGATGCGTCAGCATATTTCTTGACCGCCTGCCGCTGAACGAACAGGCGCTTGCAGGCGTGGATGGGGTCCAGCTTTGCCGTTTCGTCGGACAGCGCCTGGGTCTGCGCTTCGATGCCGAACAACGTGGCGATGAAGCCATCCAGATGCGGGCCGACAGCCACGATCAGATCGCTCTCGTCCTTGGCCGGAAGCGCGTCGGGGGCAGCGCGCGCGGCCAGCAGACGCGTATGCAAGTCCGGGTCCGAAGCGGCTAACCGATCGAGGAACGTTTTGTCGAGGCGGATCAGGCCTTCGCGCTCCGCCAAAGCAGCGAACGAAAACCCAAAACCCAATGCGAAGTCCGTCACGTTATCAACCCATCCTGCGTAGAAGCGTCAGAAACACCGCCTGCTCAGCGGCGGACAAGGGCGAAAGTGCGGCGGCATGGGCGCGCTGGGCGCATGCCGCCGCGGTGGCGATCAGTTCGTGCGCGGCTTCGGTCGGCGCCAACACCGCGGTGCGGCGGTCCATCGGGTCGTGGGTGCGCACCACAAGCCCGCGTGCGGTCAGGCGTTTGACGACGCCCTGGATAGTGGCGGGGTCCATCGCGACTTTGCGGCCAAGGTGGTTCTGGGTTACCCGGCGGCACTCCACCACTTTCACGAGGGCGGCGAATTGCGTGGGGGTCAGCGCGTGGTCGCACGCTGCATCCAGAAACAGGGACGCGTGGCGCTGGTGCGCTTTACGAAGCAGAAAGCCCACATGGTCTTCAAGAGCGAAGGCGTCTGACAAGCCGGTTCTCCGGAGCGGGCGATCATGCGTGTACAAACGATCTGCCAGACCCAGCGCCAGGACTCAAGGGGGGGCGGAACGGGCGATGTTCGACTCGCAACATGACCCAAACGAGATCGACCATCTCGTGCGGGTCGGAGTGACTCGGCCAGTTCCGGCATTGACGTTGCCCGGACTGACCAGCCTACTGGCGGAACTGGAACGGCGAGACCTCTATGGGCGCATCATGAGCACAACGAACGAACGCATCGACCATTTTCGCTTTCACCGGCCGCACGAGCATGCCGCGGCGACCTTCGGCAACGATTGGTTCGCCCTGAAGGCGGAGGCTTTCGCGCGGTTCTTCGGCACGCCCTTGTTCCTGGGGGCGCAAAGCCTGGTCGTGGCCGTGTGGATCGCGGTCAACATCGTGGGCTGGACCAAATTCGACGAATACCCGTTCATTCTGCTGAATTTGGCGTTCAGCCTGCAGGCGGCCTATGCCGCGCCGCTGATTCTGCTGGCGCAAACGCGCCAGGCCTCTCGCGACAATATGCACGCCGAGGCCGATGCCAAACACCGCGAAGATTTGGCGATGGCGACCGCTCGACGGCAGGAAGACGCTGCGACCTGTGCCAACCAACTGCTGGTGCTGCTGCAACAGAACACGCAGCTGACGGAATTGACCAAGCAACTAACGGAACGGGTCGAAGCGTTGACCAAAGAAATGCACGACCACTTCGTGAAGCGCGATGGGAAGGGTTGAGGGCGCCGTTACGGCTCCTTGAGTGCGGTGATCAGGGCGCTGCCGACGGTGTATTCCGGCACGCCCCTGGTGAGTTCCATGACGTTGTCCCGGACCCACTCGGCGGCGAGTTCGCTGGAGGCAAGCGCTTCGTGCGCGTTTTCAAACATCGTGATGGTGGCGATGACGTCCTGCCCGCTCTCGACCAGATGGTAGCCCACGAAGCCGGGCATCTGACGCAATAGCGGCACGAAGCCATCCTGCACGCGCTGTGCCCATACCGACGCCGCGCCGCGCTGCACCGTGTACTTTCTGATGACGATGAACACCACTGTCCTCCCATGGCGGGTTGTGACTTGTATCACGGAGAGGCGGCATCGTGCCACAAAACCATAGGCAAGCCCGGAGGCACCAATGATTGAAGCGATCGGCGCGATCACCCTGGCAACCCGAGACATGGGCCGCGCGGTCGCGTTCTATGAGGCGCTGGGTTTTGTCCTGGCGTTCGGCGGGAAGGAGGCGGGGTTTACCAGCTTCCGCGCAGGCAGCGGTTTTCTCAACCTGACTTCGGTGCCGGGCGACACGCCGTGGTCGGGGTGGGGGCGAGCGATCTTCCATGTCGCGGACGTTGACGCGTTCTATGCACGGGCCTGCTCGGCGGGGCTGGCGCCAGCATTCGCGCCGCGCGACGCGGCTTGGGGCGAGCGGTATTTTCATATCGTGGACCCGGATGGGCACGAACTTAGCTTTGCGCGGCCGTTGCGATAGGGGGAGGATAAATCGCGACATGTTAACGATTCGTTAACCTCTTGCTGTCAGGCTGCGTGGGGAAAGGCTTTTTACCGCAGATGAAGCAATGGATACACACTAGAGCGTGATCGCCTGAGGTTGACTTCAACCTCGGGCGTGAATCACCCTCTCAAACAAAGGCTTAGACCATGATCCAACGCCGAGATCGCGTGCGACCTCAAACGATCATGGTCTAACGCTCGCAGATGGCGACCGTCCAGCATCGAGGTATCACGGTGACGTACGATGGCATCGTGGCAGGGGAATTTACCGTCGATCTGCTGGTCGAGGAGATACTTCAGGTCCAGTTGAAAGCCGTCACGGCGTTGAACGACGGCGGCTGCCCACCCGCGCCCACACAACTGCTTCAAGGTCTGCTATACGTTGCGCGGGACATGAACGGAAGCACGCGATGAAATTCGGTTACTTCACCCTGAGCGACAACGCCTACCGGGACAACCCCCGCCCGGCCAACCAGTTCGTCAGCGATATCGTCAACGAGGCAATCTACGCCGATGAAATCGGCATGCACTCCGCCTGGATCGGGGAGCATCATTTCAGCACGCTCGGCGTCCTGTCCTGCCCCGATCTGGCGCTGGCCTATATCGCGGCACGCACCAAGACTATCCGCCTGGCCCCGGCCGTGACGGTGCTGCCGTTGCATCATCCGATCCGAGTGGCGGAGCAATGGGCCAGCCTCGATCTGCTCAGCGGCGGGCGCGTCGATTTCGCGGCCGGACGCGGCTACGACCGGCGCGAATACGAGCCCCTGGGCGCCGATTTCGACGACAACCAGTCGGTGTTCGAAGAAGGCATGGAAATCGTTCGCCGTCTATGGGACGCGACCGGGCCGATATCGTTCAAGGGCAAGCATTACAGCTTCGACGGCGTCGCCATTACCCCGAGGCCGCTGCAATCGCCGCTCCCCGCCTATGTCGCATCGTTTTCCAGCCCGTCCATCGAGCTTGCCGCCCGCTTGGGATGCGGTCTGATCGTCGCACCCTTCGCGGCGGCGCTGAGTTACGGCGGGTTGAAACAGGTCGCGGACCTCTACAAAGCCACCTGCGCGAAGCACGGCACCCAACCCGGCCGCCTGATGTGCAGCTACTTCATTCATTTTGCCGACAACGCGGAGCAGGAAGCCGCCGCGCGGGCCAGGCAGATTCGGTATTACCGTGAATGCGTCATTCCTGCGTTCCCCGGCGATCCCGCGACGGCACCGCCGAGTTATCGGTATTTTATTGGGATGGTGGAGCGTTTGCAGAAGGTGCGGCCGGAAGATTTGGGAGAAAACTCGGTGCTGATCGGGTCTTCGCCGCGCATCGCCGAGGTTCTGGGTAAGGTGCGAGATGCCGGCTTCGACGAGGTTATTCTCTATTTCAACGTCGGCTTGAAACCGCACGTGCAGGTGAAGGAGGAGATGGCGCGCTTCATGACGGACGTCGCGCCGGGGTTTTAATCCGCCAACAACCCCTCCGCCGCTGTCAGCAAACGAGCAAACCGTTCCGCCCACGCCGTCTGGCCCGCGGCGTCCGCGATCAGGTCCTGCCGGATCTCGATCTCCACATGCAGCAGGCCCCGAGACGCCGCATGGGTAGGCACGCTGTAGTCGCTGTCGTCGGTGATGGCATAGGGCTCGTTCGCCCCGACGGTCAGGTCGGCCTCGGCTCGCAGCAGGTCCAGCATGACGTTGGCCATGCGCAGATCGCGGTTGAACAGCACGCCGACCTGCATGCCACGATCCTCCCCTTTGAAGGACGGGGTGAAGCTATGCATCGCGATAAACAGGGTGCGGCGATGCGCCCGAGCATCCAGCAGTGTTCGGATCCGGTCGTGATAGGGGGTAAAGATTGCGTGGACCCGAGCGGCGCGGTCGGCGTCCGACAAACCCTCATTGCCCGGCACTCGCGTGTATTCGCTCACGACCGGCATGGCGGACGCCCAGCTCGGGTCGCGGTTGCAGTCGATGACGAGGCGGGAATAGGCCTGGAACACAGCGGTGGCGTCCAACAAGGCGGACAGGCATTCGGTAATCCCGGCGATACCGATGTCCCAGGCGATGTGGCGCTCCATCTCGCTATCGGGCACGCCCAACTGCTGCAGCCGGCGCGGAATCGCCCGCCCACCGTGGTCGGCGGTCAGAAACAGCGCCGAGGCCCCGTCGGGCCGCAGCACCCGAACAGGGCTGGTTTCGTCGGAATCAAGCAGGTCCTGTGACATGGCTCACTGTGTAGCGCCCCCCGAACAGGGCACACAAATCCGCATGTTGATCGCGCGCCCGGTATGCGTCACGACAGCGCCGGAAACGCCCGAGGAGTCCCACGATGCCTGTCCCCCAGAACATGACCCACATCCAGGCCGACGGCGCCGGGGGACCCGAGGTGCTGAAGCTCGTCACCGGCCCCGTGCCCACCGCTGCCGCGGGGGAGGTGCTGATTCGCGTGGAAGCCGCGGGTGTAAACCGCCCGGATGTCGCCCAACGCCAAGGGTCCTACCCGCCGCCGCCCGGCGCCAGCCCCTTGCTCGGCCTGGAAGTCGCGGGGGAGGTCGTGGCGCTCGGCCCCGACGCAAGCGGCTACAAGATCGGCGACAAGGTATGCGCCCTGACCAATGGCGGCGGTTACGCGGAATACTGCACCGCCCCCACCGCCCAATGCCTGCCCTGGCCCGCCGGCTACGATGCGGTGAAATCCGGCGCGCTCCCCGAGACCGCGTTTACGGTGTGGGCAAACGTCTTTCAGATGGGCCGGCTGGCAGCGGGGGAGAAACTGCTGGTGCATGGCGGCACCAGCGGAATCGGCGTCACCGCCATCCAATTGGCGCGTGAGTTCGGTGCCACTGTTTACGCTACCGCCGGGTCGGCCGAAAAATGCGCCGCCTGCGTGCGCCTGGGCGCCGACGCCGCGATTAACTACCGCTCGCACGATTTTGGCGCGGAGATACGCACGCTGACCGCCGGCAAGGGCGTTGACGTGATCCTCGACATGGTCGGCGGCCCCTATTTGCAGCGCGATATCCGGTCGCTGGCGATTGACGGGCGTCTGGTCCTGATCGCATTCCTGGAGGGTTCGATCGCGGAAAAATTCGACTTTCTGCAAATCATGACCAAGCGCCTGACCGTCACCGGATCGACCATGCGCCCCCGCACCACGGAGCAGAAAGCCGCCATCGCGGCGGACCTGCGGCAGAAGGTATGGCCTGTGCTGGACGCCGGCCGCTGCGCCCCCGTCATCCACGCGACGTTCCCGCTGGCGCGGGCGGCCGAGGCGCACCGGCTGATGGAGTCGAGTGCGCATATCGGCAAAATCATGCTGACCCTGGGCTGATGATCCTCAACGCGATCCAATCCGGCGAAGGCCCGCCGGTCGTACTGCTGCACGGGCTGTTCGGGGCGGCGCGCAACTGGGGCGCCATGCAACGGGCACTGGCGCCCAGGTTCCGGGTCATCGCGTTGGACATGCGCAACCACGGCGCCAGCTCGCACGCGTCGGGCATGCGCTACGCCGACCTGGCGGCGGACGTGCTGGAGACACTGGAGGCGCTGAACGCATTGCCGGCGGCGGTCGTCGGGCATTCCATGGGTGGCAAGGCAGCGATGGTGGCGGCGCTATCGCGGCCCGAGGCGGTGGCGCGGCTGTTGGTGTCGGACATCGCGCCGGTTTCCTACCACCACGGCAATGCCGGGGTCGCGGCGGCGATGTTGGCGCTGCCGTTGGTGCCCTCGCTGACCCGCGTCGAAGCCGGCGATGCGCTCGTTGCCGCGGCGCCGGACCCGGCTGTGCGGGCGTTTCTGTTGTCCAACCTGATCCTGGGGCCGCAACCATCCTGGCGCATCGGCCTCACTGAGATCGCCGCCGCGATCCCCGATTTGGAGGGCTGGGAGGACGCGAATTTGCCCGCCTACGCGAAGCCAACATTATTTGCGACCGGCACCAAATCGGATTACGTTTTGCCGGAACACCGTTCGGCCATCCGAGCGTTGTTCCCGACGGCGCGCTTTATCGGCGTAAAGGGCGCCGGACACTGGGTCCATGCCGATAATCCCGCCGGGTTCCTGTCGATTTTAGAAGCGTTTTTGCACGATTGGACAGTATGAGCGTGACCGCACCCCCGGCCGTTGGGCGTCTGACGGCGATGGCACCCGCTTTGACGGCCGCCGCGTCGTTCAGTGTCGCGGATATATTGCTGAAGGTGATCTACGCCTCCGGCATGGATGTGCTGACGCTGGTGTCGTTGCGCGGTGTTTTGGTGGTGGCGTTCTTCTGGTGCTGGCTGCGCGTGACCCCGCCCGGGCGCTGGCACAACAAGCGCCAGAGGCTGGTCGCGATCGGGCTGGGCATCCTGTTCGCTGCGACCATGTTCGGGCTACTGAAAGCGATTGCCCTGCTGCCGGTGTCGATCGCGATCCTGGCGTATTTCATCTACCCGCTGCTGACCGGCATTGCCGGCTCCCTGACCGGGGTCGACCGGCTGGGATGGCGCGCTCTGCTCACCGCGCTGGTGGCGTTCCTCGGTTTGGCGTTGATGCTGGGGCAGGGCGTCGGCGGCCTGTCGTGGGAAGGGTTGGCCTATGCCTTTGGCGCGGCGGTGTTCCGGGTCGCGTCCTTGCTCGGCACGCGGGCCTGGCTATCGGGCACGGATGCGCGGGTGACGACGTGGTATTCGATGGTGCCCTCCACGATGATGTTCCTGGTGGCTGCGTCGTTCGCCGGGGAGTGGAACCTGCCGGCCTTCGCCTGGGGATGGGTCGCATTCTTCGCGGCGGCGATCACCACCACGGCCTCGACCCTGCTGATCTACATGTCGGCTAACACGGTGGGGCCGTTCCGCACGGCGCTGGCCATGAATTTGGAGCCGATGTTGACGCTGATCTTCAGCATGATTTTGCTGGGGGAGGTTATGTCGCCTGTGCAACTGGTGGGCGCAGGGGTGATGATCGGGTCGTTGTGCGCGTTTCAGTTCGTGCGGGGGCGGTGA
>JANXTL010000316.1 GCA_025352375.1 Acetobacteraceae bacterium | reverse complement strand
CGTGAACCACTTTTCCAATGGAAGCGGACTATCCTCGAAAATAGTGCCAGTCTTGGCCGAAAACTGCCGTTTGGCATGCTTGATACGGCATTCCCAATGGCTTTGGCGGCGAAGGAACAGAGGATTGGCATGGCCGCAGGTAGGGCATCGGACGCCATTCGGCCAGCGCATCTTGACCATGGTGAGAAGGCTCACATCTGGATCAGCGAAGTGGCGAATAGCTTCCACGAGGGTCTTGGGTTCGGGTGGTCGATCGAGTTCCATGGGCGCACCCTACCATGAAACGCCACTTAGTCAAGTATATTGTTGCCCTGATTTGGGGGTGAAATTGCCCGGTGGAACGGCAGGTATCGCGCATGCACCTACAATATGTATTTGACAACATGTATTATTCTGGTAAGATGGGTCGATGGCTTGGGTGGTTGTTTTTCATGAGGTGTTCGACACTGAGTTTCGGGTTCTACCGCGCGCTGTACAAACGGCGCTAGACCATGATTGTTTGAGGTTGCATGCGATCTCGGCGTTGGATCATGGTCCAAGCCTTTGTTTGAGAGGGTGATTCACGCCCGAGGTTGAAGTCAACCTCAGGCGATCACGCTCTAGCGGCAAAGGCGCGCTTGCTGGAAAACATCGGTCCGATGCTCGGACGTCCCCATGTGGATACGCTCAAGAATTCGAAACACAACAACATGAAGGAATTGCGCTTCGATGCGGCGGACGGCGTTTGGCGCGTGGCGTTCGCCTTCGATATTGCGCGGCAAGCGGTTGTTCTGGTAGCCGGCGACAAGTCGGGCGGTAGCGAGGCGCAGTTCTACCGCAGCCTGATCGCGACGGCGGATAAGCGGTTCGATGACCATCTCGCGCGCCAGAAAAAAGGAGGTTGATATGGCAAGAACATTGGATGAGGTAATCGCCGGCCTGCCGGCCGACCAGCAGCGGGATATCGCGACTGCGGCAGCGCGGCTGATCGAGGATGAGATGACGCTGCGCGATCTGCGGAAAGCGCATGAACTCACACAGACGCGCATGGCCGAGGCCCTGCATATCTCTCAGGATGGCGTCTCTCGCATCGAAAAGCGCAGCGATTTCCTGCTGTCGACCCTGCGGTCCTACGTGGAAGCCATGGGTGGGCAGTTGCGGCTGATCGCGGAGTTCCCCGACCGCAAGCCTGTCATGATCACTGGTCTGGATAGTCTTGGGGGCGCGGACAAGGCCCAGCGGCGTGGCCGTAAGGCTGCTGCCGACGCATGCCGCCCGTCACTGACCTGAGGTCTGGCGCTACAAGTTGGCGCGGAGGGCGCCCTCCATCGCAGTGAAATTGGCGGTGGGGAAAGGGCGGTCTCGGTCTGCATGGGGCCAGACGTTGGGTTTTGGGCGGCACGACCGCTTTCCCTGGCGGCGTGCCGATTCTCCGGCGCGGTCTGGAGGCCGGGATGCGGACGGTGCGTCGTCTGTTGCAAGGCGTTCATGGTTTGTGCTGTACTCAAACGCGATTTTCGCGCCAAGCGAAAAATGCGGGTGGGCGGGCGGCAGCTCAGTCGGCCGAAGCGCGCGTGGCTGGTTTCTGCCCGGTGGGCGACGGCGCAAAGATCGTGCCCTCAGGCTTGATGGCCGTTCACCGCAGGCCACGATCCAAAAAAACTCATCCGGTCGGTAACGAACCGCCGGTCCCGTCTCCTAGAGCGTGATCGCCTGAGGTTGCATGCGATCTCGGCGTTGGATCATGGTCCAAGCCTTTGTTTGAGAGGGTGATTCACGCCTGAGGTTGAAGTCAACCTCAGGCGATCACGCTCTAGCCAACGTCGCGTAAGGATGCGATCAGCGTTTGCGCGAAGAACAGCGGAACCGTCGCATTTTCCTGAAGAATGCGGTTCATGCCAGTCCTGCCTCCTCGGGGATCGGAACCTGTCAACGACTTTGGTACACCCGGTTCGAGAATTTAAGCTTGGATCATTGGCTGCGTCTGAGGCGAATTTTTCCTAGCAACGCCAGGTTGCCTCGCCAACCAAGGCAACCACGCTCATCGCTGTGGAAGGATCGTGTTGGGGCGCATATTGCCAGCTCAAACCGTTAAATACCGGCTTCTGATCTCCGCCTCTTCCGCGCGAAATTTCTCCGGTGACGCGCCATAGACCATCCGCCCCTTGACCATGATGTGCAGTTCGTTCGCCACGGCCTCCGCCAGTTTCATGTTCTGCTCGACCAACAGGATGGTCACGCCGCTATCGCACAGGATTTGGATCACCCGAGCGAGTTCCCGCACCACCAAAGGGGCCAGGCCCTGGCTGGGTTCGTCCAGCAGCAGCATTTTGGGGTCGCTGACCAAAGCGCGGGCAATGGCCAGCATTTGCTGCTCCCCGCCGGACAGATGGGCGCCCTTGTTGCGGGCGCGTTCCCGCAACGAGGGGAATAATTCCAGCAACCGGGGGATTGGCCAGGCCTTGGCAGGGTTGCGTTCGGCGACCTTGATGTTCTCGATCACCGTTAGATCCGGAAAAATCAACCGCCCCTCCGGCACGTAGGCGACGCCCGCGCGCGCCACCTGGTGCGGCTGCCATCCCGCGATATCGACCCCGTCCAGCATCACCTTGCCGCTGGTGGGCGTGACCAGGCCCATGACACTGCGCAGCGTGGTGCTCTTGCCCACGCCGTTGCGGCCCAGCAGCGCGCAAATGCGGCCGGGCGGCACGACCAGATCGACGCCTTGCAGCACATGGCTGGCACCGTAATGGGTGTTGAGGCCCTCGATGGTCAGCATCAGGTGTAGCCTCCGAGGTAGGCATCCTGCACGACCGGGTCGGCCTTGACCGTTGCCGGGTCGCCGTCGGCAATAACCGACCCGCGGTGCAGCACGGTCATTTTGCTCGCGAGGCGAAAGACGACCTCCATGTCATGCTCCACCAGCAGCACCGTCAGGCCGCCGCCAGCGAACAACCCACCCAGAACCTCGACCGCCTGGGCGGTTTCCTCGACCGACAGGCCCTGGGTGGGTTCGTCCATCAGCAACAAACGCGGCTGCTGTGCGAGGGCCATCGCGACCTCCAGCAGGCGTTGGTCGCCGTGCGACAACAGGCCGGCCTGGCGTTCGGCGACGTGCGACAGGCCGAGGCGTTCCAGCGCCGCATCGCCGCGGCGGGATGCCTCGGCGAACACCGCACCGCCGCCGAGCGGGCGCCAGCGCTGCTTGTCGCGGGCTTGCGCGGCCAGTCGGGTGTTCTCGCGGGCCGACATTTCCGGGAATAAAGCGGTGATCTGGAAGGTGCGGGACATGCCGAGCTGGCAACGGCTGAAGGCGGGCATGGCGGTGACGCGCTGGCCGTCGAACACGATTTCTCCCATGGTCGGCTTCACCACCCCGGTGATGAGGTGAAACAGGCTGGTTTTGCCGGCGCCGTTTGGACCGATGACGGCTCGGACTTCGCCGGGTTCGACCGACATCGTGACGTTATCGACGGCGACGATACCGCCGTAGCGTTTGGTCAGGCCTTGGAGTTCCAGCAGAGCCATCAGTGCGACCTCACCGAACGGCGCCGGCGCGCGAGGCCGAGGATCCCCTCCGGTGCGAACAGCACGAAGGCGATAAAAATCACCCCGAAGAAGAGCGCCCAGGAGTCGGTGTAGGTGGATAGTTGTTGTTGCACTAGCAGGAAGAAGGCGGCGCCCAGGATCGGGCCCACCAGCGTGCCGGTGCCGCCCACGATCACCATGATCAACACCTGTCCGGACAGCAGCCAGAACAGTAATTCGGTGTTGGCGAACCCGGCGAAGGGGGCATAGAGCGCGCCGGCCAGGCCGCCGAGTATATACGACGCCGCCACCACGGCGATTTTATACAGGCGGGTGTTGTAGCCGAGCGAGAGGGTCTTGGCCTCGTTCTCCCGGATGCCGCGCAGGACGGCGCCGAACGGGGACCGCACCAAGGCGCGGGCGAACAGGAAACTGCCGAACAGGCAGGCCATTGTCAGGTAATAGAAGCCGATTTTGGTGGAGAAATAGGTGGTGCCGAACGGGCCGGGGCGGCGGGGAATGCCGGCCAGCCCGTCGGAGGCTCCGGTGACGCTCGTCCATTTGAACGCGACGGCATACAGGAGTTGCGCCAAGGCGAGGGTTAGCATGGAGAACGACACGCCGGTTGCCTGCGTGCAGACCCAAGCGATCCCGATGCCGATAAACCCGCTGAACACGCCAGCCATCGGCACGGCGAGGGGCAGCGGGATGTCGGTATGGAGCAGGATGTTGCCGCAGGTATAGGCGCCCAGGCCATAAGCCGCGGCGTGGCCGAATGAAATCAAGCGGGCGTAGCCGACCATGAGATCGAGGCTCATGGCGAACAGGCCCATGATCAGGGCCTCGGTCAGCAGCGTCATCGCGTAGGGCGGCAGGCCGAGGGGCAGCAGTGCCAGCAGCACCGCCACAGCGAGCGTCATGCGCATGGCGTCAGGCCTCCTTGCCCAGTAGCCCGCCGGGCCGGACGACCAGGATCGTCAGCATGATCAGGTACATGAACGCCATCGCGAAATCGGGGAAGAAATAGCTGCCGAAAACCTGCACGAAGGCGACCAGCAACGCCCCGATCATCGAGCCCAGGAAGCTGCCCATGCCGCCGATGATGACGATCACGAACGTATCGATCACCGCGTTCGGCGCCATGCCGAGGGAGGCGGTGACCATGGGTGCGGCGAAGACTCCGCCGATGCCGGCCAGACCGCAGCCGATACCGAACACCGCGGATCGGACCAGCCGCACATCGGTCCCCAGCGCGTGCACCATTTCCGCGTTCTGCGACGTGGCGCGGATCAGCAGCCCCAGGCGGGTTCGTTCCAGGAACTGCCAGATTACGATGGCCACCACGACACCGGAGCCGGCCAGGAACAGGCGGTAGATCGGGAACGGCTCATCGAGGATGAAGACGATGTCGGACAGCGATACCGGCATTTGCACCTGCAATGCTTCCACGCCCCACAGCAGGCGGATCGCCTCCCCCATGACCAGCGTGAGGCCGAAGGTCACCATCAGGAAGGCGTGCCCGTCGCGCCCGTAGAGGCGGCGCAGGATTCCCAGCTCGAAGGCTGCCCCGAAGCCGCCCACCAGGATGGGGGCGGCGACCAGCGCGACCCAGAAATTGCCGGTCCAGTGCACCGCCGACCAGCCCACGTACGCCCCCAACATGAAGAAGGCGCCGTGGGCGAAGTTAACGATCCGCATGATGCCGAAAATCAGCGTCAGGCCGCAGCCCAGGAAGAACAGCAGCGCCGCCTGGGACAGCGCGTTCAGGCACTGCGTGACGAGAAACGGGAGGACGTCCATGCGTCAGCTATCGTACGTCATCTTGCCGCAGCCCGGCGTGACCCGATCGGCTGCGAATGTCGAAATCAGTTCCGGGATCGGCTTGTCGAACCCTTCTTTCTTCACGACCTTCACCATGAAGCCCTGCTGTTCCCCCTGATGGTCGCACGCCCGGATTTTCACGTGGCCTTTGATACTGTCGATTTCGATATTCTCCAGGGCGGGGCGGAGCTTATCGGCGTCGATGCTGCCGGCCTTGGTAATGCCGGCGGCCAGGACCAGGCCGGCCTGCCACTGCTCGCCCTCGAACGTGTCGGGGACGGTTTTGTATTCTTTCTTCCACATTTCCACGAATTCGGCATTGGCTTCACCTGGGAAGGTGAAGCTGTAGCGGGACGAGCCGATCAGGCCCACCGCAGCCTCCCCGGTGGCGGCGATGCTGTTCAGATCGACGACTTCGGTCAGCAGCTGGACCTTGTCGGACAGCCGGTATTGTTTGGCCTGCGACAGGAAGGCGGCGTTGTCGTCGCCCTGCATCACGATGAAGCAGGCGTCCGCGCCGGATTGCCGGATCTTGGCGATGTAGGTTGAGAAATCCTTGGTGCCGATCGGGGAGTAAACGTCGCCGATGAAATTTTTGCCGGCTCGCTGCACCTCGTCCTTGAAGACGCCGATGCTGTTGTGGCCCCAGGCGTAGTCCATACCGATGGCGAAAAACCCTTTGTAAGCCGCCGGTCGCAAATACAGCGACACCGCCCGCGTCCCCATTGGGCCCGAGGTGTTCGCCCGGAAGAAATTCGGCACCAACGACGAACCGGTCAGGCGCCCGTCGCCGTTAACGGACGACATGAAGATGGCGTTCCACTCGGCGAGTTTTGGCACCACGGCCAGGGCTTCGGACGAATAGGTCATGCCGTAGAGCAGGCGGCAGCCGTCGCGCTCCACCACGTCCTGGGCCTTGCGCACGCAGGCGGCGGGGTCGCCGCCGGTGTCCTGGATGACCAGCTCGATCGGGCGGCCGAGCAACCCGCCTTTCGCATTGGTGTGTTTGGCCCAGAATTCGGCGCCGCGGCGCATCTGGGCGCCGATTTCGCCGCCGGGGCCAGTCAGTGCGACAGGCATGCCGATTTTGATGGGCGTGTCGCCCAGCGCATGGCGCAGTACGACGGGTGAGGCGAGGGCGCTGGCGAGCAGCGTGCGGCGGTTCAGGCCGATCATGGTCGATATGCTCCCTGGAAGGGCCCGTCCGGTTGGTTCCGACCGGCCCGGTCGCGTCAGTCTACGCCACTTCCGTGGTTTTGAAATCCGCTGGGACGACGATTTCCAGCATCTCGCAATCGGCTTCGCTGGGGCCTTGGCCGCGGCTTTGGCCAGGACGTTTCCCTGTTTGTTATGGGGGCGCAGTATCGCCTTATTCATCCGAACCGTTCAAGGGGAAGTCAGCAAACTGATTGCCGAAGGGCTTCCGACTTTAATCCGCGTCGCTTCTTGCGTCAGGCGGCCGCTGCCCGCATCGATACGGAAGGTTGTAATATCGTCGCTGTCCTGGTTCGCCGCGAAAATCTTTTTTCCCGCGATATCCAGGGTAAAGAACCGAGGCCGGGTGCCACCGGTCGGCGTGTGTTCGACGTACGTCAGATGCCCCGTTCTCCGATCGATATTGTACAGAACGATGCTGTCCTGCCCACGGTTGGACACGTAAAGAAAACGCCCGCAACGGGAGGCCGCGATCTCGGCCGTCGTATTGCGGGCGTCGTGCCCGTCGGGAATTGTCGTCACCACCTGCGATTCGGTCGCATGGCCCGTGTCGCTGTTCCAGTCGAAGACCGTCACAGTCGAATCCAGCTCGTTGTTCACATATAGGACCGGCAATGTTTGGTGGAAGATCGCGTGCCGCGGTGCCGCCCCGGTTTTCGAGGCGACCGAACCCTGTGCCGTCGGCTCGATGCGGCCGTTGTCGAAACGGAAAAAGAACGTCCGGTCGAAGCCCTTGTCCGGTATTACCACGAAACGTCCGCTCGGATCGAAAATCGCGGCATGCGGATGCGATTGAGTTTGGTGCACCGGATCGGGGCCGGGTGTGCCATCCAATGTGAAAGACTGGCTGATTGGCATGGCCCGCCCATCGTCCGCGATTGGCATGACGGCAACCGAACCGGTCCCATAATTGGCCACGATCAGGTGCCGTTCGGTCGGGTCGAGCGCCGTGTCCACCGGATTGTTGCCTCCACAATCCATCTGGTTCAACAACGTCAAATGCCGGCTGGCAGGATCGATGCTGAAGGCGCTGATCAGGTTACGCCCGCCATGCACCGACCAGAGCCGCGTTCCCGCGCGATTGGGGGTGAACAAGGATGGATTTTCCAGGCCGCCGATATTCTGCAGATGCGTCCACTCGCCGCTGCCGCCATCGATGCGATAAACGTTGATGCCGCTGCCGCGGCCATCGCGGTCCGGCGTGGTGTAGCCGCCAACGTAAGCGAACAACGCGGTCATAGGCTGGCTCCCTTTCCATTCACATACAAGGCATAGACCGACGTGCTGGCGCACATGAACAGCCGGTCTTTCTTCCTACCGCCGAAACAGACATTCGCGCAGCCCTCGGGCAGATGGATCTTGCCGATCGGGTCGCCATTCGGGGCATAGCAGCGGACCCCATCCTCGGCCGGATCGCCCCACCCCATGCTGCACCACACGTTGCCGTCCACGTCGCAGCGGAGCCCATCGGTCATGCCGGGGCGGAAATCGTCGGCGAACACGCGGCCGTTGCGCAACGTCGCGCCATCGACGTCGAAAACCCGGATATGCGCCGGCCCGCCGTGCGAGATGCCGGAGTCCACGACGTAAAGCCTGGCTTCGTCGGGCGAAAATCCGATGCCGTTGGGCCGCACGAAATCGTCCGCCACCACTGTGGCCGCGCCGGTTGCCGGGTCCAGCCGGTAAACGTTGCGCGGCAATTCCGCATCCGCGGTGTGGCCTTCGTAGGGGCCGTCGATTCCGTAGCCGGGATCGGTGAACCACACCGAACCGTCGCGCGCCACGACGACGTCGTTCGGGGCATTCAACTTCTTTCCCTCAAACCGGTCTATCATTATCGTTACTGATCCATCCAGCTCGGTACGGGTGACGCGGCGAGAATCGTGCTCGCAGGAAATAAGCCGGCCCTGCCGGTCGCGGGTGTTGCCGTTGGTGTAGTTCGATGGGGTGCGGAACACCGACAAATGCCCGTCGCTTTCCTGCCAGCGCATCATGCGGTTGTTGGGAATGTCGCTGAAAATCAGGCAGCCGTGGTCGCCGAACCACACCGGCCCCTCGGCCCAGCGGAAGCCGGTGGCGATGCGCTCGATCGCCGCGTTGCCTTGTTTGTAAACGAAGCGTTTGTCCAACGATTCGATCCGCGGATCGGGATACCGCGTATCCGGCAAATTGCCGAGGGGCAGGGTCATGCGAACTCCTTGGGACATTTCCCCGCACCCTAAGCAGACTCCGCTGGTTTGCCCAACGGTTGGTATCGCCTGGGCGGCGCGGTCGAGTCGACCTGCGGGGGACCCGAACGCGGCTACCTGCGGGTAGCCTTTCAATCCCCCCAAGTTATCGCTAGCATGCGCTGGGAGTAAACAATGGCGGAGCACATGCGCGACGAAATTCTCGCTTACAAGCGGGACCGTATCCTGCAGGAAGCGGTGAAACTGTTCTACGAACGCGGCTTTACCGGCACCACGCTGGACGATATCGCTGCCGAACTGGGCGTCACCAAACCTTTTATTTACACGCATTTCCGCTCAAAGGTGGAATTGCTGGCCGCTTTGTGCCAGCCGACCATCGAGATGTCGCTGGAAGCCGTCGCCAGTGCGGCCGACAGCGGCGGCACCCCCACGGTGCGGCTGCGTATGGCGATGGAGGGTTTCGCCCGGGTGATCCTGCAACGCCAAGCGAACATCGCGATTTATTTCCGCGAAGAAAAAAACCTGACTCCGGAAGCGCTGGACGCGATAAACACGTTACGGAAGAAATTCGACCGTGTGCTGTCGAGCTTGTTGAGGGAGGGCGTCGCGACCGGGGCGTTCACGATCCCGGACGTCAATATCGCGGCGTTGGCCATCGGCGGGATGATTTCCTGGGCATACACATGGCACCGGCCGGAGGGCCGCCTGACGCTCGACGACGTGAGCGGGAGGCTGGCGGATTTGGCGCTGAAGATGGTTGGCGCCGCGGTTTAGAGCGTGATCGCCTGAGGTTGACTTCAACCTCGGGCGTGAATCACCCTCTCAAACAAAGGCTTAGACCATGATCGAACGCCGAGATCGCGTGCAACCTCAAACGATCATGGTCTAGGGCTCCGGGTTGCGATCAGGCGGCAGCGTGCCGGGTGGCCTTGGATGACGGGCGACGGCGCGGCGACGACGCGTTTCCAGCACCGACCGGTTGCTCGGGGGACAGCCGGTAGAGAACACAAGGTGGGACGCGGACCCCATTAACGGTGGCATAGTCAAGCCTCGTGCCATCGACGCTTTCGGCGCTCCCCAGCTTCGATATCAAGGCCTGCACAAGTTTGGAACGCAGGTCCTCAATGGTAACCATGCCAATCCAGAATCGGACACCGAATCCCATCTCCGTGAGAATCGTGTCGACCTTTTCATAAAGCGCCAACGATCCGGTTTCGCGCACGGATGACGCGCCAAGGTGCAGGCGCCAGCTGCCGTTCTCCGGGTCCATCAGCCAAAAGGCAACATCGAAACGCACCGACCGGCTGTCGAGTTTTCGGATCAGCGTTCGACCGGCCTCGATCAGGTCCCGAGCGAGGTCGGCGACTACCAGTACTGTGTCAGCCATGTGAGGCTTCCCTGCGTGCCGGCAATGACGCGGACGAATTCGGCGGCGTCGGCCTTCGATACTCCCAACTGGTACCGCATTTCAATCCGCCAGGCGCTGACCTTACCCCATTCGAGTTTGATTTGCCGGTCGGCGGTCAGCATCGTTTCTCGCAGCCCTGCCTCTCTCAGCAGATCGTCCAGATTATGCGTATGGGGCGCTCTGGTGCGGTTCAAATCGGGGAATTCGTTGCTGCGTTGCCTTCGCGATACATGCCTTCAGGGCGCACTCGACCGCCAGCCCCGCCAGATAATAGGCGCCGTCGAATAGCCCGGCCGCCAACAGCGATTCAGCCTCGCGAATCCGGACCGTGGCGAGGTCTTGGAAATCCCTTCGGACCATCGCCATGGCCGGCGGCTCAGGTGTTCATCGCCTCGAAGAAGTCGTTGTTGGTCTTGCTGTATTTCAGCTTATCCAGCAGGAATTCCATCGCGTCCGTGGTGCCCATTGGGTTGAGGATGCGGCGCAGCACCCACATCTTGGACAGAGTGCCACGCTCGACCAGCAATTCTTCCTTGCGGGTGCCGGACTTGGTGATGTCGATGGCCGGGAAGGTGCGCTTGTCGGACAGCTTGCGGTCGAGAATGATTTCCGAGTTGCCGGTGCCCTTGAACTCTTCGAAAATCACTTCATCCATGCGACTGCCGGTATCGATCAGGGCGGTGGCGATGATGGTCAAAGACCCGCCTTCCTCGATATTGCGGGCGGCGCCGAAGAAACGCTTGGGTTTTTGCAGCGCGTTGGCGTCTACACCGCCGGTCAGCACCTTACCCGAAGACGGCACCACCGTGTTGTAGGCGCGCGCCAGGCGGGTGATGCTATCGAGCAAAATAACCACGTCGCGCTTGTGCTCGACCAGGCGCTTGGCTTTCTCCAGCACCATTTCGGTGACCTGCACGTGCCGCGTCGCCGGCTCATCGAAGGTGGAGGCGACAACCTCGCCCTTCACGGAACGGGCCATGTCGGTGACTTCTTCCGGCCGCTCATCGATCAGCAGCACGATCAGGAAGACTTCCGGGTGATTGGCGCTGATGGCGGCGGCGATGTTCTGCAGCATCACCGTCTTACCCGTCCGGGGCGGAGCCACGATCAGGGCCCGTTGGCCCTTGCCGATCGGAGAAATCAGATCGATCACCCGCGATGTGTTGTCCTTCTGCGGGCCTTTGGCGACCGACTGGACGTTGTCGTTCTCCATTTTCAGCCGCTCGTCCGGGTACAACGGAGTCAGGTTATCGAAATTGATGCGGTGTTTGACCGCGTCCGGATGTTCCTGATTGACGGTGTCGACCTTGAGCAGGGCGAAATAACGCTCCCCATCGCGGGGGGCGCGAATTTGCCCTTCGACCGAATCGCCGGTGCGCAGCGCGAAACGGCGCACCTGGGTGGGGCTGACGTAAATGTCATCGGGACCGGGCAGATAGTTCGCCTCGGGATTACGGAGGTAGCCGAAGCCGTCGGACAGGATTTCCAGAGTGCCGTCGCCATAGATCGCCTGGTCTTGTTCGGCCAGCGTTTTGAGGATGGCAAACATCATGTCCTGCTTGCGCAGGGACGATGCGTTTTCGACACCGACTGATTCGGCGAAGCTTAAGAGTTCGGCAGGCGACTTGGCCTTGAGTTCGGCGAGATGCATGGATGATGTCCCGGATTCAATCGGGCGCTGCCGGGTGAAAAATCCCGGAATTGCGCGGCGCGATACGATGTTAGGTTGCCCGCGCGGTACCCCCTGGGTGCTCCCGGAATCGGAGCAAGGGCGGCGCGGTCTGAGGAGGGAAGGCACACCTTCTTAGGAACTTCACTGAGGAACGTCAACCTTCGCGCGATACATAATCCTCGAACCAGCTATCGGGGATCACGAGGCCGGGGAGGTACTCCGGCAGCATACCCACGGCCTCCCGGTGCAAGGGGTGTTGCTTGTCAAAGAGCACCCTGGCCCAGTCGACCTGGACGGCTTGCTTGGCGACCGTGAG
>JANXTL010000313.1 GCA_025352375.1 Acetobacteraceae bacterium | reverse complement strand
CTGGGTACGACAAATCTGGGCGCCACGCTGAGGATCAACGTGTTGGTGCCATCCTTGGCCTTTATCCCGGTGGGGACGCAATTCAATATCGTGCAAACGCAAAGCGGAACAGGACAAAGTGGCACCAATGGCAGCATTCTGCTGATCACCGTCCAAAATCCAACCAACCCCCTTTACACGTTCTCGGCCGTGCCGCTCGCCGGCACCATCGCCGGTCTGGTGACGATACAAACGACGAGCACGCCATTGCAGGTACCACTACAGCCGCTGCCGCCGGGCGTACTGCCGACGCCCGATCAGCAGGTGGCAGCCGGTGTCGCGCTGGCGCTGCTGGGTTCCACGGGGTCCAACGACATACTAACCAACATTTTGCCGGCCTTCGGTGCGTTGACCACCCCTGCCCTAGTCATCAACGCGCTGACACAGCTCGCGCCGTCGTCGTCGGATTTGGCGTCCCCATTGGTGGCGTTCCAGGCCAGCCGCCAGTTCGAGGGACTGATATCGTCCCGCCTGGACGATACGTTCTGCGACAGGATGCGCCGGCCTGGGGAGGACGTTGCCGCGACATGCAAGGAAGCCGGGCCGCACAGCAATTGGTGGCTCAAGGGCTTCGGTTATGCCGGCTCTCAAGGAGCCGAACAGGGAGTCGCGGGGTATGACGCGACGATCCTGGGGACGATGATCGGGTACGACGTGCCGCTCGATCCCAACACTCGCGTGGGCATGGGCATCGGGTTCGCCCGCAGCCAGATCGACGGAAATTCGTTTCAGGGCGCCGGCAACAGCACGTCGATCGATACCTACAAGGCCCTGGTGTATATCGGGCACGATAGCGGGAATTGGTTCATCAATGGCGACGCATCATTTGGGTGGGACGATTATGCCGGCACGCGGCTTATTCAATTTCCCGGCGTCAGCCGCGCCGCGAAGGCGTCGTATAGCGGGCAGGATTATACCGCGCGGGTGACGACGGGTTACCACTTCTTCGCTGGTGGGTTCACCATCACCCCAATCGCTGCATTGCAGTACGCCCACCTCGATCTCGGCTCTTACACCGAAACGGGGGCGGGGGCCATCGGGCTGCGGGTGAACGCGCAAAGTTACGACTTCCTGGAGTCCAGCCTTGGAGTGAAAGTGGCCCATTCCTTCCGGTATCGGGACGTGAACTTCATCCCGGAGGTTCACGCGAAGTGGTTTCACGAGCTGACCAACCCGACCGTGTCCAATACTGCGGCATTCTCCGCCGTGGGTTCCGCATCGTTCACGACGAGGGGGATCAATTTCGGATGGGCTGATCACGGCGGATTGGGGACCGCCAGCCGGGCTGTTCAGGGACATCAATTTATGGACGCATCCGCTAAATTGTCGAAAAACTTTACAACATTACGCTATAGGGACATTATGGTGCCGCCCAAGTTATTGTTGTAACGCATTTTTTGAACATGGCACGGGCTTTGCTAC
Source organism: Acetobacteraceae bacterium (assembly GCA_025352375.1). Classification (GTDB taxonomy): domain Bacteria; phylum Pseudomonadota; class Alphaproteobacteria; order Acetobacterales; family Acetobacteraceae; genus Rhodopila. The sequence goes on along the minus strand of JANXTL010000313.1, from coordinate 10,588 downwards.
ACAGGTCTTCGTCAGTCACAACAGGAATCAAGGTATGAAACGCCTCCTTACTCTCGCTCACGTATGCGCCATTGGCGCCGGACTTGCCGCCGTGTCACCGGCGCACGCCAACCTGCTCACAAACGGCGATTTCGCCAGCGGCGCCCTGTCCCCGTGGACCGAGGCAAACAGCTGCTGCAACTACGTCGGCACCCCTGGCGATACCACATACGTCAATGGGCAGGGCTTCCATGAGGGCGCGGTCGGCTCGAACGGCATGCTCTCGCAAACCTTTTCCGACACAGCCGGTGATATCCTTACCGTGTCGTACGACTACGCCTCGGACGACAGCTCGTCCTACCAGTACGTGTCCTTCAACGGCGCCACGGTTGCCGGCACGCTGGTCAGCGGCCCGAGCAGCCTGACGTCGTACACGTTCAACCTGGGCACCTCGACGGGATCCGACACCATCACCTTCAACGGCCAGGACAATCCCTCCTACAACTGGCTCGCGAACGTCGTGGTCACGGACGTTCCGGAACCCGCAACTCTGGCTTTGTTCGGCGTGGGCCTCGCCGGCCTCGGCCTGCGTCGTCGCCGCCGCGGCTGACCCGCGACCGAACGACTTCGCATCAGCGGCACCTTCAGTCGCTCGATCGGGCCGTACGGCCGACGACACGTTCAATGTCGGCGCTGGCGTGACGATCCTGTCGTGTGGGTGCGCGACCCGCGTGTGGGCGGTCGAGGCGGTCTACGACTACTACTGGCGGCCGGACAATTACTCGGCGCAGCAGCTCGCGCTCCGGTACACCGCGCGGTTCTGATGGGGCGGGGGGAGGGTCCGACCCCCCATACGGCATAGGTCGAGGGAGCAGACGGGCCGCTCCGACAGGCGATGGTAGGGGCGCCGCGTGCATCGCCACTCGTTCAAAATCGCACGCTAACGGGGCTTTCAGATCGTCCTTGCTTTTGCGGCTCGTTCTGCAAGGGGGGTATGGAAGGGACTTGCCCAGAATTTGCCGTCCGCGGCCATCCCGGGCGCAACAGGACCATCCTGAACACATCGTATGGTGACCTCTGAGCAAACTCCCAGGCTTTCTGGTGCTTTATCGCCCTGGGCAAGGCCTCCTGCTCGCGGTATCGTTCTCTGCCTGCGATTGACTCGTCCGACCAAAAATGGACGATCCTAAGAAGGCGACGTATCTCTATCGCCAGTGAGGAACCGCTATGTTTATGTCCGGCGAAAGCGTTCTTACCATGATCTTGGTCGGCATCATCGCGGGGTGGTTGGCCGGTAAAATCGTGGACGGGACAGGTTTTGGTCTGATCGGGGACCTGATAATCGGCGTTCTTGGTGCTTTCATCGGCTCGTGGCTGCTGCCTCGAATCGGTTTACACATTGCCGTGGGCATAATCGGCGCGATTATAAACGCCACGCTCGGCGCCATCGTTCTGCTTGTCGTCGTGAGGCTGATCCGAGGCGTCGGTCGCCGGAATTAAAGATCCTTTTTAACTTCGCCGCCAATAGTGCCGCGCCTGGAGCGGGCGGACGAACGCGCGCCCAGCGGTATTAGCGCCGGTAGCCGCCGCGCCGGAAGCCGAAGGAATTTGGATAAACGTAGCCGTTCGGATATGGCCTATGGGCTGTATGAACCTCGGCAGCGCGCTCTTGACGGTCGGAAAGAGTGAGACGGACGGTGCGTCCGAAGGAGGCTGTGACGGCCTGGGATGCCTGTCTAACGGTTACCGAACCTATCGGGCCGCCTGAATGGGTTCGACGGGTGCGCACTTATACCGTTGTCGGCTCCGCCATTTTATTCCATGTCTCAGCCTCGGCGCAGTCCTCCGCCGGTCGCGAGCAGCCCACCGCCCATCAATGCGAGAACGGCCATCGAACCGTATGCGAGCCCGTAATTGCCGCTGGCGGCAATGGTAGTTGCGAAAGCGGTAGGCATCAGCATACCGCCAGCGAACATCAGAGCGGTGCCGAGGCCCGTTGCCTCGGTTCGCCGTGCGCCGCCGAGGTGGGCGTATTCGGCGTAGGCAACCCCGGTGTAACCCCCAGCGGAGCAGCCCGCGAGCACCGCGACCGCGACCACCCCCCAGCCGGGCCAGGCCGACCCGAACTGCCCGGTGAGCGCGGCGGCAGCCGCCATGCCGACCCCGTGCACGACAAGCGTTTGGGACGGTGTCAGGAAACGGTCGGCGATCCACCCCCAGATCGGCCGGCTGACGGAGCCCGCGATCTGGTACAGCGCCAGAATGCGGCCGGCCGTCACCAGGTCCATCTGGACCACGGTCGTGAGTTGCACCGTCATGAAGCTGACAAAGCACAATTGCAGACCGGAAAAAATGAACGTGCTGCCCGATAACCGCCGGATCCGTTTATCGGCCAGCAGCGCGAAGGGTCGCATCAGCGTTTGCGCCAGCCGGTAACGCTTGGGGTCCAGATCGGTATCCCAGGCCTTACGTGGGATTTCCATCAGCACTATCAGTGCCAGCACGGGAACGGTTTCGGCCAGCAGCGCGCCTCGCCAGCCGAGGAGCCCGACCAACGGCGGCAGGATCAATGCCGCGAGCACGCCCCCCAGCGGCACCCCGATCTGGCGCAGCGACATGATCGTGTTGAAGACGGTGGCTGGGGTTTTCGGCGCCAGCAAATGGGTGGATGCCGGCGCCGCCGCCCCGTAGGCAAGCCCCAGCACCACGGCGGATATCGCCAACGCGGTGACGCCCTGTGCCGTGCCGGCGACAACCAGCATGCCCAAGGCCGCCAGCAACACCACCTGCGTCGCCCGCACGCCCCCGTAGCGGCGAATCAGCGCGGGGGAGAGCAAGGCGGATATAATTCCCACCCCATAGGCTGTGGCGACAAATCCACCGACCAGCGCGCCGTTGACGTTCAGGTCCCGTGCCACCGCGGGTGCGACGGTGGGTAGCGAATACAGCGCCATCGTAGCCAGCGTTTGCACCGCCAGCGTCGCCGTCAGCGGCCAGATGGGCATGCGCATCGGCTAGAGCGTCGACAAGAAATTTTCCAACAATGCGTTGGTCTGTTCGGCCTCATCCAGCTGCGGGAAATGGCCGGTGTCCTCGACAATCTCGTTGCGGGCGGACGGGACGGCGGTGCGGAGCATGTCCAGGTACGAACTGGTCTGGCCTTTCTTCATGGTGCTGCGCTGCCGCTGTTCGTTGCTGTAGGTCGTTTGGATCGCCATGAGCGGTATGCGCAGGGAGCGGAGCGACGCGGTCAGCCGGTATTCGTCGTAGCGCTGTAGGTCGGACAACATCTTCTCGCCCACCTCTCGCGGCAACCGCAGCGCTCGGTCGACCACCCGTTGCGCGGTGGCGGGGTCGCTCTTGGGGGTGAACATGTCCTTGAACAGGCCTTGCACCATGGTGGCGTACCCGTTCGGTTGGGCGAACGCGACCCGCAGCGCCGGCCCCATCGCGGCGGCGAACTGGCTGCCGTCGACCAAGACCAGCGCCCTGGTGTGTTCGGGGGCCTGCAACGCGGCCTCGACAACGACACGGCACCCCAAACTGTGCCCAACAATGACGGCCGGCGGCAGGTTCAAAGCGCGCATGACTTCCGCCACATCGGCACCGTAGCGCTCGATCGAGCAGTCGGCCGCCGAACCTGGGCTGGCGCCGTGACCGCGCAAATCGACCGCGACCGTCTGGTGCCGCGGCGACAGATGCGTCACTTGCGCGTCCCAGTCGGTGTGGCCGCAGGCGAAACCGTGTACGAACACAACGGGCGGGTGCGCGTTTCCGGCGATGACGTGGTGGATCAGGGGCATGGGTGAGACTTTCTATCGGATCGCGTGAGGTTCGGCGGCAGGGCGCGGTTCGTCAATCGAGGCCTCGATTGCTGATAGTCAGATGGGCAGGTTAGGTTGGCCGTCGCGCGACCCATCTCCATTTGGATGGGAATTTCTCCGCTCGGGTGATGGCCGAGAAGTATGTGGAATCTACGTGGCACTACAGCCGAGGAAGTAGCGAGCCAACCTTGCCCCCCAACCACCCCCAGCCTACCCTCCGCCCCAACACCACCCACCGGAGGGGACCCAAATGCGCGCCGCCGATGCCATCGTCGAAATCCTGAAGCGGGAGGGCACGACCACCCTGTTTTGCTTCCCCACCACATCCATCATCGAGAACGCTGTCGCCGGCGGCATCCGTCCGGTCATCTGCCGGCAGGAGCGTGTGGGCGTGCATATGGCCGACGGCTATGCGCGCGTGACCAACGGCAAGCCGCCTGGCGTCTTCGCCATGCAATACGGCCCGGGCGCGGAGAACGCCTTCGCCGGTATCGCCTCGGCTTTTTCCGACTCGTCCCCGGTACTGTTCCTGCCGCTGGCCCAGGCGCGCGACCAGTCGCAAATTTTCCCGACGTTCCGGTCGAACGTCAGCTACGCCTCGGTTACCAAGCAGGTCGAGGAAATCCGCATGCCGGCCTCGGTTCCCGCGGTGATGCGGCGGGCCTTCAATGCGTTGAAAAACGGCCGCATGGGGCCGGCGATGGTGGAGGTTCCGCGCGATCTCGTGGACATGGAAATCGGCACCGACGTGCTGAACTACACGCCGATCAAGCCGACGATCTCGGCGCCCAACCCGAGCGATGTGGACGATGCGGCCAAGCGGCTGCTGGCGGCTTCGGCGCCCGTTATTTTGGCCGGGCAGGGGGTCCTTTACGCCGAGGCGTCCTCCGAACTGGTCGCGCTGGCGGAATTGTTGCAAGCCCCGGTCATGACCACCGTCGACGGCAAGAGCGCGTTCCCCGAGAACCACGCGCTCGCCCTTGGTTCGGGTGGCAACACGTTCAACGGCCCCGGCCAGATGTATATGTATACAAAGGCAGATCTTATTTTCGCCGTCGGCACCGGCCTGAATAATCATCCATTGACCACCCCGCCGCTGCCCAAGGGCGTGCCCATCATCCACGCCACCAACGACACCCGCGACTTGCACAAAACCAACGAAACGGAAATCGCGCTGCTGGGCGACGCCCGCCTGACGCTGTCGCATCTGATTACGGCGGTGAAGGAACGCCTTGCCGGCAAACTGCTGAACCGCAACCCCGCCGTCGAACTGGCAACGGAGCGTTCGGCGTGGGAAACCCGCTGGCACGCCAAGCTCAATTCGGCCGAAACCCCGATGACGCCGTATCGCGTCATGAACGAGTTCATGCGCGTCATCGACCCCGCCACCGCCATCGTCACGCACGATTCCGGCAGCCCGCGCGACCAGTTGCTGCCGTTCTACAAAGCCACCACCCCGCGCGGGTATCTGGGCTGGGGCAAATCCCACCAGCTCGGCACCGGCCTCGGTCTGGCGATCGGCGCCAAGGTGGCGGCCCCCGACAAATTCTGCGTCAATTTCATGGGTGACGCGGCGTTCGGGATGGTCGGTCTCGATTTCGAAACGGCGGTGCGCGCCGGCATCCCGATCCTCACCATTGTGCTGAACAACAATACGATGGCGATTGAAATTCCGCACATGAAACTGTCGCACGATGTGCACAACGCCCGCGACCTCGGCGGCAATTATGCGGATTTGGCCAAGACCCTCGGCGGCTGGAGCGAACGGGTGTCCGACCCCAACGACGTCGGCAACGCCATCCTGCGGGCGAAACGCAAAACCGAGGAAGGTTACGCCTGCTTGCTGGAATTCATGACGTCCGCGGAAACCGATTTTTCCCATCGCGGCGGCAGGGCGGATCATTGATGGACCAGGAAATCCTGACGCGGGTGGACAACGGGGTCGCCGTTGTCACCCTCAACCGGCCGGCCCGATTCAACGCGCTGACGTCCGGTATGATCGGCAGCCTGACAGGTATTTTGGCGGACTACGCGGCCGATCCAGCCATCGGCTGCGTCGTCCTGACGGGTTCTGGCAAAGGTTTCTGCTCCGGCGGAGACGTCGCGGTGCAGGCGGCCAGCGCCGGTAAATCCACGTTATCCCCGGAACAACGCGCCGACGGACTGCGCGCGGGGATGGAGGCATCCAGGCTGCTGCACGAAATGCCCAAACCGACCATCGCCATGGTCAATGGCGTTGCCGCCGGGGCAGGCATGTCGCTGGCCCTGGCCTGCGACATGCGCATCGTCGCCGAAAGCGCCCGGATGACCGTGGCTTTTGCCAAAGTGGGATTATCCGGCGATTACGGCGGCAGTTATTTTCTGACCCGAATCATCGGGCCGGCGAAAGCGCGGGAGCTGTATTTCACCTCGGAAATGCTGGACAGCACGCGGCTGCTTGCTCTGGGCCTCGCCAGCCGCGTCGTCGCGGACGAGGCACTAGAAGCCGAAACAATGGCGCTGGCGGCGACGTTCGCCCAGGGGCCGCGCATGGCCTGGCGCTACATCAAGCGCAACATGAAAGCGGCCGAGGAAGGCACATTGTCGGACACGCTGGATTCCGAGGCCTACGGTATGCTCCGCACCCGCGAAACGGCGGATCATGCCGAGGCTGCCAAGGCCTTCGTTGAAAAGCGCCCTCCGGTGTTCAACGGAAGATAAGACGATGGTGCATTTATCGGGGGACGAACACTGGCTCGACGAGGTCGCGCGCTTCATCACCGGCCCCTGGAATCTCCATAAAAATAAATGAAACTCCTCCTGGTCGCGTTAGGATCGAGTTTCCTCCAGCAAACCTTTGTCAGTATCGGCAAGGTGCTGCCGGCGGTGCTGGCGCCGGTTATCATCGCCGAAATGGCGTACGACCCATCTTGGGTTGGTGTTTATTTCGGCCTGACCTCGGTCTTCGCGCTGATAGCGCAAATGGGTTGCGGCAGTTTCATCATGCGGTACGGCCCGCTGCGCATGAGCCAGGTGGCGCTGGCGATGCTGGCGGTGGGCATGATCTGCATGACCGGCGGCTGGAAAGCCATGTTCTTTCTCTCCGCGCTGATCGGCGGCGCCGGCGCCGCCATCTCCACCCCCACCAGCTCCCAACTGCTAGGCAAAATGTCGCCGCCCAGGCTGGCGCCGCTGATGTTCTCCATCCGCCAGACCGGGGTTCCGATGGGGTTGCTGCTGGGCGGCGCCTTCGGCCCGACTTTGGCGCAGTCCATGGGATGGCGCGGCACCGTTATCGCCAGCGCCGTGGCGTGCCTGGTATTCGCGATTCTGTTGCAACCGCTGCGGCCCTGGTTCGACATCGACCGCGCCGCCGGGCGGCGCTTCAAACTTTCGGACTTCGGCACCACGCTGCGGTCGGTCATCGCGAACCCGGGACTGCGGAATCTGTCCTTCGCCTGTTTCGCCTTCAACGGCATGCAACAGGTCATGACCTCCTATTTCGTCATATACCTCACCAGCATCGGCTACGATCTGGTCGCTGCCGGCTATGTTTTCGCCTGCGCCATCGCGGTCGCGATCCCCGGCCGCATCGTTTGGGGCTGGCTGGGGAGTTTCCATGTCGAACCGAGGCTGGTGATGGCCGGCATCGCGTTGGGCATCGCCGTCAGCGCCACGGGAATCGGGTTCTTCAGCGCGCAATGGCCCCTGGTCGCGATCGGGGCCGTGTCCGTTGTCTTGAGCCTGACCGCCCTGTCCTGGCACGGCATCCTGCTGTCGGAATCGGCCCGTTTGGCGCCGGCCGGCATGACCGGCTCCATCGCCGGAGGTGTCCTGTCATTCGGCCAAATGGGTGCGCTGCTCAGTCCCCTCGTCTACGCCGGTTTGCTGCGGACCACTGGAAGCTATGGCATCGGGTTCGTGGTCTGCGGGCTACCGAGTCTTTTCGTGGGGATCAACCTCCTGCGGCAAAAGTCCGCGTGACGTGCGCGTTCTCTGGATCGCCCTGGCGGCGACGTTCTTTCACCAAATCCTGCTGTCTACGAGCCAGGTGATTCCCGCCGTGCTGGCGCCGGTGATCATCGTGGACCTGCATGTCAGTCCCGCCATGGCCGGGTTCTATTTCGGCCTGACGGCGTGCTTCGCCCTGATCGGCCAGATCGGGTGCGGCAGCTTCATTCTCAAGCACGGTCCGCTGCGCATGAGTCAGGTCGCACTCCTGTCCATGGCCATCGGTATGGCGATCGCGACGCAAGGCTCGCCTTTGGCGTTAGTGCTGTTGGCGGCCATCGGGCAGACCGGGGCCGCCTGCGCCACGCCCGCATCGTCGCAGTTGCTGGGCCGCTGGTCGCCCCCACGGCTGGCGCCCATCGTGTTTTCGGTCAAGCAGACGGCGGTGCCCATCGGCATGCTGGTGGGGGGATCGCTGGCGCCGACCGTGTCGGGATATCTGGGCTGGCAGGGCACGTTGCTCGCCGCCGCCGCGATCCTGTTCGGCTTCGTCTTTGTCCTGCAGCCCCTGCGCGCCCGGTTCGACGCCGAACGGCAGAAGTCGCGTGCGTTCCGGATCGGGGATCTGGCAACGACGATGCGGACGGTGATGACCACCCCGACGTTGCGCGGGCTGGCCTATGCCTGCTTCGCCTTCAACGGCATGCAATCCGTCATGAGCGGCTACTTCGTTCTCTACATGACGCAGCTCGGATACGACCTTGTCACCGCCGGCTATATCTTCTCGGTCGCGGTGGCCATCGCCATCCCGTGCCGGGTGCTGTGGTCCTGGCTGGGCAGTTTTCATCTTTCCGCGCGTCTCATGATGGCCTGGCTGGCGTTGGGTATGGCCGCGGCGGCGCTGGCGATGGCGTTTTTCACCCCGGCCTGGCCGGTGATCGCTATCGAGGCCGCCGCCTGGGTCCTCAGCGCCACCGCCTTGTCGTGGCACGGCATCCTACTGTCGGAGACCGCGCGTCTGGCGCCGGACGGTATGGTTGGGTCCGCCACCGGAGGGGTTTTGTCGTTCGGACAGGCGGGTTCCTTGGTGTGCCCGCTGGCCTATGCCGGGATCCTGCATGCCACCGGCAGTTATGGCGTGGGGTGGGCAGTCTGCGGCCTGCCGGCGCTGTTCGTGGGTTTGAATTTGCTGTGGCGGGGCAAGCGGACATAGACTTCGGCGAACAACGGGAGCCAAGCCATGGACGGAATGTCGTTCACCGATGTGCTGACGGCGCAAACGGACCACATCCTCGACGCCTGCACGCGTTGCGGCAAGTGCGCCGAGGCCTGCCCAATGACCGAACCCGCCGGTATCGATACGTCCGACGCGCCGGCGCTGGTGAGCGGTTTGCTGGATTTACTGCGTGGCGGGGAGGGGACGCCGGGCGCGCAGCGCTGGGCAACGGTGTGTTCCAACAGTGGCAAATGCATCCCGGCCTGCGATTATGGGATCAACCCCAGGCTGATGGTGAATTTGGCGCGGATCGCGGTGAAGGGAAAACAGGGCGACGCGGCGGTGCGGAAAGCCGGCAACGCCTATTTCAACAACATGAGCCGCGGGACACGCGTGATCTCCCGCTTGCAACTGGCGCCGGATGTGCTGGCGCGCCTGAACCCGCCGCTGAAACCGGCGGGGGAATACGAGGGCACGCCCGATCTTGTGTTCTACACCGGCTGCAATGTCATCAAGACCCCGCATATCGCGTTGCTGGTGCTGGACGTGTTCGACGCGCTGAACGTTTCGTATGAGGTGATGGGCGGCAATGCCACCTGCTGCGGCATCCAGCAATTCAAGCAAGGCGACGCCAAGACGGCTGGCCGCGTCGGCTACAATACCATCGAGCGACTGGGCCGGGCAGGGGCGTCCAAGGTCGTGGCGTGGTGCCCAAGCTGCCAGATCCAGATCGGGGAGGTCGCGCTGCCGGCTTATGCTAAGTCGTACGGTTCGGCCCCGTTCGATATTGCACCAATAGCGGAGTTTTTTTACGAAAGGCTGGACGATTTGCAGGCACTGTTCGTGCACCCCGTGCGCAAACGGGTGGCGCTACAGGAACGGTCCGCTTTGCCCCGCGTGATGGCGGCGGTGAAGGCGGTGCTGCGCGCCATTCCGGAACTGGAGGTCGTGGAACTCGACGTGCCCATCATGAGCACCCAGTCGGTGCATCTGAACGTGTTGCCGCAATTCAAGAAAGACCTGCAACAACGCGAATTCGCGGCGGCTTTGGAAGCCGGCGTGACAACATTCGCGTCGGTGTTCCATGGTTGCCACCGCGACCTGGTACATTACCAGAATGACGTATCCTTCGAACTGCTGAACTTCATGGAACTGATCGGGGAGGCGATGGGGATCCATATTCCCGATGTCTACAAGCGTCTGGCCCTGATGGGCGATATCGACGCGGTCCTCGCCGACACCGCCGGCATGATCGCCGCGCATGGGATGGATATCGACATGGTGCGGGAGGTTGTGGCAGCGGATATGTTCGGGGGCCGCTAGAGCGTGATCGCCTGAGGTTGACCTCAACCTCAGGCGTGAATCACCCTCTCAAACGAAGGCTTAGAGCGTGATCGCCTGAGGTTGACTTCAACCTCGGGCGTGAATCAGCCTCTCAAACAAAGGCTTAGACCATGATCCAACGCCGAGATCGCATGCAACATCAAACGATCATGGTCTAGAGCGTGATCGCCCGAGGTTGACTTCAACCTCGGGCGTGAATCACCCTCTCAAACAAAGGCTTAGAGCGTGATCGCCTGAGGTTGACTTCAACCTCGGGCGTGAATCACCCTCTCAAACAAAGGCTTAGACCATGATC
>JANXTL010000309.1 GCA_025352375.1 Acetobacteraceae bacterium | reverse complement strand
CGACATCACCCGCCAGCATTGCAGCTGGAAGCAGTGCATCACGCTGTTCACCGAGGAACTGCCCTGGCTGAAGGAGGAGGATCTGGAACTGGTGATGGGGCGGGCCTATTGCGACTGGGTAGGGTGGAAGGTGTAACGGTCCGCCAACAATACCGGTCACAGCGAAGGACAAAGCAGCGACTCACGTTCGGTCGCGTTGCCCGCGATGGTGCCGGGTGAGGGGATCGGCGTATCCGGCACCGGCACCGTCTTAACTAGCTGATATTGTGGAATTCGGTTGCCACCATGTGTCCCCAATGTGTCCCCATGATGTGTCCTCCGTCAAGGCAGGCGCAGGCGCTCGCACACCATTGCGTGTAAATCCTGGCATGTGCCCGCCGCGCAACGTAAGGTCGCACCATGCCGCAAAAAACCAAACAGCGGCCGGGAGAGGTTCATCATGCCGCACTCACCAGCCCCATCCCGGGCGGGCCTTGCCACGTCGTTGCGCGTGTTGGGGAGCCTGTTCGTATTATCGATCACCGTCAGTCAACCCGGCTTCGCGCAAGCCCCGCAGCACGCTATCCCAGCAGGCATAACCTGCCTCGGTGACGGGGTCGTATGGGTCAACACCCGCTCGCACGTATACCACTACCCAGGACAGCGATATTTCGGCAGCACGCAAAACGGTCGATACCTGTGTGAGCGAGAAGCTATTCGAGAGGGGGATCGTGCGACGCGGAACGGCATGTAACCGGGCCAGCACGCCCGGCCAAGCCTTCTCAGCCACCTTCCTGTCCGCCGTGCCCGTGCTGATCTTCACGACGCTGCCGGCGCGGCCGGAAACACCCGCATAGCGATCCGGGATTCGTCGACGGAGCATCAAAACGCCGGTTCGCGGGTCTTTCCAGCGTCCCGGTTGTTTCACTGTCGCCACCGCCATGTGTCCCCATGATGTGTCCCCATGGGGTTGCTGAAAGCCACCTGATATCAGCAAGTTATTGGCCAGTCACGCAAATTGCGTGGGGTGGTGCCGGGTGAGGGGATCGAACCCCCGGCCTTTGGTTTACAAAACCACTGCACTACCGCTGTGCTAACCCGGCCCATGACGCGTCCCGGCAGCGTTTAGCCCAGGACGTACGCCCGCGTCGAGCCCAGGATCATGTCGCCTTACCGGCCGATGACCAAGCTTTAACCCACATGGCGGTCGTTTAACCATCCCGAAGGGAGAACGTTCACCCGATGTGCCTTATTCTGCGGGCAATCGCACCCCTTCGGAGTATATCGATGATGCTTTCCCTCCGCCGCACCACCCTGGTCGCAGCTCTGCTCGCCAGCACCGCATTGGGCGGTTTTTCGGTCGGTTTCGCCGCCGACACCCCTCCCCCGGTCAATCCGCTGGCCGCGACGCTGCCGGCGCATGCGCTGCCGGATTTCTCGGCGCTGGTGACTCAGGTGAAGCCGGCCGTGGTGTCGATCACAACCCAATTCCGGGCGACTCCGGCGTCGATGGAAACCGATGAGCCGGATCGGACGCCGTTCCCGTTCGGTCGCATGAACCCGCACCGGCCCGACGGCAGCGGCCAACACGGGGGCGGCCAACACGGGGGCGGCCAACATGGGGGCGCGGCCCGCGGATCCGGTTTCATTATCGGCGCCGATGGCACGATTGTAACCAACAACCATGTCGTGAAAGACGCCACCAAGGTCACCGTCACGCTCGACGACGGTACCGAACTGACCGCCAAGGTGGTCGGCCGGGACGAGCGCACCGACATCGCGGTGCTCCAAGTGACTGCCGGTCGGGCGCTGCCTTATATAGAGCTGGGTCAGTCCCGCGACGTGAAGCCGGGCGAGTGGGTGGTGGCCATGGGCAACCCCTTCGGCCTGGGCGGCACCGTCACCGCCGGTATCGTCTCCGCGGTCAGCCGCGACATCGGGTCAGGCCTCTACGACCAGTTCATCCAGGTCGATGCGCCGATCAATCAGGGCAACTCCGGCGGGCCGCTGTTTACCCAGGATGGCAAGGTGATCGGTATGAATACCGCGATCTTCTCCCCCACCGGCGGTTCGGTTGGCATCGGGTTCGCGATCCCGTCCGATCTGATCCGCACCGTCTCGGCGCAACTGGCCAAATCCGGGGAGGTCGTGCGCGGCTTCATCGGGGTCGAGGCGCAAGCGCTAACCGGTGCGACCGCCAAGGCGCTCAATATGCCGGAGAACAGCGGCGCCCTCCTGGCCGGTGTCACGCCCAGGGGACCAGCCGCGACCGCCGGGCTTGAACCCGGCGACGTCATTGAGGCGGTCAACGGGCAAAAAATCGCCAATCCGCGGGAGTTGGCGCTGTACATCGCCAACCTCGCGCCGGGGCAGGAAGCGCGTTTGTCAGTCTTGCATGACGGCAAAATGCGGGACGTCGGCCTCAAGGTCGGCAAACTGCCGGATGCCCGTCAGGCATCGAGCGACCAGCCCAGCCCGCCAAGCGGTCCGAAGATCGGTCTGGCGCTTGCACCCCTGTCCCCCGATCTGCGCACGCAGCTTGATGTTCCCGAGGGCACAACAGGGTCGGTGATTCGGAGCGTGGAGCCGGGTTCGCCCGCCGAACTGGCGGGCTTGCGGGCAGGCGACGTGATTGTGTCGGTGGATCGGCATGAAGTCAGTTCACCGGCTGACACCGTGCGGGCGATTCGCGGCGCGTTGGACAGCCACAACCAGATGCTGGCGTTTCGCATCCTTCGCCACGGCTCCCCAGCGTTCGTCGGTGTGCCCCTGAGTGGTCCGCAAGCCGACGGCTGACCGATGCCCGGCCCCCGCGATCGGACGAGCGCGGGGCGTTGGGCTATTTATGTCCGCACACTCCATAGTTTCGCCGGCAACCACGCGGTAACCGCGTTGTCATGGGGAAGCCTGTCACATACCGGCGGCTTAACAGTCCTCGCCCCCGGCGGCGCGGGCACGGTCGTGGCCGGCGGCGGATCGAATGACATCGCGATCACGTTAGACCATGATCGTTTGAGGTTGCACGCGATCGCGGCGTTCGATCATGGTCTAAGCCTTTGTTTGAGAGGGTGATTCACGCCCGAGGTTGAAGTCAACCTCAGGCGATCACGCTCTAGGATTCACCGGTCCCTGGTCGATCACTATCGGCGACGGCGACGATGCAAGCCGCGCTGAAGACCGAGACGGTGGGCCCGAACGGTGTGACCATCACCCTGTCGGACAACACGAGCATCACGTTCGCCGGCATGACCAGCCTGACGCAAAGTGCCTTCG
>JANXTL010000303.1 GCA_025352375.1 Acetobacteraceae bacterium | reverse complement strand
GTCCGCACGCTCGGGTGCGTGGGCCGAGGCCTGTGACGGCGCCAACCTCGCTTCGCGGCCCTTCGTGGCTTCATCTTGCTTCGCGACCTTCGTGAGGAAACTTGCGGTATCGCGAACGGCAGAATGCCGCCAATCCAAGGGTTTACCGCGCCTGGGCGCTGGCCTCGCTCCAGGTAGCACCCGACCGCGCTGCCAAAGCCGCCGCCATGAAACCGAACCTCGGGGCGTTCGGACGCGTGGGCCGAGGGCACTGGCGGTCCCAACCTCGCTTCGCGGCCCTTCGTGGCTTCAGCTTGCTTCGCGACCTTCGTGAGGAAACTTGCGGTATCGCGAACGGCACGATGCCGCCAAGCAAAGGGTTTACCGCGCCTGGGCGCTGGCCTCGCTCCGGGTAGCACCCGACCGCGCTGCCAAAGCCGCCGCCATGAACTCGTCCAGATCGCCGTCCAGCACCGCGTCCGGGTTGCCCTTTTCCACCCCGGTCCGCAAATCCTTCACCAACTGATACGGTGCCAGCACGTAATTGCGGATCTGGTGGCCCCAGCCAATATCGGTCTTGGCATCCTCCTGAGCCGCCGTCACAGCCTCCCGCTTGCGCAGTTCCGCCTCGTACATCCGCGCCCGCAGCATCTCCATCGCGTTCGCGCGGTTACGGTGCTGGGACCGGTCGGTCTGGCATGCCACGACGATGCCGCTCGGGATATGCGTAATCCGGATCGCGCTGTCCGTCTTGTTCACATGCTGCCCGCCGGCGCCGGACGCGCGGTAGGTGTCCACCTTCAAATCGGACGGATTGATGTCGATCTCGATCGTGTCGTCGATCACCGGGTAGACCCAGATACTCGCGAAAGAAGTCTGGCGGCGGGCGTTGGAATCGAACGGGCTGATCCGCACCAAACGGTGCACCCCGGCCTCGGTCTTCAGCCAGCCATAGGCGTTGGGGCCGGAGATTTGCAGGGTCGCCGATTTGATGCCGGCCTGCTCGCCCTCGGATTCTTCCATTAGCGACGCCGTGTATCCGTGCTTTTCCGCCCAGCGCAAGTACATGCGCATCAGCATCTGCGCCCAATCCTGCGCCTCGGTCCCGCCGGCGCCGGCGTTTAGTTCCAGGAAGCAGTCGTTGTGATCGGCCTCCCCGGAAAGCAGGCTTTCGATCTCGCGGCGCTTGGCTTCCGCGGCGGCGGTGCGCAAGGCGACCAGCCCCTCGGCCACCATCGCCGCATCGCCCTCGGCCTCCGCCAGTTCGATCAGTTCCAGCGCGTCGGAGACATCGGCCTCCAATTTCAGAACCGCCTCCATCCCCGCGGCAATCTGGTTACGCTCCCGCATGAGCTTCTGCGCGCCGGCCGGATCGTTCCAGATCGCCGGGTCTTCGGCGCGGTTGTTCAGATCGGCGAGGCGGCCTTCGGCGACATCCCAGTCAAAGATGCCTCCTCAGCAGCGCGATCGACTGCTTGATCTGGTCGTTGAGGGCTTCGGATTCGGCGGCCATGATGAAAACACTCGGGTAAAAGAGGATCGGGTCAATACAGCCCGCCAAGGGTCCTGTCGACTCCGCCATGCACCGGCGCGGTCACCGGGCCGCCGCCGCCAACCGTCGTATTCCCACCGGCAGGGGTCGGCAGCGGATCAGGCCCGCCGATCGCCGAATTGGAGCCGCCGGGCGTCTGCCCCTGCTTGAACCCGTCGATCGCACCGCCCCAGTTGGCGAGCGTGATGCCCGGCGGCACCGGGAAGGTCAGCACCGGCCGGTCCTTCAGGGCGATGGCCATGTAATCGTGCCAGATTGGCGCCACGAGGCCGCCGCCCGTCACGTTGTCTCCCAACGGAGTCGGGGTGTCGAAACCGATCCAAATCGTGGTTTCCAGATCGGGCGTGAAGCCGGAGAACCAAACGTCGATAAAATCCTGGCTGGTGCCGGTCTTGCCGGCAATCGCCCGGTTCAGCCCCTTGCCGGCGGCGTAGCCGGTGCCGCGCAGCACCACGCCCTCCATCATCTTGATCAACTGGAAGTCGCTGCGGGGATCGGCGATCTGCTTGCGCGGATCGGTAAGGCGCGGCGGCGCGGAGGGATCCCCACATCCCTCGCATTCCACCGGGAGCGCTCGGGCAATGATTGCCCCGGTGCGATCCTGCACGCTGTCGATCAGGGTGGGAATAACCTCCCGCCCGCCCGCGGCGATCGAGGCATAGGCCTGCGCCTCGTGCATAATCGTTGTCTCGACGGCCCCCAGCGCGGCCGGCAACACGAGCGGCATCGTCTCGTTCATATGGAAGGCAGCCGCGGTCGCGGCGACGGCGGCCATGCCGACCTGACGCGCGACCCGCACGGTAACCAGATTCATCGAGTGTTCCAGCGCGACGCGCAGCGGGGTCGGGCCGCCGAAGGTGTTTGCGAAGTTACCTGGCCGCCACCGGCCGCCACCAGTATCGATCACGATCGGGGCGTCGAGGAACACCTGGCTGGGGGAAATGCCGTGCTCCAGCGCCGTCAGATAGACCATCGGCTTAAAGCTCGACCCCGGCTGCCGCTGCGCCTGGGTCACGCGGTTGAATTGGCTCTGTTCGGAGCTCCAGCCGCCGACCATGGCCAGCACGCGGCCAGTATTGGGTTCGATCGACACCAGCGCGCCCTGCACGAGGGGAATTTGCCGCAGCACGAGGCGGGGTGCCGGCGTGGTGGCCGCCGGGCGCCCGGGTTGCGCCGGCGCCGCTGTTGCGATCGCCGCCGGCGCCACGAATTCGGCCATCACCACATCGCCGGGACGCAGCACATCGCCGGGACGGCGGGGCGGCACCCCTATTTTCCCGTCCTTGACGGGTCGCGCCCAGGCCATGTCCGCGAGCGCCAAGGCGGCGGTGCGCGGCAGCGGCATGGTGGCCGCGGACGCAGCGGGTTCCAGCCATCCCAGCTTCGCGTCGCCATCCCCGGCCGTCAGCACCACGGCCAGCTTCCACGCCGGCAGCATGCCGGGCGGCCGGGTTACCGGACCCAACAACGCCGGCCATTCGCGATCCAGCGTGGTGCTTTCCAAATGCGTCACCGGTCCACGGAACCCGCTGTATTTGCGGTCGTAGCCCATCAGCCCTTCCCGCAGCGTGGCCTCCGCGGCGAGCTGCAGCACGGGATCGAGGCTGGTACGCACCTCCAATCCACCCTGAGTCGCCCGGTCCGCGCCGTATTGGGCGACGAGCTGGCGGCGAACTTCCTCGGCGAACCAATCCGACGATGGCACCGGCGGCGGTCGCCGGAACTGGCTCGGCGCGATCGGGGCGGCTTTTGCCGCCGCCGCCTGAGCGGCGGTAATCGCACGGTCTTCGGCCATGCGATCGATCACCCAATCGCGGCGAACCCGAGCGGCTTCGGGGTATTTGAACGGGTTATAGTTGTTCGGCGCTTTCGGCAGGGCGGCGAGGAACGCCGCTTCCGCGATCGTCAACTCATCCAGCGACTTGTTAAAATACGTCTGCCCGGCCGCGGCGACGCCGTAGGCGCTAAGACCCAAATAGATCTCGTTCAGATACAGCTCGAGAATCCGTTCCTTGGTCAGCGTGTCCTCGATCCGCATCGCCAGGATGGCCTCGCGGGCCTTACGGGCGAGGGAGACCTCACCGTCCAACAGCATCATCTTGGCGACCTGCTGGGTGATGGTGGATGCACCGATCGGCCGGCGTCCCTGCCCCATATGGGACAGGTCGAACGTCGCCGCACGCACGATCGCGAGTGGATCGATACCGTGGTGGTGCCAGAAGCTCTGATCCTCGGCGGAGATGAAGGCCTGCCGCACGATTGGGGGAATGGCGGACACGGGGACGAAGATGCGGCGTTCGGTGGCCAGTTCCGCCATCAGGCGGGCATCGCCGGCATAGACCCGGCTCATGACCGGCGGCTGATACTGCTGCACACGATCGAGGTCGGGCAGATTTTGGCTGAACTTGTGATACGCGACCCAGGCAACGGCGCCACCAAGGACGGCGACCAATGCGACGCCGCCGAAAACGATCCCGAACAGGAAACTCAGAAACCGAACGATCGGGTTGCGGCGGCGCTTCGGCGCTGGTTTCACAGCAGCCTTTTTTGCATCCGGGCGCGCCTCGGGCTTCGCGTTGCGGGCGGGTGTCGGGGGCACGAGCGGCTCACCCGCAATCAAAGGTCCGGTCATGCGCCCGCATATGGCGGTTTACGTCGCTAAGAACCAGTCCTATATCGATAAATTAAACCGATCAGCCGGTTCGGCCGTCCGCCACGATCGCCCGGCCGGTGGCGAGGAACCAGCCATCCACCGCTCGCTTCATGGCCTCCGCCACGAGTTTGCGATGACCCTCCTGGCGCAACGCCGCTTCGTCCTTGCCATTGGACATGAACCCCATCTCCACCAGCACACTGGGAATATCGGCGGCTTTCAGCACCTGAAACCCGGCGTGACGGGCAGCGTTGGGCAGCATGGGGAGGCTGCGATCCAGGCTGTGGACCAGAGCGAGGGCGATTCGGGCCGATCCGGCGCGGGTTTCCTGACGAACCAGACTGGCGAGAATTTTGGCCACGTCCGGCGATGCATCGTGGAACGCGGCGCCCAGGAATCGGTCCGCGCTGTTTTCCCGCTTCGCGAGCGCGGCAGTCTGCGCGTCGGAGGCCGCATTTGCCAGGGTATAGACCGAAGCGCCGCGCACGCTCGGGTCGTCGGGCATTGCGTCCGCGTGCATCGACACGAACAAGGCCGCGCCGCGCCGTTGGGCCAAGCCCACACGATCGTCCAGAGGGATAAACACATCGCGAGCCCGGGTCAGCTCCACCCGGTAGCGCCCCCCGATTTCGAGTTGACGCTTCAATTCGCGCGCGGTTGCCAGCGCGACATGTTTTTCATACGTGCCCGACACGCCGATGGCACCGGGGTCTTTGCCGCCATGACCGGGATCGAGCATCACCAGCGGCGCCGGAGGCCTCGGGCCCTGTTTGGGGCTGGCGGCGGCCGCGTGCTTGGTAGCGCGGGCAAAGGCGGTCGACGACAGCAGGAAAGTGCCCGAAACGGCACTCGCTGTGGCAAAGCGGCCGAGCACAAGGCGCCTGGAAATCGGGCCGCCGTTCTGTGCGGCGGTGTCGTCACTGGCCATTACGGCCCCCTCGTGTGGGCGATATCATGATGTCGTGCGACGGCTTTATCACAGCGACTCGGGAAAATCACCTAATACTCTGATTGGGGCCGATTCGTGGCGGACGCGCGGTTACGCGTCCGGCGAAAAATCCATCGCGATGCCGTTGATGCAGTAGCGCTCGTGCGTCGGGGGCGGTCCGTCCGGGAACACATGGCCCAAATGGCTGCCGCAGGTGGCGCAATGCACCTCGGTGCGGATCATGCCGTAGGAACGATCGACCGTCGTCTCGACAGCGCCCTCGATCGGACTGTCGAAGCTCGGCCATCCCGTGCCGCTTTCGAACTTCCCGTTCGAGGCGAACAGCGGCTGCTCGCAACCGACACACCGAAACCGGCCTTGCCGCTTTTCCAGCAGCAGGGCGCAACTGCCCGGGCGTTCGGTTCCGTGGCTGCGCATCACGGCATATTGCTCCGGCGCCAGCATGCGCCGCCATTCGGCGTCGGTTCGGCTGACCTTGTATATTTTTTCCGCCATCGTAGATCCCCGGTCATAGGTTCGGTGTGCCATCACCAAGTGTGCCGCATGGGCCCGCTGTCAAGGCGTTTCGGCCGATGCGGCGACGATAACGCCGACCTTACGCAATAAGCTTGCGGCGGCAGGCGGTTTGCTTCATGTTCCGCGCCGCTCCGGTAACGCAACCGGGGGCAGCGGCGGCGCCGCGACCCCTGGTTCGATTCAATGAGTGCGTGACCCCCATGGGCCCATGATCGCGGCCAGGATAGCACCCTGGACAGCGGATTGGGGTGGGTCCGCCTTGCTGAAGCGCGTCATCGGCCGTGTCGCGCCCCCAAATTTGGATTTGTGGCGCGCCGGGCTCACCTTTCGGGGTGGTCGGCAGTTGTTTCACACGGGGCAGCGTTCCGCGAGGGAGCGCGCCGACCGAATGTCAGGGACCGATGAGCCACGCCGCTGCCTTCCCGCTCGCGACCGAACCACCGCCGCTTATGGCGGCAGGCGTCGCGTGCTTGCGTGCGCATTGGCAATCACCTTTGGGGGACTTCCCCTTGGGTATCAACCCACGCCTGACTGACGGGCCCCATTCCGCAAACCAATTCCGGCGCTCGAGGGCGCGTGCTTTGCCGCCAACCACGGCAAGGGTAACGCCACGCAGCCGAGCGCCGTATCGGAGTTCAGGCTTACATGACGAAGCGTATGTTGATCGACGCCACGCACGCGGAAGAAACCCGCGTCGTGGTTTTGGATGGTAGCCGGTTAGAAGATTTCGACGTCGAGACCGCCACCAAGCGGCAACTCAAAGGGAATATCTACCTCGCCAAAGTCGTCCGTGTGGAGCCCAGCCTCCAGGCGGCTTTCGTTGAATACGGCGGCAACCGGCACGGGTTCCTCGCCTTCGCGGAAATCCACCCCGACTACTATCAGATCCCGGTTGCCGACCGGCAGCGGCTGATCGCGATGGAGCTGGAACAGGCCCGCCTGGAAGAAGAGCAAGCCGACCTGGAAATGGCGCTCGAAGCCGGTGGCCGCGATGCGGCCGAGCAGCCGGACATTGTCGGGCACATCGAGTACGAGGCCGAACCGGAAGCGGCAGAAGATCCGGAATCCGCCATCGCCGCCGAATTGGCACCGCCCGCCGATACGGCCGAACCCGAAGCGACCGCCGCCGCGCAGCCATTGGCGATCGAGACCGAGGTTGTGCGCGGGCCGGTCGAGGACGAAGTCCCCTCCACCGGGGAGCCCGCCACAGCGCCCGCCCAGCCCCAGAGCGATCTGTTCGCCGATCCGGAACAGCCTGCCGCCGAAGAACCGGTGTTCGAGGAAACCCAACGCGCTTACGTCGATCCCTCACTGGATCCGTTCGACGCCCCGGCTCCCTTCACCGACAACGCGGAAGAACCGTATCGCGTGTCTTCCGACGATGAAACCGACGATCGCCACGACCTCGACATCGGCGAGGCCGACGCTCCGCCGCCGGAGACGGTTGGCGGCGGCGACATGGACACCGGCGAAGACCGCAACGAACGCCGGTCGCAGCCGCGCTTCATGCGTAACTACAAGATCCAGGAGGTTATCCACCGCCGCCAGATCCTGCTGATCCAGGTCGTTAAGGAAGAGCGCGGGACCAAGGGCGCGGCACTGACGACTTATCTGTCGCTCGCCGGCCGCTTCAGCGTGCTGATGCCGAATTCGCCGCGCGGTGGCGGCATCTCCCGCAAGATCACGTCTGCCGCCGATCGTCGCCGCCTGAAGGAGGTGATGACCGAACTCGAGATTCCCAAGGGCATGGGGATGATCGTGCGCACGGCCGGCGCGCAGCGGCCGAAGCCGGAAATCCGCCGCGACTGCGAGTATTTGCTGCGCCTGTGGGACGATATCCGCGACCTCACGATGAAATCCTCGGCCCCGTCGCTGATCTACGAGGAGGCCAGCCTGATCAAGCGGGCGATCCGCGACGTTTATTCTCGAGATATCGACGAAATTCTGGTGGATGGGGAGGAAGGCTGGCGCGCGGCGCACGACTTCATGCGCATGCTGATGCCGACCCATGCGAAGAAGGTACAGCTGTGGCGCGATCCGCAGCCGTTATTTGCTCGTGGCCAGGTGGAAGCGCAGCTCGACGCCATGCTGCAGCCTATCGTGCAACTGCGCTCCGGCGGTTATTTGGTGATCGACCAGACCGAGGCGCTGGTCGCGATCGACGTGAACTCCGGCCGTTCGACCCGTGAGCGGAATATTGAGGAAACAGCGCTGCGCACCAACCTGGAGGCCGCCGATGAAGCGGCGCGCCAGCTGCGGTTGCGCGACCTCGCCGGCCTGATTGTCATCGACTTCATCGACATGGAGTCCAAGCGCCATAACGCAATGGTCGAACGGCGCATGAAAGACGCGCTGAAGAACGACCGCGCGCGCATCCAGGTCGGCCACATCAGCCATTTCGGCCTGCTGGAAATGAGCCGGCAGCGGCTGCGCCCGTCTTTGGCCGAAGCCAGCTTCATCGCCTGCCCGCATTGCGGCGGCACCGGCCACGTCCGCAGCACCGAAAACGCCGCGATCCACGTGCTGCGCGGTATCGAGGAAGAAGGCGGCAAGCGCCGCGCCGCCGAGATCCTCGTGCATGTGGCAACCCCCATCGCGTTGTACCTGCTGAACCACAAGCGCGAGCGTTTGCAGGAAATCGAACAGCGCTACGGCATGCGGGTTATCATCGCCGCCGACGACTCCCAGACCGGGTCGGATTTCCGCATCGACCGCACCCGAGTCCGCGCCGAGGGTGAGTTCGTGCCCGTCTCGGCCCCGGCCGGGCTGCCGCCGTTATCGGCCTCGGCCCATATGGAAGCCGAGGACGAAGATCTGGTCACCAACGAAGACGAAACCGACGAACCCTCTGCCCCTGGCCCTGGCCCTGCGCCCGAGCCCGCTCGGGCGGAAACGGCCGAGGAATCAACCGAACATGGTAAGCGCCGGCGGCGCAGGCGGCGGCGTGGACGGCAGGAAGACGGTTCGCCGTCCCAGCCCGGCGACGCGGAAGGCGACGACGCGGACAGCGACGCCGAGGACGCCGCGGCCGACGACGCTGTCGCGGCCGAACCGGGCGACGAGGCCGAAGCCTCTGCGCCGACGGAAGAACCCGCCGCGGATGCGCCGGCCGAAGGCGACGACGACGGCAAGGGCCGCCGGCGTGGACGCCGCGGCGGCCGCCGCAAGCGGCGCGATGACACCGAGGGCGATCTTCTGCCGATTGCCGACCACGACGCCGAACAGCCCGCGTTGCCGCCGGTGCCCGCTTACGCTGGCCCGACCCCGGCCAACCCGTTCGGCGGCGAAGTGTTCGACATCTTCGACGTTCTGGAACAGGCCGAACAACGCGCCGCCGCCCAGGTGCATGTCGTGGCACCTCAGCCGGAGCCGGTCGCTGAACCGGAGCCTGTCGCTGAACCGGAGCCTGTCGCGGCGCCGGAGCCTGTTGCTGAAGTTGTCGCCGTGGCACCGGCGCCCGAATCAGTCGCACCGGAACCCGAGCCGGAGCCTGTTCCAGAATCGGTTGTTGTGGCGGAAGCGGCGCCGGAGCCCGAATCTGTGCCGGAGCCGGTACTGGAACCGGTCGTCGGTCCCGCGATTGAGCCGGTCGTCATCGGCGAGGCCCCACTTGCCGAGAAGAAACGGGGCTGGTGGCGGCGCTAACCCTCCCCCAGCTTGGCCTCGGCACCTATCGTATGAATGGTGCCGTGTGCCGGGCGGCGGTGGAGAGCGCGCTGGCCCTGGGTTATCGTCATATCGACACCGGGCAGATGTATGGGAACGAGGCGGAGGTCGGCGACGGCCTCGCCGCCTCGGGTCTTGACCGAAACACGTATTTCCTGACCGGCAAGGTCTGTCATGCCTTGGCAACGCCCGCCGAAGCGCGAACGGCGCTGGAGGAAACCCTGCGGCGATTGCGGACCGATCGCCTCGATCTGTGTTTGCTGCACTGGCCCCGAGCCGGATTGAATATTCCGGGTATTCTGGAGATGCTGACACGGGCGCGGCAGGACGGGCTGACCCGACAGATTGGCGTGGCGAATTTCCCGCTGCGTTTGTTACGCATGGCAGTCGAGGAAATCGGGGCACCAATCGACTGCGATCAGGTCGAGTACCACGTATTGCTCGATCAGACGCCGCTGCTGACCTATTTACGCGCCCACGCCATGACGCTGATCGCGCATGTGCCTTTGGCGCAAGGCCGTCTCGCGGACCATCCCGATCTCGCCCGCATCGCCGCCCGGCATGGCGCGACTCCGGCGCAGGTGGCGCTGAAATGGCTGCTGGACCAGGACAGCGTGGCCGCGATACCCAAAGCGGCGCGCGCGGTCAGCCAACGGGAGAACCTTCAGTCGCTGGATTTGGTGCTGGACGACGACGATCGCGCCGCCATCGCCGCGTTACCGAAGAACCAGCGGTTCGTTAATCCTCCCTTCGCACCGGTTTGGGATTGAACATGAGTCGTTTTTGGAGCCGCGCCGTCCACGATCTGCACCCCTACGTACCGGGTGAGCAGCCGCGTATTCCCGATCTGCTAAAACTCAACACCAATGAAAGTCCCCTGGGCCCCTCCCCGCGCGTGGCCGCGGCGATCGCAGCCGAGGCCGGTGATTCATTGCGGCTATACCCCGATCCGGAAGCGGTGAGTCTGCGCGCGGTGCTCGCTCACTACCACGGCGTGCAGCCGGAACAGGTGTTTGTCGGCAATGGCTCCGACGAGGTTCTCGGCCACGCTTTCGCGGCACTGCTGAAGCAGGACGCCCCGCTGCTATTTCCCGACATCACCTATAGTTTCTATCCCGTCTGGTGCGGATTGTTCGGCATATCGTTCGAAACGGTCGCGCTGGACGAGACGATGCGCATTCGCGTCGAGGATTACCGCCGCCCGGCCGGCGCGATCATCGTGGCGAACCCGAACGCGCCCACCGGCATCGCTCTGACCCGCACCGAGATCGCCGCCTTGCTCACCGAACATGCCGACATTCCCGTGTTAATCGATGAGGCCTACGTCGATTTCGGGGCCGAGACCGCGATCCCGCTGGTGGCCTCGCACCCGAACCTGCTGGTCGTGCACACCATGTCGAAGTCCCGAGCGCTGGCGGGGCTTCGGGTCGGGTACGCGATTGGGGACACGGCGCTGATCCAGGGGCTGACGCGGGTCAAGGATAGTTTCAACAGTTACCCGTTGGGCCGGCCCGCACAGGCCGGCGCGATCGCGTCGGTGGAGGATGAAGACTGGTTCCAGGCCAGCCGCCGTTCCGTGATCGAGACGCGGGATCGCATGACCGAGGGGCTGGCGCGTCTGGGTTTTGCCGTTCTGCCTTCATCCGCCAATTTTGTTTTCGCTCGGCATCCCGACCGTTCCGGGTCGAATTTGGCGCGGGCGTTGCGGGAAAAGGCAATCCTGGTCCGACATTGGGAAAAACCGCGGATCGCTGATTACGTCCGGATCACGGTGGGAACCGGTGAGCAGACGGATCGGTTGCTTGCGGCGCTGGCGGCGATTCTGGGCCGGAATGCCGTTGGGTAGCAGGTTATTTACCCCTTCCACCGAACCGAAGCCGCCGGGTGCCCATCGGGCAGCCGGTCCCCGGCCCCGAACAGTTTCTGCCGGTACGTTCCCGGTGCGTATCCGGTTTTGTAAACCCCGCGTTCCTGCAAGACGGGAACGACCAGCGCGATAAATGTCTCCAGACACTCCGGCATCACGGTGCGGGACAGGTTGAAGCCGTCCACATCGCCTTCCTCCACCCACAGCATCAGCGCATCGGCTACCTGATCGGGGGAGCCGACAATGGGTGGCTGCCGGCTGCCCAGAACGAAGCGGTCGATCAGATCTCTGCGCGTCCACCCCTGACCCAGCGCCGCCGCGATGGCTTCCACGTTGGAGCGCACGGCCTGGCTTTCGGAAGCGTCGATCGGCTCGTCCATGCCGAAGCGGGCAAAATCGATACCCAACGAGGATCCGGCATGGGCTAGGGCGCCCTCGACACTGGCATGGCGGCGGTAATCCTCCAGCAGGTCGCGCGCTTCTTTTTCCGTCCGGCCGGTGACGACCGAGCAACCGACAAACGCCTGCATCGGGCGTGGCGCCGAGCGCGCCCGCAAATCCGAAACGATGCGGCGCACGTTGGCGCGCGTGCTGCCGTTGACGAACACGCATTCGGCATGGAGCGCCGCGAACACCCGTCCACGGTCGGAGGCACCGGCCTGATACAGCACCGGCGTCCGTTGCGGCGAAGGCTCCCACAACGGCACCGCATCGATGTGGAATTGCTTGCCATGGTGGTGGACCGCTCGGACCTTCGCGGGATCCGTATAGACCCCGGCGGCGCGGTCGCGGACGACGGCGTCGTCCTGCCACCCGCCCTCCCATAATTGGTAGACGGCTGCCATGTATTCGTCGGCGAGGTCGTAGCGGTCGTCGTGCGCCATCTGCCCCGCGAACCCCATCGCGCGGGCGGCGCTGTCAAGGTAGCCGGTGACGATGTTCCAGCCGATTCGGCCGTTGGTCAGGTGGTCCAGCGTCGCCATGCGGCGGGCGAACAGGAACGGCGGCTCGTAGGCCAGATTGCAGGTGACGCCGAAACCGAGGTTCGTGGTGGCGTGCGCCATCGCGGGGACCAGCGCCATGGGGTCGATCAGCGGGATTTGCACCGCGCCCCGGAGGGATGGCGCCGGGCTGTCCTCGTAAACGTCGTAAACACCGAGGATGTCGGCCAGGAACAGCCCGTCGAACAGGCCTTTTTCCAGGAGCCGCGCGAGGGACACCCAGTGATCCAGGGACGTGTAGTCCGAGGATCGGTCACGGGGATGGGTCCACATCCCGTGCTGGATGTGGCCGACGCAGGCCATATCGAAGGCGTTGAGGCGAATTTGGCGCATAAGTGCGTTTACGCTCCTGATGAAGCGCCTTCAAGCGCGGCTTTTTCAGCCATGGTTTACCAGATCGTAGAATACAGGCGTAGGCGGATACGCTGCGTCTTTGAGGACAATGAAGTACTCGCTGACCCAGAGATCGGCCAATCCCAGCGATTCCGCCCGCATGGCGTGGCACAGAATCCTGTCGGGAGGCGCCTGGGTGCCCGGACTGCGGTAAGTGAACGCCGAGTTGCATATTGTTAATCTCCACCGAATGTGAAGCACATTACCCCACGCGACGGCTGTTCACGAGATAATGGCGCCGCTGAATGCTTGCATTGCGGGTGTTCGGCCCCCATTATGGTGGTGGTTGACGACGGCAATTTTTGCTTAATTTTTGTAACCTTTCATAAAAGGACTGACTCAATTGGCCGAGTCCCCTATCCGCACCGCATTGTTCGTCGACTTCGATCAGGTCTACGGCGGTCTGTACCGCATCCGTCCCGAAGCGGCGGAACGGTTTGCCACCCAGCCGGACAAGTGGCTGCGCTTCTTCGAGGAAGGGCGCCACGTCCAAGGGCTCGAGGATGAGAATGAGGCAACGCAACGGATCATCCTGGTGCGCAAATGCTATCTCAACCCCGTCGGGTCCGTGCGCAACGCCGTGCCCAGCCCCTTTCGCTCGGGCCCACCGCTTCGCGATACGCAGGATAGTTTCAGTAAATATCGGGCGTATTTCACGCGTGCGGCATTTTCCGTGGTGGACTGCCCGCCGCTGACCAGCCGGGGCAAGAATTCCGCCGATATCGTGATGGCGATGGATATCGTCGACGCCCTAGGCCACAAGACGCATTTCGAGGAATTCATCATCCTGTCCGGCGACGCCGACTTCACCCCCGTGCTTTTGCGTCTGCGTGAGCACGACCGCGCCACCACGATCCTGGGCGACACGCTGGTCGCCGCCGCCTACCGCGCGGCCTGCGACAACCAGGTGCGGCAGCAGGATTTCATCGAGCAAGCCATGGGCATGAGTGCTGCCGCCCCCATCGCGCGCGACGCGGAAGACCGGCCGGACGGCGCCCGCCCGTCGCTGATTACCAACGTCACCCAGGCCGTTGCGTCCTATCTGCACCAGGGCGGACCGCGCCCGATCAACCATTTGATTCCCGTGTTCAACGGCTTCCCCGAATTCGTGTACCCCACCGATGGCCTGAAGTGGTTCGGCTATGGCTCCCTCACCCGGCTGGTCGACGAGATGGCGCAGCGAGATCCCACGCTCCAGATCGACAAATCCGACCCCAGCTTCTGGGTGCTGTCGAGCTCGCCGTCATCGGAATTCCCGCCGACGCAGGATGAGACTGAACTGACCGATCGCATCGTCGCCTGCGTGCGCGACATTCTGAGCAAGGAACCCGAACCGGTGCCGCTGGCGCGCCTCGGCCAGTTGGTGCGGCATCAGCTGCCGTTGGCGCAGGACGCGGATTGGCCGGGTGGAGTCCTATTCGCCGACCTGCTGCGTGGCGCCCATGACCCCCATATCGCCATCATCCCCGACCCGCCCGGTTTCGCGTACGATCCCATCGTCCACCCGCGGGAGGCGGGGCCGCAGACAGCGGGCGAGCAAGGCCACGACCTGCGGGCTTTGATCGCAAAGGTGACGCGCGTATCGGGTTGCCCAGCTCTGCGTCCGGACGAATTCCGCCTGCTGTTCGAGCAGATGGCTGCCGAGCTTCAGCACCTCAATGGCGCGTCCCGGGTGCCGTGGACGCAGTGGTATCTGGCTTCGGCGGTTTACGAGCGCTGCGCGGAACAGGGTGCCCGCATCACCCGCGATGCGGTGTCTTATGTACTGACCAGCCTCGAAAATGCCGGTTACAATTGGCACGCCGGGCCGGATTATCACACCGGCGACAACCTGACCGACACATTCCTCGATAATCTCGAAGCCCTGTGCGAGGGTGCTCGACTTGAACTCTCGGACGAGGAGCTGGGCATGCTGGAAGAATGGATCAGCGACACGCCGTTCGAGCCGGAATCGGCCGCACCGGCGGAAGCCGATGCGACGCCGGCACCACCGAACGCGGACGCCGCTTAGCCGGGTTATTTGCAGCGCGGCCGCACTTCCTCGCATAGCAGCTTACAGGACCGCATCATCGCGTCCGGCGGAATTTTGGCCCCGAAGTTCAATTCGGCCAGAATACCGTCGATGCCGAGTTCTTCCTTCAGTTCCAAAAGGCGTTCGGTCACCTTCTCGACGCCGCCGACGATCACCTTATCGCGCATGGCCGCGGCGAAAGTCAGGCTCAGCACATCGGCCAGTTCCGCCCGCCGGCGCGCGTTGGGCGAACCTTCGAGCTGGGATTTCAGGGCGCCGTAGCCGCTCATGATGCTCGCCTCGGACTCCGCTTCGGCGATGGCGTCGGTTTCGCCGACATGCACCGACACGCGCAGATGCACCTGTCCCTTGCCGGGGTGGCCAGCCGTTTCATAGGCGGCGCGGTACGAATGCAAGTCAGGCGCGAGGCCGGCCAGCGTACCGCTGCGCACTGCGACAAACAGCGGGAATCCCAACGCGCCGAGGACGGGGAATGTGTCTTCCGACGCGCCGGCGATGCGAATTTCTGGGAATGGCTTTTGGAACGGGCGCGGCACCGCTTTGGCTTCGTCGAAATGGTGGAACTTGCCGTGGAATGAGAACGTGTCCTGCGTCCAGGCGAGTTGCAGCACTTCCAGCGTTTCGTAGAACCGCTCCCGGCTTTCGGAATAGGGCACCCCGTAGGCGGCGTAGGCACGCGGATTGCCGCTGCGGCCCACGCCCAGCACCAATCGGCCGCCGCTGATCTGATCCAGCGTCGCGGTTTCCTCGGCCAGCCGCAGCGGGTGGGTCAGCGGCAGCACCTGCACCGCTGTGCCCAGCTTCATCGTCTTGGTGCGGGCGGCTACCGCGGATAGCACGTTCAGCGGGGCGGACATGACCGACCGAGCGGCCTGCTGGTGAATTTCGGCGAGCCAGAAGGAGTCCAAGCCGTACTCTTCGGACTCCACCGCTTGATCGAGCCCCATCGCGAACGCATCGGCATCCGACATGCCCGGTACCTGTCGGTGAAACTCGTGATACCAGCCAAATTCCATGACCCATTCCCTTGTGTTGCCGCCACGTTACGGCGGGTCGGGGCAGCCGGCAATTGGCAGTATCGCGTATGGCGGCGTAGTCTGGGAACGATAACCATTGGGGCATATGGCCATGCGGTTCGGTTTGTTCGGCAGCGCGGCGGCGCGTCGCGGCAGCGGCGCGTTCGACAGCACCGAGGGTTTTCGCGACTTCATCGAATACAACGTCGAAGCCGAGGGGTTGGGGTTTCACGGCACCTTCGTGGTCGAGCATCATTTCACCGGCTTCGGGCAGGTTTCCGCCACGTTGAACCTGTTGACCTGGCTCGGTGCGCGCACGACAACGTTGCGGCTTGGCACGGCGGTGATCGTGCTGCCCTGGCATAATCCCGTGCTACTGGCCGAGCAGGCCGCGACGATCGATTTGCTGTCGGGCGGACGGTTGGATTTCGGCATCGGCAAGGGTTATCGTTACAACGAGTTCGTGGGCTTCGACGTGCCCATCGGCGACTCCGACGCGCGGTTCGAAGAATCGATCGAACTGTTGCTGAAGTGCTGGGGGTCGGAGGAACGTTTTTCCCACAAGGGCCGTTTTTGGTCGTTTAACGATATTATCGTGGAGCCGCCACCGTTCCGCCGCCCGTCCCCGGCAGTCTGGATGGGCGCCGGGAGCCCGCGATCGATCCGCGAAGTCGCACGGCGCGGGTTCAATCTTTTGCTCGGGCAATACGCGTCGCCGGCCGATGTCGGCGAGAGCATCGCGGTGTTCCGAGCGGCGGTGGAGGAAAGCGGGCGCGTGTTCGATCCGGTGATGGTCGGCGTGACCCGAGCGTTCTTCGTTGCCGAAAGCGATACGGAACGCGATGAAGCGCTGGAACGCCGACTGGCGAACCGCATGCGCCAGTTGAAACTGGCCACGCAACCGGATGGCACCGTGCTGGGTGGGCCGGATCGAGCGGTCGGGGATCCGAACGACATCAACACGAACAGCGCGATGTACGGCAACCCCTCGGAAATCGCGGAGCGGCTGGAGGCTTTGCGCCAGTCCGGCGTCGGCTACGTGCTGATCAACGGGGGTGGCTCCGGCGGCGGCGAACGCGGACGACGCAGCATGCGGCGTTTCGCCAAGGAAATCATGCCACTGTTCAGCGGCGCGGTGCCGGTGCGGAAAGCGGCGGAATAGGGAGACATACCATGCAGATCTTCGATTCCCAGCTTCATATTTGGGAGAACGAAACGATGAACGCGCATCACCGGCAGGTGCGCACTTATTCGGCGGAGGACGCTCTCAAGGAAATGACGGCCGCCGGGGTGGACGCCGCGTTGTTGCATCCGCCGAGTTCCTTGCCGAATACCAACGCCACCGCGATCGACGCGGCGCGGCTGCATCCGGATAAATTCGCGATCCTCGGGCATTTCGATCTGGCCGATCCGGCGAAGCGCGGATTGGTGGAAACCTGGAAACAGCAGCCGGGTATGTTGGGTTTTCGTTTCACCTTCACCGCGGCGGCACAACGCAGCTGGTGGGACGACAACACGCTGGATTGGTTCTGGGCCGCGGCTGAAAAAGCCGGCACACCGGTTGGACTGCTGGCGGGCGGTCATTTCGGCACTGTGGAGCGTGTGGCGGAGCGGCATCCCGGCCTGCGCCTTATCGTCGATCATTACGGACGCGGCGGTGGTCCCACGTCCGGCACGACGTTCGACGATTTGCCGGACCTGCTGGCTTTGGCGCGCCTTCCAAATGTGGCCGTGAAGGTTTCGGGGGCACCGAGTTACTCCAGGTTGCCCTACCCATTCCGGGACATGTTCGACGTGACCCAGCGCATTTTCGACGCGTTCGGGCCGGACCGCACATTCTGGGGGACCGATATCACGCGGATGCCGTGTTCCTATCGGGAATGCGTGACGATGTTCACCGAGGAAATGTCCTGGCTGAAAGGTTCGGACAAAGAAGCGGTGATGGGTCGGGCACTGTGCGATTGGGTTGGCTGGAAGCGGTTGGGGTAAAATGGCACAGTGGGACATCGTCATCATCCCCTGGGACGGCGGCACGTATTGCATTACGCGGCGGCTGCCTCCGCGGTAAACTGCAATGCCGCCAGACGGGCATACAGCCCGCCCTGAGCCACCAGCGCGTCGTGCGTTCCGATTGCCGCGATGTGCCCGGCATCCAGCACCACGATCCGGTCCGCGCGTCGCACCGTCGCCAGCCGGTGCGCCACCACCAGCGTTGTCCGCCCCTTGGACAGCAATGCCAGGGCATGTTGCACGGCGTATTCGGATTCCGCATCCAGCGCGCTTGTCGCTTCGTCCAACAGGAGAATGGCGGGATCGCGCAGAATGGCGCGGGCGATCGCCATGCGCTGGCGTTGGCCGCCGGACAGCAAGACGCCCTTGGCCCCCAGGAACGTGTCGAAACCGTTCGGCAAAGCATCCAGAAATCCATCGGCGGCGGCAGCCTCGGCGGCGGCGCGCACCTCAGCGTCCGAGGCATCCGGCCGACCGAACCGGATATTGTCCCAGGCATTAGCCGAGAAGATCACCGGCTCCTGCGGCACCAATCCGATGCAGCCGCGCAGCTCGGCAGGGTCCAGGGTAGCGATGTCCACGCCATCCAGGCGAATCACCCCGGACGACGGGTCGTAGAACCGCAGCAGCAATTGCAGCACTGTGGTCTTGCCAGCACCCGACGGCCCGACCAGCGCGACCGTTTCCCCTGGTTCGATGGTCAACGACAGCCCGGCCAGGGCCGACTGACCGGGTCGCGTGGGGTATTCGAACGTGACGTCCTCGAACGCGATTTGCCCCCGCACCGGTTTTGCCAAGTGAGCCGGCGCATCCGGTGCCCGGATCGACGGCTGCTCCGCCATCAGATCGGACAGCCGTTCGGCCGCCCCCGCCGCGCGCTGCACGTCGCCCCAGACCTCGCTGAGGGAGGCACCCGAGGACGCCAGCAGCACAGCGTAGAGCACAAACGCGGAAAGCTCCCCGCCGGTCATCCGCCCTGCCACGACGTCGCGGCCGCCGACCCACAGGGCGAAGGTGATGGCGCCGAAGCCGAACAGGATCACGGTCAGAATGAGCATGGTCCGGGTCAGGATACGACTTGTCGCGGTTTCGAAACTGCGCTCCACCGTCGCATCGAAGCGTTGCCTGGCCTGGTTTTCGTAAGTGAACGCCTGAACGGCACGCAGGCCGTTGATGGTTTCCTCGGCATAGGCGCCGAGGTCGGCGATGCGGTCCTGAGAATCTCGGGAAAGCCGCTTTTCCCGCCGGCCGAACAGCAACATCGGCCCGACCACCACCGGCACCACGACCGCGACAATCGCGGCAAGGCGCGGGCTGGTCACGATCAGCATGGCGAACGACCCCAGCCCGGTCAGCACATTGCGCGCACCCAGCGAAATCGCCGATCCGACCAATGCCTGCAACACCGCGATATCGGCGGTCAGGCGGGACAGGATGTCGCCGGTTCGCGCGCTCTCGAAATACGCCTGCGAGAGGCCGAGGACCCGGTTGAACAGATCGCGGCGGATGTCGGCGGCTACCCGCTCCCCCAGCCAGGTCACGAGGTAGAA
Source organism: Acetobacteraceae bacterium (assembly GCA_025352375.1). GTDB lineage: Bacteria > Pseudomonadota > Alphaproteobacteria > Acetobacterales > Acetobacteraceae > Rhodopila. The sequence continues at coordinate 591 of JANXTL010000303.1, read as the reverse complement.
CCGGAGGGAGGACACAAGCGCCAACGCGGCGACGATGCCGAACATCGCCAATGCCGTCGTATTGAGATGACTGGCGTCGCCGCTGGCGAACCCTTTGTCCACCAGCCCGCGCAACCCCTGCCCGACGCCGAGCACCAGCACCACGGACAGGATCAGCGCGGTCGCGGCGGCGGCGACCTGCCAGCGGTAGGTTCGGAGATAGGGCGGGATCAGGCGGAGCGAGCCGATACGGGGACGGGCTGGTGGCTTGTCGGGCAAGTCGGGTTCTCTCGCTGCGGTCGCCTTCGACATGGCGTGTGGGGGATCGCGTTGCAATGCGCTATGCTGGCGCCATGAGCGATTCGAAAAATCCCGAATTCATGCGCGGCTGGGAAGAAGCTGTCGCCGCCGCCCGAGCATGGCACGAGGCGAAGGCCAAGCAATGCCTGGTGCTGGCACGACGGAGCCGGTTCCCCAAGAACCTCGAACGGGAGTCGGAGGTTCATGTGCAATCGGCGGCGTTGTTGGCGATGCTCAGCCCCGACGACGTGTGACGGAACCTTCAACCATCATGACCGCGCACCGACCCGGTGCCCGGCCATGATGGAGTAA
>JANXTL010000284.1 GCA_025352375.1 Acetobacteraceae bacterium | reverse complement strand
CGGATTCGGCGCCGATCCCGTTCTCCGCGACGTTGCTGTTCGATCCGACGGTCACGTACAGGCGTTTTCCGTCAGCGCTTACGAGCAGGTTCTTGGTCCAGTGATGGTTGATCCGGCCGGCGGGCAGGTCCACGATCTTAGTGCCTGGCGCCGTGATCCGGGTTTGCCCGGTTTGGTAGGGAAAACGCAGCACCGCGTCGGTATTGGCGATATACAGTTCATTGCCGGCAAGCGCCATGCCGAACGGGGCGTTCAGGCCCTCCAGGAATACCGAACGGCTCGCTGCCCTGCCGTTTTCGTCGATCCCGCGCAGCAGCGTGATGCGGTTGGCGCTCGGCGTTCCCGCTCCGGCCCGCCGCATCACCGTGCGCATGATCCAGCCTCGGATGCCGGGGCTGTCGTCCGGTTTGGGCGGGGCGTTGGTCTCGGCGACCAGGACATCGCCGTTGGGCAGGACGTAGAGCCAGCGCGGGTGGTCCAGGCCGGCAGCGAAGGACGTCACCTTCAGGGTTGGTGCCGGGGTGGGGGCGGCGTTGGCGGACCAGCCTTTGGCGGGGGCTATCCTGACGGTGGGTAACAGGGTCTGGTGCGGCGGGGGCAGCGTCGGGTTGGGGCCGATGCCCGCGGACGCTGGCAGGGTCGCTTCATCCCCGCAGCCCGACAGCGCGGCGGCTGCCCCGACAAACATCACGGCGACCAGAAGCATAGGGAGCATGCGGTTGGAATTCTGATGCGAGGGCGGCGGGAAGGGCCGTCTGGAGATGTGGCCCCAAACCAGCCTTTCAAGTCGTGCCGTCCGGGCGATCGCGTTAGCCCAGGCCAGGCTCGCATGGGCGCGCGGCAAGCAGCGCCTGCCATGGCCGCCTCATCAGCATCGGCTTGACTTGCCCGACCGACCGGGGCTTGTGTCCCGGCCCACGCCAAAGACCAGGATACCGCCCCGAAATGCACGCCTACCGCACCCACACCTGCGCCGCCCTGCGCGCCGCCGACGCTGGTCAGCCCGCCCGCCTGTCCGGCTGGGTGCATGCCAAGCGCGACCACGGCGGGCTGCTGTTCATCGACCTGCGCGACCATTACGGCATCACCCAATGCGTGTTCGCCGCCGGCTCCCTTGCGTTCGAGGCGATCGATAGCGTGCGGGCGGAAAGCGTGATCACCGTCACCGGTACCGTCGTGACGCGCGAGGCCGGCACGGTAAACCCCAAGCTGCCGACCGGCGAGATCGAGCTGAAGGTCGCCGACCTGACAGTGCAATCGCACGCCGAGGTGCTGCCCATGCAGGTGGCCGGCGACGAGAAATTCCCGGAAGACATCCGCCTGAGATACCGCTTCATCGATCTGCGCCGGGAGAAGGTACACCGGAACATGATCCTGCGGTCGAACGTGATTACGTCCATTCGGCGCCGAATGATCGAGTCCGGGTTCCTGGAATACCAGACCCCGATCCTGACCGCGTCCTCGCCGGAGGGTGCGCGCGACTTTCTTGTTCCCGCCCGCAACCATCCGGGCAAATTCTACGCCCTGCCGCAGGCGCCGCAGCAGTTCAAGCAGCTGCTCATGGTCGCCGGCTTCGACCGCTACTTTCAAATCGCGCCCTGCTTCCGCGACGAAGCCAGCCGAGCCGATCGGTCGCCGGGGGAGTTCTACCAGCTCGATTTCGAAATGAGCTACGTCACCCAGGAAGACGTGTTCAACACCATCGAGCCCGTTATCGCCGGCGTGTTCGAGGAATTCGCCGCGGGTCGCGGGGTCTCGAAGCCGCCCTTCGTGCGCATCCCCTACGACCAGTCGATGCTGGAATTCGGATCGGACAAGCCGGACCTGCGCAACCCCCTGCGCATTGCCGACGTGACGGAACACTTCGCCGGGTCCGGCTTCGGCCTGTTCGCTCGAATCGCGGCATCGGGCGGCATCGTACGCGCCATCCCGGCACCCGGCGCCGCCGCGCAGCCGCGCAGCTTCTTCGACAAACTCAATGACTGGGCGAAGGCCGAGGGCGCGGGCGGGCTGGGCTACATAGTATACGATGCCGACGGACCGAAAGGCCCCATTGCTCGCAACCTGGAACCCGACCGCGCCGAGGCCATTCGCGTTGCCGCCGGCCTGAAGCCCGGCGACGCCGTGTTCTTCGCCGCGGGGAACAAGGACACCGCCGCCAAATTCGCCGGCCTGGTACGCACCCGCCTGGGCGAAGATATGGGCCTGGTCGCGGCGGGAGACTTCCGCTTCTGCTGGGTGACCGACTTCCCCATGTACGAGTTGAACGAGGAGTCGGGAAAAATCGACTTCAGCCATAACCCGTTCAGCATGCCGCAAGGCGAGCTGGAGGCGCTGAACACCCAGGACCCACTGACCATCAAGGCCTACCAATACGACATCGTGTGCAACGGTATCGAGCTGTCGTCCGGGGCCATCCGCAACCACCGGCCGGACATCATGATCCGAGCGTTCGAGATCGCCGGGTATTCGGCCGCGGATGTGGAGGCGCGGTTTGGCGGCATGCTCAACGCCTTCCGCTATGGCGCCCCGCCGCACGGCGGTTCGGCCCCCGGCATCGACCGCATCGTCATGCTGCTGGCAGACGAGCCCAACATCCGGGAGGTCATCCTGTTCCCCCTCAACCAGGGCGGCGAAGACCTCCTGATGGGTGCTCCCGCCGAAGTCACCGCCGCTCGGCTTAAGGAGTTGTCGCTCAAAATCGACATTCCGCCGCCCCGGACCCGCGCATCCGGCGGCTAATCCGCTTTGAATGCTGGCGCGCGGCTGTTGCCGTCCCTATCTTACGGCATGGCCACGCGTTTCGCGGCGCCCCATGGAGTTTTAAGATGCGCCTTCCCGCTGCGCTGTCAGCGCTGGTTCTGATCGCTCCGGTCACCGGTTGGGCCGCCAGCGCGCCGACGCAAGCGCCCGACCCCGTCGTCACGCAATTGCTCGCACACCACGCGCTTTACACCCTGACCTTCAACGCAAAAGCCACCAGCCAGCAACAAAGCGGCAGCGATATCACCGGCGCCCGCGGCACCATGGGTTACGAGGTGCTCGACGCCTGCGACGGATGGGCGGTGCGTCAGAAGCTGCAAATGACCGTCACCAACTCGGAAGGGACGGACGTCAAGATGACGTCGGATTACACAACGTGGGAATCCAAGGACGGGCTGAAATTCCGTTTCCACATGACGCAAATGACCGACAGCAATGTCACCAGTCAGACCGACGGCGACGCGTCTTTGACCGCTGGCGGCGGCACCGGGCAGGCGCATTACACGCGCCCGCGCGATCAGACCAAGTTGCTGCCGGCCGGCACGTATTTCCCAACCGCGCATACCGTAGCCATCCTGGCGGCGGCCCGCTCGGGGAAAAAATTCCTGGCGATCCCGCTGTTCGATGGCACCGATGAAAATGGCACCGAGGATAGTTCAATCGCCATCGTCGACTGGAAACAGCCATTCCCGACCAGCTACCCGGCGCTGACGTCGCTTCCCAGCGCGCGCGTCCGCCTGGCGTTTTTCGACCGTAAACCAGCCACCACGACGCCGACCTATCAGGTCGGGCTCCGTTATTGGGAGAACGGCGTGGCCGACGACATGCAGATGGACTTCGGCGACTTCGTGATGGACGCGAAGATGACGGAATTCACGGCCCAACCGAAAAAGTGCTGAGGCAGTTACCATAACGACTGCCGCCTCATGAAGCCGGCCAGAGCCAGGCCGCCCCGCGCACGCCGGAGGAGTCGCCGTGCTTGTTCTTCACGATCTTGGTCGTCACCACGTCGCTGAACACGTAGCGCCTCAGCCGGGCGGGGATAGCGGTGTAGAGGTGGTCCATATTGGACAGCCCGCCGCCGAGCACGATGATGTCGGGGTCGAGCAGGTTGACGACCTGGGTGAGGCCGCGGGTTAGGCGGTCGGCGTGCCGGTCCAGCGCCTGCTGGGCTTTGACCTCCCCGGCGGCTGCTCGGGTTAGGATGCTGGAGGCGTCGTGCGCCCCTGGCCCGTCGCAGTCGCGGGCCAGGGACGGGCCGGCGACGTAGGTTTCCAGGCAGCCCCATTGGCCGCACCAGCAGGGGTTGCCGGGAATCTCGTCGAGCCGAGCCCAGGGGAGCGGCATGTGCCCCCATTCCCCGGCGACGCGGTTAGGGCCTTTGTGGGGGCGGCCGTTGATGACGATGCCGCCGCCACAGCCGGTGCCAAGGATGACCCCGAACACCACGTCGTGGCCGGCGCCGGCGCCGTCGCTGGCCTCGGACAAGGCGAAGCAGTTGGCGTCATTTTCGACGCGGATTTCGCGCCCGAGCAGGGTGCCGAGGTCGGTGTCGAGCGTGTGGCCGTTGAGGGCGATGGAGTTGGCGTTTTTGACGCGCCCGGTCGCGGGGCTGATGACGCCGGGGATGCCGATGCCGACGGTGGCGGTGATTTTAAGTAGGGCCTCGGCGTCGCGGATGAGGGTGACGAGGGCGTTCAGGGTTTCCTGGTAGCCGGGCGGGGTGGGGATGCGGTGGCGCAGGGCTTCGGCGCCGTCGGGTGCGAGCACGACGATCTCGATCTTGGTGCCGCCGAGGTCGATGCCGATGCGATGGTTGGTCATGTTGGGCACAATGACGGGGACCGTGGGTTGGGGCAATCGGGTTGGGCGGAGCATTTGAGAACAGATGCTTCTTGCGTCGATGGCGACAGGCACCGCTTCACGCGTCATCCTCGTGCTTGCCGCGAGGATCGCCACCAACAGTGTCGGTGCTAGTTTCGGCTTAAATGGCGAGGGCGTGCCCCTTTCAAGAGGATCGCCCTACCCATCGGCCAGCGCGGCGTCCGCGCGTGGATTGAAGTCTATGAGGAGTACGTGCCAAACCGCTAAAGTGCTGAATCTATGACATCTCTCTGGATTCTCTTGAGGGGTATCGGCGATGGGCAGCGCTACGGCGTTCGACGAAACGGTGGTGTTTTTGCGATATTTCGAGGGGCTTCCCGATCCGCGCTAACCGGGCAAGGTCGCCTACCCTCTTGATGGGATCTTGCTCCCGTGCCTTGTCGCGGTGTTGGCGGGGGCGGATTGCTTCACCGAGATCGCCCTCTTCGGGGTCAAGAAGCTTGAATTTCTACGGCGTTTCCGGCCCTACCGCGATGGCACGCCGACACACGACCATCTCGGCGATATCCTCGCCACCCTCGATTGCGAGGCATTCCAGCGCTGCTTCGTCGCCTGGGTCGCGGCGCGAACCGGGCTGCCCGAGGGTGTGATAGCGATCGACGGTAAGACCGTGCGCCGCTCATCCCACAAGAAGGCTGGCAAAGGCTGGTGCTGAGGCAGGTGAAGGTAGCGGAAAAATCCAACGAAATCATCGCTATTCCAAATATTCTGGAGATGCTCGAGATCGAAGGCGCAGTCATTAACATCGACGCCATGGGCTACCAGCGCGGCATCGCTCAGAGGATCGTGGGCAAGAAAGCCGACTTCATCCTGGCGCTAAAAGGTAACCAGAGCGGTTTGGAGGAGGACGTCAAAGTTCTGGTCGCGGCGCAGAAGGCCAACGGCTTCAAGGACGGCAAAATCCGAGCAAGCCGCAAGGTCGCAGCTTGGGACGACGAATACCTCGCAAGCCTAATCGTTGCATGAAACGTTTAGCCGATTCCCCTGGCCGCACCGTCCGCGGGGCGTTCCTAACCGAGGCGCTGTAATAAGGCGCGGCGTGCCGGTCGTCATCCATCTGCGCGGGACCGGCGTCAATGTCCGGGTACGATTGCTGCCTGCCGCCGAACCTTCTACCGAGACGGGCCAGCAAGTGCCGGCGTCCTCGCCGCTTACCCGTTGGGTGAGGACCCGATCCCAGGCCGGCCGCACAATCCTCGATTCGCGCGGGCCGCCTGAGATTGGCCATCGGGAGAAGATAACGGATAACCCCCTGTACACCGAGAAACCGCCCATCGGCCCCCGCTTGCCCAACGCCCCCGCGGACAGCAGGATGCGCCGCATGAGCGAAACCGTCCTCGACGTCAAAGGCATGGCCTGCCCGCTTCCCGTATTACGGGCCAACCGCAGCCTGCGCGGCATGGCAAGCGGCGAGCGGCTGCGTGTGCTGGCCACCGATCGCGCGGCGGTCGCCGATTTTCAGGCCTTCTGCCGCGAAACCGGCCACGATCTGCTGGCCTGGAGTGAGGAAGCCGGCGTATTCAGCTTCGTCATCCGCCGCCGCCCCGAAGACCGGGATCCGAAAGACCCATAACGTGACCACCGCCCTGATCACCCACCCCGCGTGCCTCCGTCACGACATGGGGCCGCATCATCCGGAATGCCCGAACCGGCTGCACGCCGTGCTTGATGTTTTGGAGGCCGAGGAATTCGCCCTCCTGCTGCGGGAAACCGCGCCCGAAGCGACCGTGGAACAACTCACCCGCGTGCATCCGCCGAAGTACGTCGAGGCGTTGCTGGCGATTCGACCCGCCCTCGGGGAGCAAGTGGCGCTGGATGGCGACACATCCATGGGTGAGGGCAGCGCCGAGGCGGCCCTCCGCGCGGCGGGAGCCGGCATCCACGCCGTCGACGCCGTCATGGAAGGCCGAGTCCGCTCGGCTTTCGCCGCCGTGCGCCCACCGGGACATCACGCGGAGCCGAATCGTCCCATGGGTTTCTGCTTGTTCAGCAATGCCGCCGTCGCGGCCCTGCACGCGCGCGTCCATTGGGGCCTGAAGCGCGTCGCGGTGGTGGATTTCGACGTGCACCACGGCAACGGCACCCAGGCGATGTTCGAGTCCGATCCCGGGCTGTTCTACGCCTCGTCCCACCAAAGCCCCTGCTACCCCGGCACCGGGCAGGTGTGGGAGCAGGGCGTGGCGAACAACATCGTCAACGTCCCCCTCAAGCCCGGCGACGGCAGCGTGGCGTTCCGAGCAGCGTGGGAGCGAACGATTCTACCGGCTTTGACGGCATTCGCGCCGGAACTGCTTATCATATCGGCCGGGTTCGACGCGCATCGGGACGATCCGCTGGCCCAATTGCGGGTGGAAACCGCCGATTTTGCGTGGCTCACCGACCGGTTGGTCGCGCTGGCCGATACGCATTGCGGCGGCCGGGTGGTTTCCATGCTGGAAGGCGGCTACGACCTGAACGCGCTGGCGGCCTCCGCCAGGGTGCATGTGCGCAGCCTGATGCGAGTCTGAGGTCCCCCAATGCCCGAACCCAAGCCCGACGTGAGCACCCTGTCCTTCGAGGACGCCCTGGCCGAGCTGGAGCAAATCGTCCGCGGTCTGGAAAACGGTCAGCAGAAGCTGGCGGACGCGATCGACGCCTACGAACGCGGCGCGGCATTGCGGAAGCATTGCGAAACCAAACTGACAGAAGCCGAAGCCCGCGTGGCCGCCATCGTGCAGAACGCCGACGGTTCGTTGTCGACGCGACCGCTGGAATGATTTTTGGATTTCGGGAAGCACTCCCTCTCCCTTTGTGGGGAGGGGGAGGTGCTTCTAACCACCCGCCACCGCGATGAAACTCCGCGTGGACCAACTCCTGGTGGATCGCGGCCTCGTCGAATCCCGGTCTCGTGCGCAGGCGCTTATTCTTGCCGGGAAGGTCTACTCCGGGGATCGGCGGGTCGAAAAACCCGGAACCGCGATGGCCGACGACGTGCCGCTGGCGCTTAAGGGCCAGGACCACCCCTGGGTATCGCGCGGCGGGCTGAAGCTGGACCACGGGCTGCGCCACTTCGGTTTTTCCCCAATGGGGCGCATTTGCCTGGATGTTGGCGCCTCGACGGGGGGTTTCACGGATGTGCTGCTCAGCGCCGGTGCTACTAAGGTGCATGCGGTGGATGTCGGGCACGGGCAATTGGCCTGGCGGCTCCGCACCGACCCCCGCGTCGTCGTCTACGAGAAAACCAACGCTCGGCATTTGACCGCCGCGACGGTCCCCGACCCCATCGAGGCCCTTGTCTGCGATGCCAGCTTCATCGGCCTTGCTACATTGCTGCCGGCGCCGCTGGCGTTGTGCGCCCCCGGCGCCTGGGCCATCGCATTGATAAAACCGCAGTTCGAGGCTGGGCCCGGTCAGGTCGGCAACAAAGGCGTCGTGCGCGATCCCGCCGTTCACGCCGAGGTTTGCGCCCGCGTTCAGGCCTGGTGGGCGGCGTTACCTGGCTGGAACGTGTTGGGCATCGCCGAAAGCCCCATCACCGGCCCGGAGGGGAACAAGGAGTTCCTGATCGGTGCCCTACGGCGGCAATCGGACGAGACCATTGCGGTGGAGTGTAGAAATCATGGTGAATGGCAGCGTTCGGCGCGACCTCCTTGACCGGCTTTGGTACGGGCGGGACCCCTATCTCGGGTTTACATCTTCGATGGCTCCCGACCTGCAAGGCTGGAATTCCGACCACACCTACCTGACAGAGGCGATCGATCGGCACCACCCAGGGGTCGTCGTCGAAGTCGGCGTCTGGAAAGGCGCGTCCGTCCTGACCATGGCACGGCGAATGCGGGACACGGGCTGCGACGGCGTGGTGCTCGCGGTCGATACCTGGCTTGGTTCCGCCGAACATTGGCTTGACCCCGCCCTCAAGGGGCAGATCCCCCAGCTGAATGGCTTTCCTCAGCTGTACTTCGTCTTCATGGGCAACGTGGTGGCCGAGGGATTGCAGGATTATGTGCTGCCGCTGCCGCTCGATTCGGCCAACGCCTGCGAAGTGTTACGCAGCAGGGATGTTCGGCCGGTCCTGCTGCATGTGGATGCCGCACATGATTACGCGGCGGTTACGGCCGATCTCGAGCGCTGGTGGCCTCTGCTACAGCCCGGCGGCACATTGATCGCGGACGATTACGATGCGACCTATCGAGTCTGGGAGACAGTGTCGCGCGCGGTCGACGACTTCAAGGCCCGAACCCCGCATCAGGATTTCGCGGCACTGCCATACAAATGCCGGTTCACAAAATCGGCAGAGTGGCGTCCGACCCCGGTTTAGAGCGGATAGGCATCGAGTGGGACGGATCGGGCACCGCGACGCGATCCGCGACCTCGGCCAACAGGTCCCAGATCCGGTGGGGCTGCATGGGCACCGCTGGATCGTTGATCAGCCGGTCGAGTTCGTCGAGCTTACGGTTGTATGCGGTCTCAGTCATTGTGCGGTCCCGTTTTGAAGCCAGGCGGAGACATGCCGCCGCTCTGTGGCATTCGAAGGGCGGGATTGTGACACGCGATAGTTAAAGAAACGTTAACGGGAATCGGTTTTTTTATCGGTGAAAGGCGGCTCCGGCGGCGCAGCCCGTTTGCCGTGATCGCCTAGAGGGTCGGATTTGCGTGCAGGCGCTTCAGTTCCGCGGTAACCGAGCGGTAGTCGGCGCGTCGGGGTTTTGCGCTCGGTGGCGCAGCAGGTGGTCCGCCAGCACGCAGGCCAGCATCGCCTCCCCGACCGGTACTGCGCGAATGCCGACGCAGGGGTCGTGCCGGCCTTTGGTGCTCACCTCGACCTCCTGGCCGGTGCGGTCGACGGAATGGCGGGGGGTCAGGATCGAACTGGTGGGTTTGACGGCGAAGCGGGCGATAATCGGCTGCCCGGTGGAAATGCCGCCCAGGATGCCACCGGCATGGTTGGACCCGAAGGTCACCAGCCCGTCGTCCATGCGCATTTCGTCGGCGTTGTCTTCGCCCGACAGGCAGGCGGCCGCGAACCCGTCGCCGATTTCAACGCCTTTGACGGCGTTGATCGACATAAGGGCACCAGCCAGATCGGCGTCCAGTTTGCCATAAATCGGGGCTCCGAGGCCGGGGGGCACGCCTTCGGCAATGACCTCGATGACGGCGCCGACCGACGATCCGGACTTGCGCACGCCGCCCAGGTATTCCTCCCAGAATGCGGCGGCGACCGGATCGGGGCAGAAGAATGGATTTTCCTCAATTGCCGTCCAGTCCCAGCGGGAGCGGTCGATTTTATGGGAGCCAATCTGCACCAGCGCACCGCGAATTCGGACCCCGGCGCCCAATATCTGGCGCGCCACGCCGCCGGCCGCGACGCGCATGGCGGTCTCTCGGGCCGAGGATCGGCCGCCGCCGCGATAGTCGCGGATGCCGTATTTCAGGTCGTACGTCAGGTCGGCGTGGCCCGGCCGGTACTGCGCGGCGATGGCCGAATAATCGCGGGACCGTTGGTCGACGTTGTCGATGCCGAGCGCGATGGGGGTGCCGGTGGTGACACCTTCGAACACGCCTGACAGGATTTTGACCTGATCCGGCTCCTGCCGTTGGGTGGTGAATTTGGATTGGCCGGGGCGGCGGCGATCCAGCCAGGGCTGAATATCGGCTTCTGTCAGCTTCAGGCGCGGCGGGCACCCATCGACCACGCAGCCGATCGCCGGCCCGTGGCTTTCGCCCCAGGTAGTAACGCGGAAAAGGTGCCCGAAACTGTTGTGGCTCATTCGTTTCCCGTGGGGTCGTTTTCCAAGGGGGCGTTGTCCACGGGGGCGTGTCCCGCGGTGGCGATATCGGGTGCGTCGGGGTGCTTCATGCCGACGGTGTGGTAGCCGCAATCGACGTGGTGGACCTCCCCGGTGACGCCGCGCGACAGGTCGGACAGGAGATAGACGGCGGACCCGCCGACTTCCTCAATGGTGACGTTGCGGCGCATCGGAGAATTTAACTGGTTCCAGCGCAGGATGTAGCGGAAATCGCCGATGCCGCTGGCCGCCAGAGTCTTGATCGGCCCGGCACTGATGCCGTTCACCCGGATGCCAATGTCGCCCAGGTCGGCGGCGAGATAGCGCACCGAAGCCTCCAGCGCTGCTTTCGCCACACCCATCACATTGTAGTGCGGCACCACCCGTTCCGCGCCGAGGTAGGTCAGCGTCAGCAGGCTGCCGCCGGGCCGCATCATCGGCACCGCCCGCGCGCTGACGGCGGTGAAGGAGTAGCACGAGATATCCATCGCCTGCAGGAACGCCGTCCGAGGCGTGTCCAGATAGCGCCCGCGCAGATACGCCTTGTCGGCGAATCCGATGGCATGCACCAGGAAATCCAGCCCGTCCCAATGCGCGCGCAGCGACTCGAACGCGGCGTCGATGCTGGTGTCGTCGGACACGTCGCAGGGGAATACCAAGTCGGACCCGACCGATGCGGCCAACGGTTTGACCCGTCGTCCGAGGGCGTCGCCCTGATAGGTGAAAGCCAGTTCGGCCCCCTGCGCGGCGCATGCAGCGGCGATGCCCCATGCCAAGGAGTGATCGTTAGCCACGCCCATAATGAGGCCGCGCTTGCCTTGCATCAGCGTGCCCTTCGCGGGAAGCGGTGCGGCGGCGCTGTCGGGCATGATTGAACCTCTAACTGGTGTCGCGATTGAGTAGGCCTCTGCTGGTCCGTGGTGGCACAGCGGCCCCGGTTCCGGCAAGAGGGCGCTTCACCTTCCGGCCGGCCGGCGGCATGGTGGATCCGTTGCTCGACCACCCGTTCAGGGACGAACGCCCTCATGACCGACCCCTTTGCCCACTTCCACGCCTGGATGGCGGAAGCCGAGACCAGTGAGCCATCGGACGCCAACGCCATGACGGTGGTGACGGCGACCGCGGACGGCAAACCTTCCGCCCGCATTGTTCTGTTAAAGGGCACCGACCCGCGGGGCTTCGTCTTCTACACCAACAAGGAAAGCCGCAAAGCGGCCGAGCTTGCCGCCAACAGCGCGGTGTTCCTGCTGTTTTTCTGGAAATCGCTGGGCCGCCAAATCCGCATCGAAGGTGTGGTCGAGCACGTCACGGACGCGGAAGCCGACGCCTATTACGCCACCAGGCCCCGTATTTCTCGGCTTGGCGCCTGGGCATCGAAGCAGTCGCGGCCGCTGGCGACCCGCGCCGAGCTGGAGCAGCGCTTGGCGGAATACGACGCGAAGTATCCCGGGGAGGACATTCCCCGCCCGACGCACTGGTCGGGTTATCGCGTTCTGCCGTCCTATTTCGAGTTCTGGCAGAATATGGAATTCCGGCTGCACGATCGCACGATCTACGAACCCGCGCCGGGCGGCGGCTGGATCGCCGGCAGGCTGTACCCGTAAGGAGGGATGCCCAGCGTCGCCATTGGACGGCGCCGGTCCCGCAAGGCACGGACCACCGCTATGGCGCCCGAGGCACACCCAAGCATCGGCCAACCTCAAACGATCGTGGACTAATGCCATGAGCGCCCCACCGGAACAGCTCGAAACCACAGCGTTCCTGCGCCGGCTGTCCGGTGCCGATCCGGTGGAAACGCATATCTCCCTGGTCTTCCTCGGCGCCGACATTGTCTGGAAGCTGAAGAAAGCCGTCCGCCTGTCGTTCCTCGATTTTTCCACCCTCGAGGCTCGGCAGCATTTTTGCGAGCGGGAACTGGCGTTGAACGCGCCGGCCGCGCCAGGGCTGTATCGCGATGTGGTGCCGGTGGTGCGCGGGGCTGACGGGGCGTTGGCGTTAGGCTCGGCGGGCACCGTCGTGGACTGGGTGCTGCGTATAGGGCGGGTGCCGGCGTCCGACTTTCTGAACACGATGGCCGCGGATGGGCGCCTCGATCCCTCGCTGTTGGACGCGGTCGCGGATGCAGTGGCCGCATACCATTGCGCGATTCCGCCGCTTCCGAGCGCCGAAGCCGACATGCGCTGGATCGCCCGAGGCAACGTCAAAGCCGCGCTGGAAGCCGACTTGCCGGCAAAGGCGGTCGAAGCCTGGCGTGTGGCGATCGATGCGACGCTCGCGGGGCTGCTTCCTTGGCTGGAAGGGCGGGCCAAACAGGGATTTGTTCGCCGCGCGCACGGCGATCTGCATCTGGGCAATCTCTGCCTGTGGCACGGCAAGCCGGTCCCATTCGACGCGTTGGAGTTCGACGAAGCGCTGGCGACGATCGACCTTGGCTACGATCTGGCGTTTCTGTTGATGGACCTGGAGCATCGGGTCGGGCTTGCTGCCGCGAACCGTGTGCTGAACCGGTATGTCGCGCGAACCGGCGATGCGGGCATGGTCCGGGGCTTGCCCGCCTTTCTGTCGCTACGAGCCTTGGTGCGGGCGCATGTGGCCGCGCGGAGCGGCCAAGCGGACGCGGCGAAATCTTACCTCACCTCCGCGATCGATTACCTGCGTCCCGCATGCCCCGTGGTCCTCGCGGTCGGCGGTCTGCCGGGTACCGGCAAGTCCACGCTGGCACGCGGGCTGGCGCCGGACCTCGGCCGCCCACCGGGTGCGCTGATCGTGCGTAGCGACGAAATCCGCAAACGTTTGATGGGTGTCGCGCCCGAGGATCGGCTTCCGCCATCGGCCTATACGCCGGACGTCAGCCGCTCGGTGTTCACAACTTTGGCGGAGACCGTCCAGATTGCGGCAAAGGCCGGTCAGGCCGTCGTTGCCGACGCGACCTTTATGAACGTCTCGCACCGTACCATGGTCGAACAAGCGGCCCACCAAGTCGGGGTGCCGTTTCGCGGCTTCTGGCTCCAGGCGCCGTTGGGCCTGCTTGAGCAACGAGTCGCCGACCGCACGGGCGATGCCTCCGACGCCACTGTCGCGGTATTGCATACCGCCGCGCCGAACGATCCCGGTCCCCTTGACTGGACTCCGATCGACGCCTCCGATGCAACGAATGCGCTGGCGCGGGTACGAAATTCTCTGCCGCAAAAAACCAAGATGTGCTAGAAGTGCAAACCAGACCAGCGTTCTGGGAAGACTGCCAAGGAAAGGAGCCGATCATGCCCATCCGTAAGCTGCTGCTGCCCCTCACCGGCACCGCCGCGGGAGAGGCCGCATTAACCACGTCCCTTATGATCGCGCGGTGCTTCATTGCGCACGTCACAGCTCTGCATGTCCGGGTGGACAGCCGCGATGTCGCGCCGCTGGCGGGCGAAGGCCTGTCTGGTGCCATGATTGAGGAGATGATGTCGGCCACCGAAAAGGAAAGTGGCGAGCGCGCCCACGCCGTGCGCTCCATGTTCGAGCGCTTCGTCGCCCGGCAGGAGGTCACGGTATCGGAACCGCATTTCGGTGCGGCACACGCGACAGCCAGCTTCGCCTCGGTCACCGGGCGCGAGGAAGACATCGTTGCCCAACAGGCCCGCCTGGCCGACCTGACCGTCGTGCCGCATCCTGATTCCGGGGAGGATGTATCCTCATCCGACGCGCTGCATGCCGTTCTGTTCGACTCCGGCCGCCCGGTGCTGATCTCACCGCAGGTCGCGCCTAAGTCGATCGGCAGCAGGGTATGCCTTGCCTGGAACGGCACGGCTGAATCCGCGGCCTCCGCCCTCGCGGCGATGCCCTGGATGCAGCAAGCCGAGGCCGTCCGCATTCTGTCGGCCGAGGGATACCAACGGCGCGGTCCGGCAGCCCCGGACCTCGCGGCCTATCTGGCGCTGCACGGTGTCAACGCCGATATCACGATGTTCCGGCCTGTTGGCAGCTCGGTTGGCGCCGGGCTGTTGGCTGCGGCAACCGAGTTCGGCTGCGATCTGCTGTCGATGGGGGCCTATTCCCATTCCCGCTTGCGGCAGCTGATCCTCGGCGGCGTGACCCGGCATGTGCTGGAGTATTCCAACCTGCCGGTGATGATGACCCGCTGACCTGTTTCCCCGTGTTGGGTTTTCTGGGACACTCCCGGGAAACCCCATCAGGAGGAAAAGAACATGGCCAACGAGCGTAAAACCGCGATCGTCACTGGCGCCGCCAGCGGTATTGGGCGGGCTATGGCACTCGGGTTGGCGACCAGCGGTATCGACGTGCTGGCCGTCGACCGAGCGGCCGATGCACTGGGAGCGGTTGCGAAATCGGCGGAGGGACTGGCCGGCCGGTTTATCCCCCATCCCGCGGACCTGTCGCGGGCAGATTCGTTCGAAAACATCGTCCAGGCGGCGCTGAGCCTATCCGGACGGATCGACGTCCTGGTGAACAACGCCGGCATCGGGCAAGCCTCGGTGCGCGCCGATCAGCGCCGCAATCCCATCCGGTTCTGGGAGATCGAGCCGGAACAATGGGCCCGGTTTTTGGCCGTGAATGCCACCGCCCCGATCATGATGGCGCGTGCCGTTGTGCCCCACATGCTGAAGGTCAACCAGGGCCGCGTGATCACGGTGACAACCAGCCTCGGGACGATGGTGCGGGAGGGTTACTTGCTCTACGGCTCCAGCAAGGCTGCGGCGGAATCATCGATGGCCGTCCTTGCGGCCGACCTCAAAGGCACCGGCGTCACAGCTAATGTGCTGGTGCCGGGCGGCACGACCAATACACCGTTGGTTGGCGACGAATCTGGCAACCGGGACAAGATGCTGCAACCGGCGATCATGGTTCCGCCGCTGCTGTGGCTGGTGTCGGACGCAGCGGCGTCGGTCAGCGGCCGTCGCTTCATCGCCGCGGATTGGGACACCGGCCTGCCGGCAGACCAGGCCGCGGAAAATTCCGGCGCCCCGGTTGCCTGGCTCAGCATCGCTCGGATGCCGATCCAGCCGGACTGAGTTAGAGCGTGATCGCCTGAGGTTGACTTCAACCTCGGGCGTGAATCACCCTCTCAAACAAAGGCTTAGAGCGTGATCGCCTGAGGTTGACTTCAACCTCGGGCGTGAATCACCCTCTCAAACAAAGGCTTAGAGCGTGATCGCCTGAGGTTGACTTC